>JAXMBP010000052.1:0-41513 GCA_046349795.1 Pirellulales bacterium | reverse complement strand
GGTAGTTGTACGCAGCCTCGCGCTAGTGCATTTGAAGTT
This sequence comes from Pirellulales bacterium, assembly GCA_046349795.1. GTDB lineage: Bacteria > Planctomycetota > Planctomycetia > Pirellulales > Pirellulaceae > Aureliella. The sequence continues at coordinate 41,474 of JAXMBP010000052.1, read as the reverse complement.
TGCGCAATGGACTGCGCGGAGAAGTTCAGCCGATTGCGATCAACGACGATACCTTTCCGCGAAACAAAATCACTTCGAAGTTCGATCTGCGAACGATCGCTGGTACCTGAGGCGACGAGTGTCAAATCTTGAGCAGAATCGCTAAAAAATCGAACAGCTCCGTGAGCGGTGATGTCTCGAAGGAGAATATTATTCGAGCTGAAATAGGCTGCTGCTGCCTCGCGAAGCATCTCCGTCGCCACAACAAACGGCAGTAGCGGTGCACCGTCGAGCAAGTGTTCTGCCAGGAAAGGATCCTTCACTGGATGGACTGTTGCAAGCCAATTCTTCTGCGTCTGCTGAGCACTTTGCTGAGAACTGGGCGTACTGGCTGGAATCAGCAGAGGCGTTTCAATCGCTCCTTCGACAGTTGATTTTGCTTCGATCAGTGTTTCCGCCGGATAAAACGCGCGGTAGTAGCGATCGTCGGTAATAAGTACTTCGCTCTCGTTGGCATCCGCTTCTAGCTCATGAATTAAATGTTGGATGCCTTCTTCTGCAGGCATGAATTGCATATGAATCATTTCAAGAGCAAGTTTGGTCTCAGGCTTTGTAGCCATGCCCACATCACCCCAAGCATGCCAATGAAACCCAATTGCGCGAACTTCGGGCCGTTGTCGCTTGAGCCAGTCGATCTGCTTGCACAGCATCTCATTGGAGAGCGAATAATCAGTATGACCGTTGGCTCCAAAGCGACCGCTAATCGAGCCGAAGCCAACAAACACTTCAAGCGGATCATGCCAAGTTGCCTGCATCAATGACAACGCACCATCGACTTTGGCAGCGATGCACTGATGAACTTTCTCAGGCTGCTTGCGATCGAATCGAGCGTCGCGACCGACTCCAGCACCATGCACGACACCAGCAATCGGTCCCGAAATCTGCCGGATGAATTGAAGCGTCTCTAAAAGTTGGACTCGATTTGCAACATCGCAACTGTGATAGTGAACTTGAACGCCAGAGTCGCTAAGCCGTCGAAGCGTCGCGTCAATCTCCATCTGCTTTTCGGTATCTTGCCAGTGCTTCACTGGATTCTTGCCGATTTGCCTAGCCTCTGTCATGACCTGCAATTTCAATTGCCGCAGGCCTTCAGCGTCTAGGGCTCGCCAAGCTGGGTCGATATTTGGAGATGGAGCAGTTCCAATCAAGTGCAAAGTCAAGCCATAACGCGTCGCTAATCGCTCGGCTACTAACGCAGTTATACCTCTTGCTCCACCAGTGAAGACCCAATTTCCACCGCGAGTGATTGAACGCAATGGCTTCCGTTCAGATAACTTTGTCGATCGCTCCTTCGCTGCTTCAGTTGAGCTGTTTGAGCGTGGCACCGCTGAGCTGCTCGAGCGAGGAATGGCTTTCAAGATATGTCTTGTGCCAGACACGTACGCAATCTCATTGTCGTAGCTTGGTATGGCTAGTTCTCGCCAAATGATATTGACGATCTCTGCGGGACTTTGCTGAGGATGCGAGTCGATGGTCTTGATAGGCAAGCTTCGATAGCCTTGCATCCAGCTTTCAATCAGAATCGACTTCAACAGCCCGTTGATTCCACCGCCTTCGGCTGAGTGAATATTCCCGCTGATTCCGAAATCACCTCCCATCGAACTTACAGCGATCAAGCTAGCGTCGTCGGTAAAGTTCAAGCTGGTGATATGGTCGAACCAACGTTGACAGAGCCAGAAAATATTCATCAAGCCAACGTTGCGACGCAGTTGCCAATCGCGAGGCTCAAGCGTAATCTTTGCGTCCGAGTCACAGGGAGATGTAATGAAAAGATGAGGCAGACGCTTTGTGTTAGCTAACTCCGCAAACTGATCAGCCAGTTGCGTTTCGCTGCATCCATCGGCGATCATGCGAATCACTTCGACGCCACTTTCACGCAGCCGCGATTCAAGTTGATTGGCAATCGGGTTATCACCAACTACAACGGCCGCGCCTGACCAAGTGGGCTGACGACCTGGCACTTCCATCTGGGGAGCAGGAGCGAGCCGGAGAATATAGCGTTGAGCGATATTTGGCGAGCCTGCCGAACGGCTAGACTCTGTTGGCTCTAGTACTTCGAGCGTCTGGGGGGCAGCCTGAATTCCTCTTGGAGAATCAGGTTCTTGCGGATTGCTGACCGGACTATAATCGTCTCGCGTTGTGGTAGGCTGTTCACACAATACCTCTTTTGCTTCAGGCGTTGCGAAAGCCGCGAAGAAGTTCAACTCCTCATACATCCGTGGGTAATGGTCATTGTTGGAGCTTGTACTGGCTTGATTGTCGCTCAACGATGAATGTTGGGCAGTTTGATCGCCAATAGTAGCTTCAGCCCTCTCGACAATGCCAGCGCTGGTCTGTTTTACAGTTTGGCGAGTTGGCTTCGTCAGCGCCTTGTTGCGAGCGATAATGGTCCATGTTTGCGATGCTGAATCAAAGCCGAGTTTGGAACAATTTCCTGGGCTGATCGCATCATTGCCAGACCAACGGTTCAGTTCACAGCTTGCATGTGAGAAGATCTGATTGCGCATTTGCCAGTGATCAACGGTTAAACGTTTGGTATCAACCACTAATATCCACCAATCACCGACAAGATTCCGTGATCGAACCTGCGATTCAACTGCAGTTGCATCCAAGCCAACCAACGAGGCGATGGAATTTGCAAGTTCGAATTTGGTTGCTAACTCCGTTGCGTGAACTGCGATCAAGTTGTTCTTAGGGTCGATGACGACAGACGGAGTGATTGAACCCGGTGTAAGAACTTGAACGCTTCCATTGCCATCGGCCCGCATTCCCAGTGGAATACATTCACATTCAGATAACCAGGCGGGCAATTCCAGTTCCAGAATGAAATGTACTGAGTTCGTCGAGTCGACTTGCGATTTTGGTGGCAAGACGGTCCATTTAGACTGAGTTAAAATCTCATGGTCAAATGTCAGAAGCGTTTCGGCCTGCACCTCGGCGTATTCGGCTAGTTCCCGAGCAATATCGACACGCTGGCTGTTCTTCAGTTGATTTTGATCTCGTGAATTGGCATTGCGGCGACTCGGCAACGGCGCAGGTTTTGTCGCATCGCGTCACCAAATCCATTGCGGTGACTTGCTGTAAACAGGAACGACGACGGACGTCGAAGGGCCATGCATTTCGCGTGGCCCCTTATGCGACTCTTAGTGCAATCTTTTGGGAAGCAGTTGCTAATTCTGTGTCTGACCTGGAGCGTATCTCAGTAGTTGGCTCATGAGCTGAGGTCGAAGCCGACTCGTAGCTTTGTGATTTCTCAAGTGTGTTTGTTAAAGATACTTCGGTAGCGCTAACTCCAAGCTGAGCTGAAAGTACGTCAAGTATCTGATTCAGCGTTCTCAGTTGATCTGTAGTCCCCTTAGAACGACTTGTTTGTCCGGCGCTGGCTTCCGACGCGCCGTTCAGTTGAAACGCAAATGTTTCACGTAGTTCACCGAGTAGTTGAGCTTTCTTGATGCTGTCGATGCCGAGGTCAGCTTCCAGGTCTGCGTTCAATTCCACAATCTCGGCTGGATAGCCAGTCTGTTCGACCACAAAGTCGATCACAAACTGCTCTAAGTTTCGACGGGTCAGACCTGAAGCAGCAGAGACACCCGTTGATGAGCTGAGAGTTTGCGTGCTTGGTACTTGTGTGCTAACTGTCTGTAGTTGGCCGGAAGCCACGTTAGGCGTTGTGTTGAACCGGCTAACTGGTGCGATTGTCGATGGAATAGAGTTGCTAAGCGTCGAAGCAGAACCAGTACTGATGCAGATTAACCCTACAAAGTCGCGAAGTGTGCGCAGTTGCGCTAGACGATTCCCTTGCGCTCTTGCATCTCCCCTGCTCTCTTTCGATTGCATCGTCGGAAGAGCCTGAGGGAAAAGCTCTCGAAGCTCGCCCATCAATTGAGCTTTTTTGATGCTGTCGATTCCCAAATCTGCTTCTAGGTCTGCATCAAGTTCAACAATCTCTGATGGATATCCGGTTTGTTCGACGACAAAGTCGATCAAAATCTGCTGCACCTGTTCGGCTGCTGGACCAATCGCAATTGTCGGTAATTCGCTTGAAACTGTGCTAGTCGGCGAAGCTGGAAGTGTTGCCGTAGTTGCAGCAGTCGACTGGGCCGACGCGGTTGAAAAGTTCGGTGCTAGTGCTGGTGCAGTAACAACTGAGTTGGACCCAGGGGTAGTTGCTACGTTGACTGGCAAATTTGGATGCTGATCGCGAGACGTCGAGCTTGCGCTACGCATTCGAGCTCTTCGCGCGGCCGTGGCATCAAATGATTTGATTTCAACTGTGTTTGATTCACCAGAAGAATCAGCGCGACTGCCAGGATTTGATTGAACGCCAATTGCGCGGAGTTTATTAGGAACTCGACCATTAGGGTAGCCGTCTCCTCGGACTCCACCAGTCATCTGTGCGAAGGCTGCGACAAGCCCTAAAGGCATCAATGCCAGTGGACTATTCTCGCCTTGAGGACCATAGTCGCTTGCGAAGACTTGCATCCCAGTTTCGCTGGCTCTAGATAAACGAGTCAACACTCTTTGGGGGCCAATTTCAATCAGATGAGTGATTCCGCTGGCCACTACTTTCTGCAACAGCTCCACGAATCGTAAAGGCGTTACAAGTTGCTCGGCAAGTCCCTCTCGCATCCAATCGGGATCTGCCATGAAGCGGTTGTTGACGCTACTTAGCAGAGGCATTTTCGGTGGCCAGATTTCTATTTGATTCAACGCAAGTCGGAATGGGCCTACTGCGGCTTGAAGCGCTGGGGTATGAAAAGCAGTTGGAACAGGCAGAATGCGGCTGGTGATGCCAGCGTCATCCAGCAGGGCTGCCAATTGAGCGACGTGCGAGTGCTTCCCACCGACCACTGTTTGAAGTGGAGCATTGATGTGCGAAATTGCTAACGGTAAATGGCTACTGCTGATCGAACTGCTAACCGTTTCGGCGTCGGCTTGCACGCTCAACATGCTGCAGCCCGACGGAGCGTTTTGCGTAACGCACTGGCAGCGATGCCAAGTCAAATGAATCGCTGATTCAAGGTCGATCGAACTAGCCGCCAACATCGCGGGAATCTCGCCGTAGCTATGTCCGAAGACCAATTCAGGTTCAATGCCCAATGAACGAACCACGTTGCCGAGCACTGTGTCGGCTACCAGCAGGGCAATTTGGGTTTGCCAAACATTTTCACCAAGCTGATTTTCAGCAGACCATGCAATTTGGCCAAAGCTTGAGCCATCAAGCTTTTGCAAGACACGATCTGCTTGCTGAATCACCTGCTGAGCTTGCGGGAACTGTTTCGCAACGGCACTCAGCATGCCTCCGTACTGCGAGCCTTGACCGGCAAATGCGAAGCCGATGCGCGGCGGATTGTGTTCTGCTTGCTGCCGATCAAGCCACCACAAACCTTGGTCAATCAACTGATCCAGCGATTTACCTTGACCAATTAAGCTGGAGAACTTTCGAGCTTTTTCGGCAGCCTGCCCACGCGGAGCTACCACAGTCGCAATGAAACGCCCCGAGGCTGGCAAGGTTGCGGTAGGAGTCCAACTAGGTTCTTTGGGAGCAAGTCGCAATTGATCCAAAGTGCCAGCAGACCAGAAGACCGTTTCAAGTTCTGCGATAACAGTTGGAGCGTTGCTGGCCGAATAAGAAGTCACGGCAGGCAACTTTGTCGGTGATACAATCTGAGTTCTATCGGCATGAAGCGTTTCGGGCTGGGGCTCGGTCACTTTTACTGGAACTTGGGGAGTGCGAGGGGGCTGAATTTCGATAGCATGGGGGATTGTGAGCTGAGCAAATGCACTTTGGCCAGACAAAGTATGGCTAACGATCCATTGCTTTCGATGCGCTAGGTCTAGTGTGCAGTTGACCACATCAAGCAGGCCTTGAGCGCCTTGCAGATGGCCTGTGCGATTGAGGTTTGCAGGCTGTTTCAGAAGGATTGGAGCTGTGGATGAACTTTGAAGAGCTTGAGAAACTTGATGATCCAGATGAGCGATCCCTAAGCTTCCAGCAATCGCAGCTTGACCATCGTTACCAGCTTGGATTTGGCATGCTGATGCCGCAATCTCAACGGATCTTGTTAAACTATTGTTATCGTAGCCGAAGTTGACCTGATCGATGACGGCCAGAACCTTATCACCGGCTAGCTGCGCGTCAGAAAGGCGTTTGAGTACCAACAGCACTACGCCTTCGCCAATCGTGTATCCTTGGCTGTCAGCATTATTGGTGGTCGTCTGTTTTAATCGACCGCAAAGTCGTAGATTTTCGAGAGCTGCACGATCTAATGCGAGTTGCGCGGCAGCGCAAAGAACTGTGCTGACGCTTCCGGACTGCAGCAGCCAACAAGCTGATCTTAACGCGGCTAACCCAGAGCAATCGCCTGCGTCGATGGCCATCGCTCCGCCCATCAGATTGAACGTCTTGGCAATGCGAGAGGCTAAAGTGCTGCTCGTAAACGAACCAGTCTCGTCGAGCAATGCGGGATAGTGCTCAAGGAACTTTTGTTCGAACTGCTCGCAGATCTGCGATGCACGCGCGGTATCTAGTCCGCGACTGACGATTACGCTGTGCAACCGATCGCGGAACTCAGGCAATCGAAGTCCAGCGAATAGTTGATTTCCAAAGTCGCCACCAAAAATGCTTCCAACCACTACCGCCGATTTTGCTCGGTCGAACGTATCGCTTTGATGCAAGCCTGCTTCGACTAAAGCTTGTTCGGCTGCTTCTAGCAGCATGAATTGAAGTGGGTTAGCGTTGGCAACTTGCTTGGGAGGTACCTTGTGTTTACGCCAGTCATACTCGAACTGGACTCGATGCGTCAGTTCTACTTCTCCGTGATCGGATGTCTTTATTGGCGACGCGAGGGCAGCCTGATACTCGGCTAAACTGTTGGCTCCTGGAACTACGAGCCCTCGACCGACTACCGCGATCAATGTTGAATCATCGGTGACTGTAACCGGTTGGTACCGAACATTGGCGAAATGGGTTGTTTGACTTGATTGAGTTGCCGGACTAGTTTGAGTCTGTCCTGTTAGAGGCAAAGCTTCATCAACCACGACGTGAACATTTAGTCCGCCAATTCCGAAAGCGTTCACTGCTGCCCGGCGTGGGTGTCCGTCAGGCAATACTGGCCACGGCTGAGCAGTCTTGGGCACATAGAACGGTATTGAATCCCACGGGATCGACTGATTGGGATTCTGCAGGTTGATCGAAGGCGGAATGACTGCGTGCTGGATCGCCAGGACAGATTTGACCAAACCCGCCAGACCCGCAGTTTCAAGTGTATGACCTATGTTCGATTTCACGCTGCCCACAGGTAAGCGTTGACCTGGAGAAAGTCGTGTAGCATAGAAGCTAGCCAGCGCTTCCATTTCGGTGGCATCGCCGACTTGTGTACTAGTAGCATGAGCTTCGATAAGTTGGACCGAGTTCGGATTGATGTCGCTGGCGTAAGCTCGCTCGATCGCAGTCGACTGACCTTCGTGTCGCGGTGCCCACAGCGAACGACCTCTTCCATCGCTGGAGTAACCGATGCCACGAATCACGGCGTGAATTCGATCCCCATCGCGGTGAGCCTTTTCTAACGGTTTAACTAATATTGATACGTAGCCTTCCGCGCTGATCAAGCCGTCTGCGCCTTGATCGAAGGGTCGCGACATTTGCGAACTGCAAGACTGAGCTGCTGAGAACAGTACAAGGCTATCGGCTTTGTTGTACGAAGCTCCGCCGATAATTGCCATTTCGGCTTGTCCACTGGCAAGCGACATCGAGCCTAGGGCTAGGGCGATTAAAGATGATGCGCAAGCTGCATCGATCGACATGTGTGGGCCGGTTAAGCCGAAATTGTGGCTGATCAAGCCCGATGCAAATCCGGCGTCGACAAAGGGCTTTCCACCAACCTGTCGTTGTGGGCGAGTTTGAGTCAGTCGCTCGCGTAATTCATTGAGTGCTTCGCTGGAGCCGATATTTTTCCATTCAGGCAAACCGGCCAAAAGCTCAAGGTATTCTTCAATCAGATTGCGGTATGCGAGGTCACCGCCTAGTGTGGTTCCGCCGCTGTGGCCTACGAAAACCCCTACATTTCTATTGGGCAAGTTTTTCGGATCATAGCCAGCGTTTAGGCAGGCACGGGCGACCACCTCGCAAAGTGCGAGATGACACTGATCCCATTGGTTAGCATTTTCGGGACAAATATTGAGCAGCGACCAATCCAACTCTCGCTCGCGAACAAAACCGCCGACCTGCGAATAGGTTTTGCAACGTTTGCCTTTCTCTGGATCAAAATAGAGTCGTCGATCAAGCTTGCTATCCGGCATGCGCTCGACAGCATAACCACCTCGTTTCAGCAAATCCCAAAACTGCTCCAGACCGTCAGCCCCGGGCAGACGGCAAGCCATACCTACGATGGCCAGCGGTGAGTGTAGCCACTGCGCTGAAGGTTTTGACATGGAGTTTGACTTGACGGGCTAAGAGGGGTTATTTCAAAAACTTCCTTATATGGTTGATCCAAATCTGCGCACAATCTAGAGCTTTCTGCCCCCTCTTGCCCTCTATCAACCAATACCCCTGCCTGATTATTTCAGATAGTGGAGTTGTACCGGTTGTGCACGATGTAAGCGAATGCAGAGGAAGCCGCCAAAGCTGATCCCTCTGCGTACATTCCACAACTCTGCCGCAACCTTCCGTGGAGATGCCGAAGTAGAGTGTTTCGGGCGAGCCAGGACCAAGTAGTTCAACCTGAACCATGGTACAGCCCGAGTGATTTTCAAGCCAGTTAAAATCTCGCAACGCTCCAACAATCGACTGATGTACTAACTGAGGCAAAGCTGTTAGGCCAACCAAAATTGGCCTCGATAGCCCAGTCCGATAACTTTGACAAAAGCTGATAGTCAACCAATGGGCACACTAAGTCGGGGGCAATGGAATCTGAATTCTCATTGTCGAACGCAGGATCTGATTGAAAGTAACTCTCATAGACCTTCATTTGATCGCGAAACTGTTCTGGGCTCGGCGGCTGTAAAGTCGACGAACTTGGATCGGTTGGCCGTGAAGGGGTAGACCATTGTGTAGCTCGCTCAACCGAATCTACGATGGCGGCCTGCATCTGCTGGCAGGCAACCGGCCTAGGATTGGTCCAGTGAACGACTTTGGGCTGACCCGACCGAAGTAGCTTAGGCTCTTGAATACTGGTTTCGACGGCTTTTGAAATTCCTTCGGCGACCCAGTCCACTGTAACCGTTCTTAGAATCGTTTGGGTTCAAGCCAAGTTGTTGTCGAAACCATTGGCCAGCTTGTTCCGAGAAGCCAAACAACTTTGCGTACTGCCAGCCGATTTGCAGAGGAGCATAAAACCCATGAAATGTTGAGGTGAAGCCAGATTGCGAATCGCCTATGACAATACTCGGTCGATGAATCATGAGTGGCGAGTTTGCAAGTTGAGTCGTCACTAGTGATTCAGCTAGGATCTTACTTCGCTCGTAGTCGTTGCCGCTAACTTCAGCATTACTCGCCAAACTCTCTCTTACCGGTTTGCCGCTACGATGATCCCCGACATAGGCTGTAGAAACATGGTGGAAGCTCGCCAATCGCAATCGCTTGCAAAGGTTGATCAGATTTTGGGTGCCCTGAACATTGGTTCGGTACGGTTCGCCACTGTGAACGTCCTTTTGAAATCGAATGCTGGCTGCACAGTGAATGACCGTAATTGGACGGTTAGTAAGCCATTGCCAGTCTTCTTCGCTAAGGCTACCGGCGCAAAATTCTGTTGTGGGGAGACTGGCGAGTTAGTTGTGTTGGATGCGAACGGAGGCGGTAGATCATTCGAGGCAAAGTCCCAAACGAACACTCTAGGTCGAGGTAGTAGTCGATTCGATTCGAAGGGCTGCAGAACCTGTTCAATGCGTCGCCTTCCAAGTTGTTGCACTTGGTTCGCAGCGGTTTGACCTTCCGAGGAAGTACCGGCTGCGGCTGCCATTGATCCGGCTCGAACAATAGCTGCAACATCATGCCCGGATTCAAGCAAACGCCGCAGAATGAATCGCCCCAAAAGTCCTGTTGCACCGGTGAGAAGAATGGCTGGGCTGGACACTTTGACGACTTGAATGGGCAATGAGAATAATTTGAGCGACTGGTGGATTACTGCCAATGTCTCAATCTGCTCAATATTTGAGCAGGCTGCCATTGTGACTTCGACCCGACGAATGTCAATCTACTATGCCTTGAACCGCATTTTGATGTTGCAGTATTTGGTTTTAAGGGCGAAGCCCTGTTCGTTTACTTACGCAAGGTAGTCTTTGATGTAAAAAGCCCCGATTTTCGTCGGGGCCGTAGTCAAAAGGGAGGTGGGGTGCCTTTAGGACGATTTTGATTTCTTGGGGGTGAATTTCAATGCGTTTGACCAGCAGCAGGCAGAGTTCTCGCTTCAGATACCAGTCTGCTGTCGAGAGCTGAGAATGAACCGTTTGAGCAAGTTCCTCTAGTCGCGTCTGTGCATCTTGGAGTGTGTCATCTGTCAATTGATCCTGCTCATACTTTTTGATTTCTAGTGACTGTTTTTCCTGCCGCTGCGCAACTCAGGCAACCGTCTGTCGAGTTCAACTTTCGTGATCTTATCTTCAGTGTAGAGATCGATCAGGCGATCGATTTGCTTCTCGACGTTGATTGCTTCTCGCTGTGCCAGATGAAGTTTTTCATCGATGTCATCCTTGTGATGTTGACGAACCAATTCCTGCTTCAATCGCGGGATCTTGCAGCAACTTGCATATCTCGTCCCATACCATTTGCTCCAATTCTGCACCTTTGACTGACTTGTTTTCGCAGCGGTCCTCGAGTGCTATTCGAGACGCATCACTTCGGATACAACGATAGTAGTGATATTTGTTAATGCCGCGCGCTATGCGAGAGCAGTAAGCGGCACCGCATTGGCCACACATCGTAAGGCCAGACAGCAGATACTTGCCCTTTGCTTTGTCTTGTCGATAGCGTTTGCGATTCTCGTCCATTTGTATTCTTGCTGTTTCAAACATGCTGCGATCAATGATCGCGGGGACAAGTATTTTGATTTGCTCTGACGGCAATGTTGGAACTTGTATCTTGGCGTTGTGAGGGAATTCAGGCGAGCCTCTATATGGTCTTTTTGTTGATTTTCTCTCGGAAATTCGCGTTTTTCCGAACATAGCTTCGCCGTAGTATGCAGGATTAGCCAACACCTCACGAATACTGTTTTTGTGCCAATTGGTATTGCCTTGGCTTGAACAGATTCCGCGATCTCGGAGGTAACGTGCGATACGTCCAAAGGACAATTGTTGGTTGCAATACAGCTCGAAAATCAACCGTACATGGTCGCTCTTGATCGGATCGATTTCCCATCGAGCGTCTACTCCTTGAGACTTTGGAACATAAATGTACCCATAGGGTGCTCGCCCAAAAACACTTACCTTGCCTTCAACCGCTGAGTATTTTCGGCCACGAAGCGCGTACGCTCCAAAATCTTAGTTCGCTCGTATTCAGCAAACGCACCTTGCATATGAGTCAGCAGCGTTCCCTCTGGACCATCAGGTATTCCTTTTGATCCAGGAAGATCACCTCACAGCCGCTTTCTTCGAAACTCGTCTAGCAAGAGCATTTGATGTGACAGCGAACGAGCAAGTCGATCGGCTGAAAGGATGTAAATCTTGTCGATTAGCCCCGCATGCACTTGGTCTCGCATGGCTTCCAAAGCAGGTCTTAATAACTCGCTGCCAGAGTAGCCGTCGTCGCAAAATTCTCGATTCTTTGGAATGTCATATCCGTCCTCTGCCGAACGCTCACGTAGGGATTTGCATTGTGACTGAATCGTCTTCTCATCCGATTGCTTCTGAGAACTAACTCTTGCGTAGAATGCAGCTCGTGTCATATTTCAACCTCCTGATTGGATAGAAGTAGTTCGTCCTGATTGATGCGAACTGGTGGCTCATGGGGCTCATTTCGAGACTTCAAAAGCCGAAAAGCCTTAGCTATCAAATCGTCTGAGTCGCGTTTGGGTTCAAATTCGACGCAAACGTCCCTATGACACTTCACTTGCTGGTCTGCCATGACAGTATCCCCCAAAAAAACAAAGGAATCCCCGAGAGAATCCCTTTACCGCTTGGGCCTGTTTGGCCTATCAATTCCCTCTCGGGATCGAGCAACATGAAACATCAGCTCACTTTTTACAACATCGACTACCTTGCGTAGCCCAGCCTTGTAGGGCTGGGTAAGCAATTCGCGAGAAGAACAAAGGGCCAACGGCCCGACGGTTTGAGTGCAAACCGTCGGGCCGTTGGCCTTACCGTGTTCATGCTCCGTCCACCAGCCCGATGGGCTGGGCTAAGTAAATTGCTGAGCCTTCGGCCCAGCCGCAGTTAATTTGAACCGCTATCCTCCCGTAACTTGTTCTGAGGATTTTTGAGAGCCAGGCAAATGTTAACTCAGGTTAGAATATGTCTTAGGATGTCTGCAAAGTAAATTTTGAAGTTTCGAGCGGCTCAGTTTTGATCTCTGACCGTTCGTCAACTCGCCTTGTCAACTTGCCTTGTCATTCTTGGGCAACGATCCTAACTACCTCATCTCAAAAAGTTATCGTCTGAGTTCTATGTCTGTACCTGATCCTGTTAATAAGCCAGATATCGAGAACCTGATCGAGCGAGCCAAGTCGGGTGACCCTGAGGCGCTGGGCGAACTGCTTTTGTGTTATCGGCAATACATGTTGTTTCTAGCCAGGTCGCAGGCGAATGACAACCTTCAAGCAAAACTGGACGCATCAGATATTGCTCAAGAGGTTTGCATGCACGCTCATCAGGGAATCGCTCAGTTTCGCGGGACAACCTCAACCGAGTTTGCGGGCTGGCTCCGGGGCGTATTGGGTCATGTAGTCGCTATGCAGTTGCGAAAGTACTTTGGAACTCAAAAACGTGACGCCAGATTAGAGCAGAGTATCGATCAACGTTTGGCATCAGCTTCTGGTTTCTTGAATTCTGGATTAGCCGCAAACATCACGTCTCCCAGCCAGAACTTTGCTCGCAAGGAGGTGTTCTTGAAGATGGCGTCGGCCATGGAGAGCTTACCGCCGGATTACCGGCAGGTGATAATGTATCGACATTTAGATGCGTTGCCGTTTGCTGAGATCGCCAAACGGATGAAACGGTCGGTTGATAGCGTTGAGAAACTGTGGGTTCGAGGGTTGACAAAACTTCGGCAACTGATGGGAGACGAATAGTGTCGACAGATAGCTCGAGCTGGGCACAAGGATCGATGGATGACAGTGAAGACGAAGTCGTATTGGCGGTTAAGCGATACATGGAGTTGCTAGATCAGTGCGACGCACCCTCCATCGAAAATTACATTAAGCAGTACCCAGCAGTTGCGAAGCAGTTACGACTGGCATTGGAAGGCCTAGCCATGGTGCATGGTGGAGCCACCCCATCTGTCGATGCTAGTTTGGAGCCAAGCCCAGAAAATACACTTGGTCATACTGCGCCCCCTCAGCTTGAACGAGAAATCTTAGGCAAGCCAATTGGTGATTTTCAGATCGTCACAGAAATTGGTCGCGGAGGTATGGGGGTTGTTTACGAAGCGATTCAGCTATCGTTGAACCGACGAGTAGCCCTAAAAGTCCTGCCATTCGCAAGTGGTTTGGACAAAGTTCGGCTGCAACGATTTCGTAACGAAGCCCACGCAGCGGCCGGATTGCATCACACGAATATTGTTCCGGTTTATGCGGTCGGTAGCGAGCGAGGCGTGCATTACTACGCGATGCAGTTGATCGAAGGGCACACCTTGGCTGAACTCATAGAACGGATGCGAACAGCCAGTTCGACTGAACACAATCAACCTGGACAACTTGCCAGTTCAAGCAATTCTGGTCGCAGTTCGGTTAAGACAGGTGGCGCTAGCAGAGGAGCCAATGCGGTACTCAAGCAGTTGGATGAAACGTTTCGAGCGGCAAGTACTACAATGATCCGAAGCAATTCTTCCGGCTCGCACTACCTGGAGTCGGCAGTCGAGATGATTGTTCAAGCTGCTCAAGCATTGCAGCACGCGCATCAGTACGGGGTTATTCACCGAGACATCAAACCTGGAAATCTGTTGATTGATCAAGTTGGGAAGATCTGGGTTACCGATTTTGGCTTGGCTCAAATACAACATGCCGATAACCAGTTGACTCGCTCAGGCGATCACGTTGGCACATTGCGGTACATGAGCCCGGAGCAGGCCAGCGGTGATCGTGACGTCATGGACCATCGATCTGATATCTACTCGTTGGGCGTAACGCTTTACGAGCTATTGACGCTTGAGCCTGCCGTGCGAGGTGAAAACTATCGTGAGATGCTCAACCATGTTGCCGAGCACGAACCGCCAGCTCCCCGACATTGGAATCCAGCCATACCACAAGATCTGGACACGATTGTTCTTAAGGCGATTGCCAAGGAGCCTTCACAGCGATATTCGTCAGCTCAAGCCTTTGCCGATGATCTCCAGCGCTGGCTAGATGACAAGCCTATTGCTGCCAAACCCCCGACACTATTGCAGCGTGTGGCCAAGTGGCGAAAAAGAAATAGTCTGTTGGTAAACATGGCAGGGCTGGTGATGATCTTCGTGACCATCGGTCTTATGATCACAACGCTAATTGTTTTTCGGGAACAACGGCAAACAAAACTTGCACTCGCAAGAGAGATCGATCAACGAAATGCGGCCGAGAAGAGTTTTCAGCAAGCCCGTGCGGCGGTGGATACGTTCAGTGAGCTGAGCGAAAGCGAGCTTGCGTTTCGCCCCGAAGTTCAAACCTTGCGCAAGAAGTTTTTGGAGACGTCGCTCGAATTCTATCGGAGCTTTTTGTCGCAACGCACTGATGATGCGGCCGTGTCACAGGAACTGAAGAATGTCTCTCAAAAAGTTGAGAGTATCTTAGCTCAACTAAAATTGCTGCAAGATTCAGCGTTGTTTTCGTTACTCGAGGATCAACGCGTACAGGCTGACCTGATGATCGATTCAGAGGTTTCGCAGACGTTGGTTCAGACGATCCGCGACTATCGCTATGCTCAGAGTCAACAAATGGAACCCGGCGATGTGCAATATGCGATGTCCAACGATGATTCGATGCTTCGGATGAAGGAGTTTGTTGGAGAAATGTCGTCGCAACTCAGTGCGTCACAGCTCAATCGATTGCAGCAGATCGCTTGGCAGCTAGAAATCCCATTTACGTTCTTGTCGGATGATATGGTCAAGCTGTTAGAGTTGACGCCAACCCAGCGTCAATCGATTAGCCGAATTATTGCCGAGCATCGACCTGGTCCGGAAATGTTTCGACAGCGTGGCGGGCGAAGTGGTGAACCGATGGGACCTGATGGAGTTGGTAGAAATGGGCGGTCGGGTTCAGAGGCGATGACGCCCAGCGGTATGGGGCATGAGCAGCGCGACGGGCGTCCACCGCGCGAGTTCGGTGAGGCGATGAAAGGGCAACACGGCGGGCCTCAACGCGAAGGATTTCAGGGGGCGCCGGGCGGGTTTTCGCGAGAAAATGGGCCTAGGCCCCGCAATGAGCACGACTTTGGTCCCAATGGTCCCAATCAAAAAACGCCTGGAATGATTGGGGGAAGGCCCGAGGATTTTCCGAGATTTGGCGACTCTGGTCCCGATCAACCAAAAGGAATGCGGAACGACCCGTTTTTTCAGAAAGTACGCCGAGAAACGGTGGAGCATATTATTCGTGAAGTACTCTCAGAAACTCAGCGAAAACGATGGTTGGATATTGTTGGTCCCGCCTTTCCTTAAATCTTTTGTTAGAAATTGGCGCTTTCCCTTGCGTAACGCTTGCACCTATGTGAGCAAAATCGTTATCCTTAACAGCTCCTTAATCTTATTGTTGTGGAAAGCGATGTTATTCGACTCTACAGTTGCCTTTGTTCACAAAGGAGCCATGATATGATTTCTCGTGTGAAGCGACACCTTGGTTTTACGTTAGTAGAACTGTTGGTTGTAATCGCAATTATCGGAATTCTAGTTGGGCTGTTGTTGCCTGCTGTGCAAGCTGCCAGAGAAGCTGCAAGGCGTACTCAGTGCATCAATCAAGTGAAGCAACTATCACTTGCGATGCACAACTATGAGAGCACCTACAAGCGATTTCCTGCCCGAAGAGGAGGAACTGCTACAGGATTCTCCGGAACGGCTCGAAATACCAGCAATGGTGGACGTCTATCTGCGTTCGTCCTATTGCTTCCCTACACCGAAGGTTCGGCGATGTGGGATCAAATTCAGGCCGGAGATCCAACAGGAACTGTGACCGGTTTCACTGGAGCTGGTGGACCAACGGTCGCTCCCGGCGGTCCGGCTGCTTGGATCGGTTGGCGACCCTGGAATATCTCTCCATCCTTCATGATTTGTCCTTCAGATGGTACGACATTTAACGCTCCTACGGCTACGAATATCAATAGTTATGCTTGCTCACTTGGCGATGATTGCCTCGATACGATTACCAACCGAATCGTCCGTGGCGTTTTTCCTGCTTCCGTGGGAGTAAAGATTGCTGAAATCACCGATGGAACCAGCAACACAGCGGTCTTTAGCGAACGACTTCGTGCCAACTTTGCAATTACCAACGTTGTTGCCAATCAGATCGATGTTAAGCACGGAACGGCAACCGGGATCACAGGCATGTTGACTGCACCTGCAGCCTGTCGAGCTACCGCATCAGGACAGTACTTTACTGCTGGTCAATTAGTGAAAGGACGATTCGGATCGTTGTGGACTGATGGTCAGCCTGAGCGAGTTGCGTTCAACACGATTTTGGCACCAAACCAACCAGGATGTACCAATGACTCGGATGTTAATGCTGATTCGGTGAACGTGGTTTTGCCTGCGAGTAGCCGTCATACCGGCGGGGTAAACGTCGGTTTGGCTGATGGTTCCGTCCGATTCATCAGTAACAGTATCGATACTGGAAACACGACCGTTGTTCAACCCGATTCAGGTCCAAGCAACTATGGAGCATGGGGTGCTTTGGGATCGAAGAGCGGCGGAGACGTTGTAGCGATTGACTAGCGCTGAACAATGGCAGTTTAGACGAGTTTAGACGATGCAAGTGCAACGCTTGCATCGTGGTGGAGCATGCAAAAAGCCATAGAGCTGGCTAAGCAGTTTTTCGATCAAAAATCTCCAACAGGTGCTAAAAAAAGAAAAATATTCTCGAAAAGGAGATCTACTTATCCAAAAACAGGCCGAAATTTCGAAAGTTACAAATTTTGGGAAAAAAGGGTCGAGAAGATTAGGTTGTCTTAAGAAAGGGTGCGAATTTGCACTTTTCCCGGCAATTTTGGTCGTGATAAGACACCCAAACGCTTGATCTAAGTGTTAAAGGTCCGCTAAGATAGAGCGACGTTTTGGTGCGCTTTATTGGCCACCACGGTTAATTATTTTCCCAAAGGAGCTACGTATGTCGAATCGGTTTAATAGGACGAGAGGGTTTACGCTCGTCGAACTTTTGGTCGTTATTGCGATCATCGGAATTTTAGTTGGATTGTTGTTGCCGGCCGTTCAAGCTGCTCGTGAAGCTGCTCGACGTATGCAATGCTCCAATTCTGTGAAGCAACTGTCTCTGGCGTTGCACAATTACGAAAGTACTTACAAGCGATTCCCAGCTCGCAAGGCTGGAACCAACAGTCCGTTTGCAGGCACAGCTCGAAATACCAGCAATGGTGGTCGACTGGCAGGTTTCATCGCTTTGATGCCTTACACCGAAGGCTCACCAATGTACGACGCCATTATGGCTGGCGACCCAACTGGAACAGTAACAGGCTTCGCAGGAGCTGGTGGGCCAACAGTTGCTCCAGGTGGCCCTGCTGCTTGGCAAACTTGGTCGGTATGGAACGTTTCTCCAGGTTTCATGAGCTGTCCATCTGATGGTTCTGTGTTCAATGCACCAACTAGAACGAATGTTAACAGCTATGCATTCTCAGTTGGTGACGACGTAACTGGAATTCGTGACGGAACTAGCGTTCGAGGTGTTTTCCCAGCGACAATCGGCGTAAAAATTGCTGAAATCACCGACGGTACAAGCAATACCGCCGTGTTCAGCGAAAGACTCCGCGCTGATTTTGCACGAACTACTGTTGCTGCTAACCAAATTGACATCAAGCAAGGAATCTCAACTGCAATTGCCGGTATGACAACTGCTCCTGCAATCTGCAAGACGACAGCCAGCGGCGTTTACTACACTGCAGGAGTAATTGTCAAAGGTCGGTTCGGATCTTGGTGGACAGACGGACAAGCCGAACGCGTCGCGTTCAATACCGCTTTGGGTCCGAACTCTCCAGGTTGCACCGATGATGCTGACGGTAACGCTGACTCAGTTAACATCGTATTGCCACCAACCAGCCGACACACCGGTGGTGTAAACGTCGGTCTAGCTGACGGTTCCGTTCGGTTCGTAAGTAATAGTATTGACAATGGTAACACATCAGTCGCTCAACCTGATTCGGGTGCAAGCAACTGGGGTGCTTGGGGAGCTTTGGGTTCCAAGAGCGGTGGTGACCTGTCTAATCTTGACTAGTTGGGCATCGTATGTTCAGCTTTAACAATCACAGAGTGCATACGATTTGTCGTATGCACTCTTTCTTTTATCCCTGACATTATCCGAGGTTCATATGGCAACAGCACTTACCCGCCTAGTAATTCCCGTCCTTTGTGTTTGCATTGCTGGCTGCGGTGGCAGTTCAGGCTTCCCCAAGACCTACCCAGTTACAGGCAAAGTAACAATGAACGGTAAGGCAATCGAAGGTGCGATGGTGACCTTCAAGTTAGAGGAAGGCAAAGAAAATGCAATTGGCACGACAGACTCGAAAGGCGAATTCACCTTGTCAATGTTTCAGCCCGGGGACGGCGCTGTTCCCGGCGCTTATCGCATCACAGTGACCAAACTTCCTCCAGGAGTTACCGCATCCGCATCAACTCCTCCGCCTGGTCAATTGGGAGCCGCTGATCTCCCTTCTGATTATGCGCCTCCAACACCAGACACCAATAAGGGAGGTCCAGCAGCACCTAAGAGCGAAATTCCAGCCAAGTATAGTAATGAACAATCTTCTGGTTTGCGGGCAACGGTTGTCGCGGGGGCAAACAATATTCCTTTAGATCTTAAATAGATCGGAAACGAGGAATGTTATGAGCGAGAATGTTGACCAGCAACAAGATTCGCAGCTATCCCCAGCTATTTCATGGCAGCCGGGGCTCTTAGTCGCAATTGCTGCTTGCGTCATAGGAGGCGCTGTTTCGTTTGCAGTTCTCTTCAAATTGTATCCACTATATCCGCTTCCAGAGCTTCCTGAACTTGGGCAATATCCATCAGCCGAATTGATCCAACAATACCATGAAGCCTACTCGGATTTTGGTGCCCAAAATGGTGCAGTAGATTGCGCAATAATTGGCGGATGCATGGGTTTGTTCTTCGGATTACTAACGGCCAACGGTAAGCGACTTGTCGGATCGATTGCAGGCGCTGTTTCCGGTGTCTTATCCGGAGCTGGCATCGGTTTTCTGATTGGAAGACAACTTGCAAAGGACTTCAATGGTGGGGAGTCTCAAAGTATCACATTGACTACGATGTATCACTTCGCTGTATGGGGAGGTATATGTCTAATTGTGTTCACTGTTTTGTCGTTGATCTACAAGAAGAAAGAAATCTCCAATGCTGTTGCAGCAGCAATCGTTGGAGGTCTATTTGCTTCGGCAGTCTACAACGTGGTTTCGGGTATCATGTTTCCAACAATGAGAGTCTCCGTACCTTCGATTACTCCACCGGATCTGGGGCATAGATTATTGTGGATCGCCTGCTGTTCATTGACGATTGGCTTGTGTTTGGGTGGAGGAATGTTGTACGCTCGACTTCGGCCAGCAACCCCAAAGACAGCGAGTCCTAATCTAACTACATAGTAGGCCGTGGACCTGAATCAACTAGATAACTGGCAATCAATTTGGCGAGCCCTGGTAACCCTGGGGCTCGTTTTCTTTCCGGCCTATGTAATCGGGTCTTGCCTTAGTACAACAGCGGGCTCTCGGTGGCTCAAGTTAATTGTCGGCTTCAACTGCGTTGGTATTATTGGTCTGCCTCTTGGCGTCCTTCGCCAACCGAATGCTCTTCTTGTTCTGCTCGCCATTTGCATCGTATCGATTGGATATTGGGTCGTCTCTGGTAAAGCTCGTTCAGATTTTGCTGATGTGAAGCAATCAAGCTTCGCAAATAAACTACGAGTTCAGCAGCGTGCATTGACTAGGCTCTTAAAGTTTCCCAACCTGCTGATGGGACTGCTGGTCTTGATGACTTTAGGTCCAGCGCTGACCTTTCCAGCCGGATGGGATGAACTGACCTATCATATTGAACTGCCCAGGCGATGGTCTAGCGCTGGGTCGATTACCGTTCAATCTGATCTGCCCTATTCGGCTTTGCCTTCACTAATGGAGATAGTCTTTACATTAGTCTTTCCTGTAGAAGGATTGATCGCTCCAAGGTTGTTCGCCTGGGCCATTTGGATCTGTGGAGCCTTTTTGCTGGTTGATTGGATCAAGGACTATGCGGGTAATACAAAAAGCGGTTTAGTTCTTTCAGCTTGCGTAATCGCGAGCCCCGTGGCTCTGATGGTCAGCGCAAATTGTTACGTTGAAGTGCTAGTCTGGTCGAATACCATTGCAATTCTGTATCTGCTTCTTCAGCCAAAGCGACATGAAGCATCTCAAACGACGCTGCTCTTGGTAATTCTGATCGGAGGAGCGATAGCTACCAAGATGACCTCGGTCGGCTTGCTGCTACTGCCTATTCTCCTTCATGGACAAGTTAATGGTCGAAGTGAACTAAACGATGATAGAAGCAAGCCAAGGCCTCCTACTTTAACATGGTTAGCCGTTGTAGCTGGCACACTACTTTTTGTCCTTCCGTTTTACGCTAGAACCTGGTGGTACTGCGGCAATCCGTTCTCGCCCTACTACGCAGAGTACTTCACCTCCGCGCCAAGCATTATCGAAACGAGCAAGTATCATCACGATTTGGCTGTGGGTAACTTTGGTATGCCGGGCTGGATTGGAATGCTCGCTGCTCCGCTTGCAGTTTCGTTTGCCAATGAACTTTATGATGGTCACTTTGGGTTTCAATGGATTTTATTGCTGGGCTTGAGTTACTATTCGCTTCGCTCCAAGGAGTCGAAGTCGAACTCGCAGACTGTTCGACTAGCTCTATGCACATTGTGCGTTGGCTCCATTTGGATCGTTTCCTCTCAACAAGCTCGGTTCGCTTTGCCACTCTATTTGCTTGTTATGCCTCTGGCAGCAAATGGCTTGACTACATTTCAAGAGCGTGGGCAACGCTGGACGCGGCTTGCGCTGATCGTTGCTACGATCGCCAGTCTGCCTTGGACTAATGTCGGCTACTACTTGGATAGCTGGATGTGCATTCTGGAGGTCCGCCAACCAGTGGAGTACATTAGGGACGGTATTCAGGAGGATGGCTACATTGAGCTGACGGAGTTTCTGAAGGAGAACATTCAGTCCGACGACAAGGTTCTTAGTCTATTCGAGCATCGTTTAGCCTATCTTCCGCGCCAAATAGAGATCGGCACGCCATTCTTCCAGTCGAAGTACTTTACTAACGCTAACGGTGCAACCACAGAAAGCACTTTGGCCGAACTTCGAAGCAACAACATCAACTTTCTTATCATCACGCATCACCTCATTGGGCCGGACATTTCCAGCAGTTACAAGGACGTACAACAGAATTGGTATCGGCTTATTGACCAGTGTATTGCCGAAGGTACTTTGCAAATCATCTGGCGCTCCGGGGAGTATGCCGTCGTTCGCGTTTCATCGGAATCTGAGCGTTTGTAAAGGGTTTTGCCGTCGCTGCGGACTCTTGCGTTTTTGTGGCAAACGTTAAGCCGGGCCCCTACCGACTTTGCCTCGGTCGGGCTAAAGCTCTGTACCTAGGAGCCGAGCTTTCGGTCCACTGGGACAAGCCCGGGACAAGCCCGGGACAAGCCCGGGACAAGCCCTGCAGGGCCGGGCCCCTAACGAGTTTGAGTAGCGATTAGTGGGGGCTGACTTTCGACCGAAAACGGTTACTGCACCACCGTGAAGAAAGTTCCGCTCGGAATATTCCCGTGCGACCATAGTCTGTCGTGCTGGGATGCATAGTCATAGATCCATAAAATCCCAGTTGATTCGTCGAAGGCTGAATACGTAGCTCTTCCAACTCCAGAGTCGTATTGTCTGTACCATAGCATGACCTCAGTTGCCCTAAAATTGATGGCTGGCGGCGTCCACCAAGTCGGAGTTGTGCCGGTTTGACAGTGTTGCGGTGGCGGTCCTGCGGTCGTTCGGTGTACCCCTTCAAGGCCTTCGTGTAATTGATGCAGGTATTGCCGAGAGGAGGCTTCCTGACCCGAGTGAACTTGATTGATCCAGCTTTCAGCGGCACCAGAAGTTAGCTTTACTCGATACCACGACGAGTAGCTGTCGCGTGTGTAGTCCGATTTGTAAGAAACAGCTTTCACGTCGCGAGGATTGACATCGGCAGGCCATTCGTTGAGACGCTGTTTGGCGGAAACTCCAGAAAGGTCGTTGAATGAAGAATGTCCATCAATACCAGAAAACGGATTCAAAAGGACAAGACCGCAAAACAGAATTGGTAGCAGAAGGACCATCACGCAGCAAACATAGAAAGCACAGCGAATGACGGTTCGAGCGTTTCGCCACGCGTTGCGGGACATAATCATTAACCTGACTTAATGAGGAACGGCGTCATTCATCTAAGTTTTCGATGAAGGAGTATATTACAAAAGCAACTGAACGCGAGCTTTGTCGCGCATGATTCGATGACAATAGCTCGTGAAGCGAAGAGAATTTTGGGTGAGTGGCTTCGTGAGAAGCTCTAGAGCCGTGATCACAGAACGGTCGTCTATCGAGCCAAAGTTTGGCAAGTTGCGAGCAGGTTGCCGCGCGGTAGCGTGAACAAGCTGTAGAATATCGCAAGGTTTGACTCACTTATCCGACCAGCTTTGGGATGAATCATGGTTCAAAGATCGAGCATCAAATGGTTTGAGGATCAATCAACTAAGTTGACAAGAGCTTGGGTAGCCTTAGTTAGTGTCACAGTTTTGTCGCTGCCGTTACACGCCCAGGAGTCGGATCGAAAGCCGCCAGTGATCTTCACGACTCAGCAGGATCACCAAAACATGTTACAGCAACTGGGCATTACGAAGTTGCGACCTGGACGGAGTGGTGATACCAAAGCGGCAAACGCAGCGAATTACGACGAAGCACAAGCAAATCCTTTTCCAGTTCTGCCCGAACTGCTAAAGGCTGCTGATGGCACACTGATTGAGACTGCTGAGCAATGGTGGAAGACTCGCCGACCGGAGATTGTTGATCTATTGGAGCGTGAAGTCTACGGTCGCATTCCCGCATATGTGCCCAGCGTTCGTTGGGAAGTTCGCCAAACTCGCGACGTTGACCTTGGTGGTACGCCGGCAATTCAAAAGCATATTGTCGGCGTTGTAGACAATGCAGCCTGCCCAGAGATTAGCGTCAACATCAGTCTGTCTCTTACGATGCCAAAAGAGGTTCAGGGCAAACTGCCGGTACTGATGACTTTCGGATGGACACCGTTCGAACCTTCTCCGTTTGGTGGACGAGGTCGGCCTAACGCAGATGGTCCGCGACCTCCATCGCGAGAGGAAAAATTGATCAAGGCTGGTTGGGGCTGTGCAACGATCAATCCATCTACCGTGCAAGCAGACTCTGGAGGCTTTCAACGCGGTCCATTCGGTGGCAATGCCAACTCGGATGCCGAGCCCAAAGGCGCGGGGCTTACGCGCGGAATCATTGGCCTGTCGAACTTGGGACAACCTCGCAAGCCTGAAGATTGGGGATCGCTGCGAGCCTGGGGTTGGGGAGCTTCGCGAGCCTTAGACTATCTGGAAACTGAACCCAACGTCGATGCAAAAAAAGTTGGCATAGCCGGCGTGTCGCGATATGGCAAAGCAGCTATGGTAACGATGGCGTTCGATCAACGCTTCGCCGCAGGTTTGTTGGCCTCGTCGGGTGCTGGTGGTACAAAGCTTCATCGAAGGAACTTTGGTGAAAGCGTCGAAAACTTAGCAGGCTCGGGCGAGTATCACTGGATGGCGGGTAACTACATCAAGTACGCCGCCGAAGAGTCCTCCTTTGGACGTAAGACTGCAGAGGATATGCCTGTGGACTCACATATGGCTTTGGCCTTGTGCGCGCCCAGGCTGACCTTCATTAGCCATGGAATTCCCGAACGAGGTGACGCGAATTGGTTGGACCATCAAGGCAGTTTTATGGCAGCCATCGCGGCTCAGCCCGTTTATCGTTTACTCGGTGCGCGCGACCTTGGTAGGAGCGACGACTACTCCAAGGAAAATATGCCCGCAGTGAACGTTGATATGCTCGACGGGCAACTAGCTTGGCGACAGCATGATGGCGGCCATACCGATGAACCAAACATCGAGCATTTCATTCGATGGGCGAACCGCATTTTCTCGAATCCGTGATTGTCAATCTTAGATGATCTTAGAAATTTGCGTCGAAACGCTGGCTGGCGCTAAAGCTGCTCAAGCGGGCAGAGCTGATCGGATCGAAGTCTGTGCGAGCCTAGCTTTAGCAGGACTTACGCCTAGCACTGGCCTAGTGGAGCAGTGCGTAATGCTCGAACCGCCCAGAGTCATGATGATGATCCGTCCTCATGCTCGCGATTTTGTTTATGATTGCGACGAAATTGGCGCAATGCTAAATGATATTCAGGATGCGAAACGACTAGGCGTTCAAGGAGTGGTCTTTGGTGCACTGACCCACGACGGCCAATTGGATAAAGCGGTTTGTCGAAGGCTAGTTGATGCAGCTAGACCACTTGAGATTACCTTTCATCGAGCGTTTGATTTGGTTCGAGAGCCAATGCAAGCTCTTGAGCAGTTGATCGATTTGGGATTTGATCGCGTATTGACCTCTGGGCAGGCCGATAATGCGGTTAGTGGCATCGAAAGTTTGAAGAAGTTGGTTCAAGTGGCAGCGGAGCGGATTTCGATCATTGTGGCCGGCGGTGTTCGCGCGGAGAATGTCCAGCAGCTTAAAGAAACTGGCGCGAGAGAATTTCACTCGAGTGCCAGAAAGCTAGATCAATCTGCTTCCATCACCAGGAAGGGGCAAATCGGCGAACTGTCTGAGGTGAGCGAATTGGAGGTTCGTCGTTTAGCCATTGCTGTGCACTCGGACGAAGATTAATCGCAATAGCCTTCAAGCTGAGGTGCGCGAGTACCCCGGTTCTTCCGTAGCGAGATAGATTTTGTGTGTAGGAGAGTCGAGCGAAAAGAACCGTGCCGCTTGCGCGGCTACGCTGGATTGGGAACCGTGCCGCTTGCGCGGCTACGCTGAATTGGGAACCGTGCCGCTTGCGCGGCTACACTGGAATTACGCTGACGCGCTGTAATTGGATGGGTCGCATTCCACTCTGGTCGCATTCCACTCTGGTCGCGTTGTTGCTATGCTGAGGTGATCAACGGCTGCTCAAGACTAATTCGAAATTTGATTTTTCAGATAAATGGCTACAAGTTCAAGCACTCAAGCTTCTCAGCGCGTCCTAGCGATCGACGCTCTACGAGGTTTTGACATGTTTTGGATCATCGGCGCTGATGCGTTGGCGAGATCCATATTAGGACTAATTGGGACAAGTCGAGCGGCAAAGTTGGCTGAACAGCTCGAGCACGTGAAGTGGGAAGGTTTTCGATTCTACGATTTGATCTTTCCACTGTTCTTGTTCCTGGTTGGCTGCTCGATGCCTTACTCTTTGGAAAAGTATCGTCAAAGTCCGACGAGCGCTTACTGGAGAATTGTTCGTCGCGTCACCGCGCTAGTGCTGCTTGGCTTGATTGCTAACGGGATACTGAAGTTCGATTGGGAGAATCTGCGATACGCGGGAGTTCTTCAGAGAATCGGAATCTGTTATGGCCTTGGAGCCCTGATCTACTTGAACACGAGCACTCGAGGTCAGATCATTAGCCTGATTGGAATCCTGATTGGCTACTGGGTCATCTTGAGGTTTATTCCATCACCTGGAGGCATTGCGGGAGACCTAAGCATGGAAGGTAATCTCGTCGGATGGTTGGATCGAAAACTGCTTCCCGGCAAAATCATGCCACAGTACTATGGCTATGGAGATAACGAAGGCATTCTTTCCACCATACCTGCTGTGGCCACGGTGTTGAGTGGTGTCTTAGCCTCACACGTGTTGCGTTCAAGCTTAGTGAACCCGCAGAAGATTCTCTACCTCGCATGTGCTGGAATCGCAGCCGTTTATGCTGGATACCTGTGGAACGGTTGGTTTCCGATCATCAAGAATCTTTGGACCAGCTCGTTCGTGTTGGTTGCAAGTGGATGGAGTCTAATTCTACTAGCTGGATTCTATGCGGTAATCGATGTGGTTGGGCTCAGTCGTTGGTCGATGATCTTTGTGATCGTTGGCATGAACGCTATCACTATCTATGTGGCTCAACGCTTCATCGACTTCAAGCATATGTCGCAGTTCTTCTTGGCCGGAGTTGCAAAGATCAGTGGCTATGAACCGACTGTACTGTTAGCAGGCGTCTTGCTGTTCAAAATGTTGTTTCTTTGGTTCTTGTACAGCAAGAAGATCTTCCTTCGAGTCTGATGGATGGAAACTCTGATAAGAGACTCGCTCGAAATCACACTTGTGAGTCCAGTTTTAGTTTTAGCCAAGATAAGGCATGATTTGGCACCTACAAGACGATTGGTTCACACAGTCGCAATGGTAACCCTTGCATGCAGGAAATTGCCTTGGAATTTGCTTGACTGCGATTTAGTATTGTTCCACATTGTAGCGGATTTTTTTTCCACACTAGGAAAGTAATTCAATGGCTCAAGGTCCGACATCGAGTCCTGCGGCGCGCGTCATGTTTGCCTCAGCAGTGCTCACGCTAATATTTGGTTTCGGTACCGGCACTGGCTTTTATTTTTATCCCAAAGTCTTTCCTCAGCTTTCCTCGGCTGAAGATCACGTTGAACATGGAACTGATCATGCTCATGAAGACGAAGGTGAACACCTTGATCTAACGAAGCAGGCCGCTGCGAACCTACAGCTCAAATTGGGAACCTTGCAACAAGGCGATTATTGGAAGTCGATACTGTTGCCAGCCCAAGTTGTCGAAATTCCCGGGCAGAGCGACTTGGCTGTATCGGCGCCGGTAACGGGCATTGTGAGCCGAGTTGATGTATTGCCTGGGCAGTCATTGATGCCCAACCTGACTATGTTTGAAATTCAGTTGACTGACGAAGCTCTGACGGATGCTCAGTCAAAGCTGTTGACAACTTTGACCTCTCAAGAAGTAAAGCGGCAAGAACTGGATCGCCTTCGTCCATTAATTGAAAGCGGTGCGGTGTCTGGCACCAAGTCCCGAGAGCTTGAGTACGAGCTCAAACAACTGACGGCGCAGCAAGCGGTTTTAACACAAGAATTACTTGGACGAGGCCTACCTAAGTCAACAATTGATGGAATTGTTGCCAATCGTGAGTTAGCAACAGCTCTCACCGTACTTAGTCCAGCGTATGTGCAAACTCAACCGAACTTGCCTAGATCGACGGGCTACAGTGTCGAAAACCTAACAGTGCACCCAGGTATGGCCGTAGAGCGCGGGACATTGCTCTGCAACGTCGCTTATCACGCTGAACTGTACATAAAGGGGACGGCTTTCGAAGCGGACCTTCCAATACTCAATCGGGTCGCAGAGAACGGTTGGGATATCTCGTTGGAGTTGCCTCAAAGTGAATTAACCAACGAGCAAGACTTGTTGGGTTCGGTAAAGCTATTGCGCGTGGATAATCACGTGAGCGAGGCTTCGCAAACGGTCCATTTTTATGCTCGAGTTTCAAACCGAGTAACTCGAGAACAGAGCGAGCAGGATAGAGTTTTCGAACAGTGGATGTTTCGTCCAGGGCAGCGCCTGCATCTCCGTTTGCCTGTCGAACTGTGGCGTGATCAGTTGATTTTGCCAGCTTCGGCCGTGGTCGTTGATGGTCCGAACGTGTTGGTTTTTGCTCAACATCAGGAGCCCTCGTTGAACGTAAGTCCCTATCAAAAGGGCGCAAGAGAGTTTCCGAAAATCGAACCCGTAGTGCATTTGTCTAAGTCAACTACGATTGCTCCAACAATGGCGAATGTTGAGGCTGTTGATGTCGATCTAGAATTGGAGCCAATACCGGTTCGAATGCTGTATCGAGATGATCGCACGGTAGTATTGGCCAATGATGGCGGATTACGACCGGATATGAAAATCGCCTTGAACAATGCTCAAGCTCTCTACCTAGCGATGAAAATGAAGGCTGGGGGAGGCGGACATCACCATGATCACGATCACTAAGTCATAACATGCTGAACGCAGTCATCGAGTTTTCTTTGCGATACCGCATGTTAGTCATTTGTGCGGCCATAGCAGTTACCATTTTAGGCGCATACTACGCAAATTCGTTGCCCATTGACGTTTTGCCAAGCCTGTCTCGACCTCGCGTGGTGATTGTAACTGAATGCGAGGGGCTGGCGCCAGAAGAGGTCGAGCAACGTGTCACTGCTCCGTTGGAGTCAACCATCAACGGTGCTGCTGGCGTGATCGCCGTGTACAGCTCGTCGGATATCGGACTATCAGTTATCAATGTCGAGTTCGACTGGGGTACCGAGGTACTTACTGCGCGACAGATCGTTCAGGAACGAATGAGTATCGTGGCCGATCAACTGCCTCGTGATGTCAAGCCGCAGATGGGACCGATCGCATCCTTGCTCGGTCAGATTGCTTTGGTCGGCATGTGGAGTAACGATGACACGACTAGTCCGATGGAGCTACGGACATTAGCTGACTGGATTGTGCGCCAACGTTTGCGAAAGATACCGGGTGTGTCGCAGGTTATCACCATGGGAGGGCAACGCAAACAGTTTCATGTGTTGGTGAACTACAACTTATTGCAGAAGTACGATGTTTCACTCGACCAGATCGAGCAAGCACTGCGCAACAGTAATGAAAACGTGACCGGCGGCTTCATGGGCCGCGATGGCAAGGAATTTCTCATTCGCGGGTTGGGGCGTTACAGCTCGGCTGAAGAAATTCGCAAGACTGTAATTAAGGGAAATGCGCAGCGATCTTTGTTGCTTGAGAATGTTGCAACTATTAAGGAAGTTGCTCAGTCGAAACGCGGCGACGCATCGATCAACGGCTTACCATCGGTCGTTTTGACAGTTCAAAAGCAACCCAATGCGGATACTCGCTTAGTAACCGAACAGATAGAGTCCGCTTTGCGTGAGTTGCAAGGGTCGATGCCTAAAGATGTAGTCCTGCATATGACCTACCAGCAGCGGGAGTTTATTGACCACAGCATCTCGAATGTGATTGATGCCTTGCGAGATGGGGTTGTGTTAGTTGCGGTAGTTCTTTTCTTGTTCCTGTTGAACTTCCGAACGACCTTCATCACGCTCACCGCCATTCCGTTATCGATTCTAGTTACTGCACTGGTATTTAAGTGGTTTGGACAATCGATTAATGTGATGACCTTAGGCGGATTGGCAGTTGCTTTGGGAGAGTTAGTTGATGACGCCATCGTTGACGTGGAAAACATCTTTCGTCGGCTCCGTCAAAACCGTCAGCTTGCGCAGCCCTTGCCCGTTTTGAAAGTGATCTACAACGCAAGTATCGAAGTTCGAAGCGCCATCATCGTCAGTACGATTCTAGTGGTAATAATTTTCGCTCCATTATTCGCGCTAACTGGTATCGAGGGCAGACTTTTTACACCTCTTGGGGTGGCTTACATCGTGTCGATATGTGCTTCGATGTTGGTTTCACTCACCTTCACTCCGGCCTTGTCCTACTTCCTATTACCCAAATCTCGCGTAATCGAGCATCAACGGGATGGTTTTGTGCTGGGGCAGTTAAAGCGGCTCATGCGTCCGGTCATTCGATTTAGCATGAAGCCTTTTGGACTGACCGCTGGATTGACCATTCTTGGGATCGGCTGCGTGTTGGGCGGAATTTTGGCCTATTCCATGGGACGCGATTTCTTGCCGCCCTTTGATGAAGGTGCTGCACAGGTGAACCTTTTTGCACCTCCAGGTACTTCGCTTGATGCCAGCCGAGAGATCAGTCAGATAGCGGATAGAAACCTGCGAAAGCTGGTTAAGTCGGCTGAAGATCCTAAGGCTCCATTGCTCTGGTTCACGTGCCGTACCGGACGTGCGGAGCAAGATGAACACGTGATGGGGGTCAACGTCAGTGAATACGTAATTACGCTAAATCCTGAGAGTGGTCTCAGTCGCGATGAGTTAATTGAGAAGTTGCATGCAGCGGTCGAGCATGTGCCTGGAGTTGAAACGGAAGTTGAACAGCCTATCGCTCACCTGATAAGTCACATGCTATCTGGCGTGACCGCTCAAATAGCAGTGAAGCTTTACGGAGATGATTTAGAGGTCCTGCGTCTAAAGGCTCAGGAGATCAAATCAGCCATTGAATCAACTCCGGGAATTGCTCCGCCAGTCGTCGAGCAGCAACAATTGACGCCTCAGTACCGAGTTCAATTGAAGCATGACATGCTGGCACACTATGGAATCACTGCTCATTTTGTAAATCACTTCGTCGAAACGGCCATTCATGGCTTGGAAGTTTCGCAGTTGGTCGAAGGTCAACGCACGTTCGATATTTTGTTACGTCTTGAGGAATCGCAACGACGAGATCTGGACAACTTGCATAGGCTACCTCTAACTTTGCCAAACGGTTTGCAAATTCCACTGAGTGCTGTGGCTCAACTTTACGAGGCTGCTGGACCTAACACCATCAATCGAGAAGATGGGAGAAGACGAATTGTGGTTCGTGTGAACACAATGGGACGCGACGTCGGCAGCGCTGTTGCCGAGATCACGCAACGAATCAGTCAAAACGTGAAGCTGCCTGAAGGCTACTTCGTGACCTACGCCGGGCAATTTGAAGCTCAACAGGCAGCCAATTCAAGAATCATCTGGCTCAGTGGCTTTGCCTTGATTGTGGTTGTAGTAGTTCTCTACTCGACGTTCTCCTCGATGAGCGTTGTGTTCCAACTTTTGTTAACGATTCCGGCGGCATTTGTTGGTGGAATCATTGCGTTGTACTGGACTGGCCAAACATTTTCCGTCGCAGCCATGGTTGGATTTATTTCATTGGGAGGAATCGCGGCAAGAAATGGACTGCTACTGATCTCGATTTACATGGATCAACAAAAGGAAGGCAAACTCACCGAAGAGATCATTGAAAGGGGCAGCTTAGATCGATTGGCTCCAGTGCTGATGACTGCCTTGACGACTGGGTTAGGTTTAGTACCGCTTGTCATTGGCGGAAATCTACCTGGAAAAGAAATCCTCTTTCCTGTCGCGACTGTGATCTTGGGTGGATTGATTTCTGCAACGATTGCCGAATTCGCAATCCGCCCTGGCTTGTTCTGGTTGTTATCGGACCCAGATGTAAAGCAGCCTCTGCAGGCCGAGCAGATTGCCTAAGTGAACGCAGTAATGGGTCTCGTCAGTCGATTAAGAAGAGAAATTGTTTAACGGCAGGCCGACGGCGACTTCGTATCCTGCAAGTCGTTCTACGTAGAGCGATTGTCCTCAATCGCTCACTCACCACGGAAAATCGATCGATTCAGACTGGATCAAACTTATTCTGGTGAGGTAAATCGAATCACGTTCAAAGTCTTCCCGTAGTCTGGAAACGATGCAAGGTGAACTCCGTCTGGAGAGATTGCGGCTTGTTGGAACTGATTGTTTTTTGCGGCGATCCTTCCAATTCGCTCGCCGCCAAATACGATGACTCAAAGTCTAGCGACGATCATGCCGTCTCAATCGTATTCATCCCACGTGTCAAGAATCTGATCAACTGTATCAACCCATTTTCCTGGCGCAATGACAAAAAAACGCTTGGGATCAGGCATCGCGCCATCATATCTTGCATCTTCGAAGACTTCCCCTACTTCCTGAAATGCAGTTGAAGCGGTAAGCCATTGTCCGTTTGCAGCAAGTACCGCAAATGACTCGCATTTATTGGGAGTGCGTTTTACGTTTTTCGACCAGTAGATCAAGCGAATTCTGATACTGGTAGAACACCAGGTATCCAATAATCGCTGTCGCAGTATTTACACTGTCGTCAAAGTACCTACCAATCCCAACGCCGACGCCTCCGGCTTGCCGTTAAACGATGTCGCGCTCGTCAATCGATCAAGAGGAAAATTTGTTTAACGGTAAGCCGAAGGCGACTTCGTGCGCAGCCAGCGAAGGTCTCACTTTGGCTTGTTGAGTTCCGCATGAATTGCGGGCTCTAGATCGCTGTCTTTGGCCTTTAAGCGTCCGCGTTGTTTTAGATCTTGTACTAATTTTAACGCCAATTGGAGTTTTTCTTTAGCTCTTGTTTCGTGACCGGTTGCCTGTTCAACTTTGGCCAAGAGTTGCAGCGAGTTGATCAGTGCAATGCTGGCTGAATAGTTCTCCGGAGATTGAGAAGTCAGTTTTTCAGTCGCAGCAACTGACTCTTCGGCAACTGGTCTAGCCTGATCGAACTGCCCTGTGGTTATTAGAGTGTCGGTGAGCGATTGAAGAATCTCGATCAAGGTTGACTGGCTATTCACATCATTTGGGCTGACCTCCAATCGTTGTTTTTGCAGTTGTACAGCTTCCAATAGATTCGTAATCGCTTGTTGGTATTTGGACAATCGAATGAAGCCATCGGCCTGCTTTGTGAGTCCAAAGGCGATATCTGCTTTACTGCGTGGATTTTCCGGGTCCAGCTTACTTGATTGTTGCATCAAGCGAAGGCAATTCTCGTATTGCTGCAAGGCTTGATCGGGTTGCTTCTCTTTGAGCAGGTCACCTAGATCTGAGTGTGAATAGGCTAAGTCGCGAATGATTCGTTTATCCGTTGAATCAGCCTTGAGTACCCTCTCGCCGATATCGATGGCTAACTGAAGTTGCTTGGAGGCTTCCATTTCATTGCCCACTCGTCTAAGTGCCGTCGCAAGCTCATTGCAAGACTGTACGCAGTCCCGGCCGGACAGTGAATTGGCTGAGTCGAGCGCAAAGCGCCGTTGGTCGATCTCGGCAGAACTTTGCAGAAACTTCAGAGCTTCATCATCTCGACCATTCACTTGGCAAGCTTGACCCACAAGGGAAAACGCAGTGGATAGATCTCGAAGCGCGTTGAAGTCATCGGGCTGCTTGTCGACGCGAGCTTGACTTGTGGTTAGTGCTTTGCGAAAGTAGTTCTCAGCCTCGGCGATCTTGCCAATACGTTTGAGGTATCCGCCGACTTTGTTGAGTGCGACGATCTGAGAACGCTCCAAGTCTTCCATTTGTACTTGGCGAGCTACTTGGTCTTCGCAGATTTTAAGGCCGGCCTGAAAGTGTTCACCAGCTTGTTCAATTGCTCCGCGCCTATTTTGTAAATCTCCGATCAAGTTGTGAGAGATAGCCAGGCTTCGAAGTATCTGCTCATTGCTAGATTGTTGTTGATGAAGTTTTTCTAGCTGCTGATGAGCCTGTTCATAGATCTTGAGTGCATTGGCCGTAGATCCTTCAATGGCACTCAACGAGGCACGGCGTTGTTGGCAAAGTACAAGTTGTCGGTGATTCTCGATGTCGTTGGGGTACTGTTGGCATACTTTTTCCGCCATGGATTCTGCCATCGTGAATTCGATTTTTGCTTTATCTAATCCTTGCTGAGAGCCGATATTGCCGACCTCCAGAAAAAGATCGCCCAAATCACGATGGGCAATAACTAGGTTTTGGTCAGCTTCCGCTCGCTGTGCTAAGCTTGCCGAGACCTTGCTGAGCCCTTCAAGTGCAGTTTCGAGCAAACGAGCGCGTACCTTCTGAGCAGCCGGAACGTATTGTAACTTTCGCTGAATATCGGTCGTGACAGATCGAAGGCTTTGCAGTGCCAAGTCGCCCTGCTCTACCGCTAGGGCTCGCGCGTCTTGCTCCTTCGCATACGCTTGGCTCAACTTCGTATTCACTGATAAAGTGTAAGCTGCAAAAGCTCCACTACCTGCCAGCAAAGACAGCAGCGAAACAGCGAGACCCGTCGAGGCTGCGCGATGTCTCTTGATCCATCGACGTGTTTGTGTAGCCAAGTTATCGCGCCAGGCCGAGACGGGTTCGTCGCCCAGCCAACGTTCAAGATCTTCAGCCAGGAGTTCCGCCGATGCGTAGCGATCCGCCGGGTTTTTCGACATCGCCTTGTAACAGATAGCTGCCAATGAACTGTTTACCTGGGCTCCTGTCGGAATTGATCGCCAGTCGCAGGACTTTGCTTGTGCAAGTATCTCTTGAGAAGTTTGACCAGTGTAGGGTGCGCGGCCGGTTAAGATAAAGTAGAGCGTTGCGCCTAGACCAAAGATATCGCTAGGCTTGCCAACTTGAGGACTGACCATAGCCTGTTCTGGGCTCATGTAGGCGGGAGTTCCAACGCTCGTTCCATCTACGGTTAACTGCAACTCGCCATCGTTTTCTTCAAGTTGCACATGAGGTGATTGGTCTTGGTCACTTTGAGGATCATCGACGGCTTGTGATCTGTCGAGTCGCTTGGCTAAGCCCCAATCGACCAGCATCGCTTCACCATGATTGCCGATGATGATATTCGCAGGCTTGATATCTCGATGGATGATCTGTTTGGAATGGGCATGCTCAACAGCTCGACAGATCGTGATAAAACCATTTAACAGCCTGCGAAAATCGATCGAAGAAATCTCGCCGTCGGAGATGATCTCGCGTAGCGTTCTACCTTCGATCAATCGCATGCTGTAGAATGGTTCGCCACTTTCCGATAGTCCGTAGTGGTAGATTGGAACGATGGCGGGGTGTTCCAGTTCCCCCGTGATTTCTGCTTCTTGGGCAAAACGCAGTCGCGCTTTGAAATCGAGTGCATACTTGGGCTGTATGCGCTTCATTGCGACTCGTCGGTTCAATTTGCTATCGACGGCGATATCGACTTTTCCGATTCCACCTTGAGCCAGAGGCTGATCAACTTCAAGAACGATGGAAGATACCAGCGAGTTTGTAGTGTTTACCCTGTCTTGATTGAGCTCAAATCTGGTGCTCGAAAATGGTGTTGAGGCGGCAGTCGACTGCGAGACTGAATTTAATGTTGAAGCTTTACCAACTGCACTGCGCTGCCGAAGGGCCTCCAGGAATGGAATATCTGAAGTGCATAAGCAATCCTGCTCGATCAGCAGTTCAAGCAAAGAACGCTCGGGCTGTTCAGTCCAGGCGGACAGGGCTCGGCTAAGTTGGGCCGAATCGATCAAGTCGGCTTCATAGGCAACCGCTGCCAATTGCCAATGTGGCTCAGATTGTCGCGACATCGTTCGCCGTCCAAATAGTAATCTTCCCGAGTGGCATTAGGTTAAGTAGTATACTAACTCTGCTTGAACAATAGTTTCATGGGATGTGAAAGTTGAATGACCGACGATAACGACATCGAGCAGTCGTTGCACGATAGCCATCTTACTGTTCTGGCCATCAAATCTGGCGACCTATCGGTATTGGGCCGATTGACGATGGAGCTTCGACCATACCTTCGTCGTGTAATTCAGAACGAGCTGAACGCCATGGCCGCTCAGGTTCCCGACGACAATTCAGACCTGATTCAGCAAACGATGTTAAAGGCGGTGCAAAGTATTGATACATTTCGAGGTCAGTCACTGGACGAGTGGCGAGTCTGGCTAGCCGTCATAGCTCGCAACGAAGTTCGGATGAGTTCACGATATTGGAATAGCCAGAAACGATCGTTGCGGCGGCAGGCTGACCTGGGCGGCGATTCGCTATCTGGCATGGTTGCTGATGATGAAACTCCTTCTGCGGATCTCCGAAGTCGAGAATTAGCCTCGCAACTTTCTAAGGCTCTGGCAACTCTTTCTGAAGCTGAGCGACAAATCATTGCCTGGCGACAAGATGATGGACTTTCGCATACACAGATTGCTGAGCGGCTGGGCATCTCCGTAGATGCAGCTAGGCAACGCTGCAAGTCTGCGATGGACAATTTGCGCAAAGCCTTTTCAAAAGGTTGACCAAGAAGGTGTTTATCTTGTGGTTTTTCGTGGGTAATATCTGCGCGAAACAGACGGGCAAATTCGTTACCTTAGCAGCGCCATTTTAGTAGCTACCTTCGCCAGAGGGTGGTCAATCGTAGCTACGCTCGCCAGCGCGTGGTTCTAAAGCGACTTCTAGAAGCAGTACCTTCCATCAGCATAGATGCCGGTGGTTGGTTGGCCTGAGCCAATTTTTTGCGGTTGGCCGGAAATCCGAGTCACACAGAATCGTGAGAAAAACTCTTCGACGAATTTCCAGAAAACGTCTCACATGGGTTCACCCATCGAATCTATGTACGTTGAAGGCAACCTGCGATGAATGATTCTTGCGATCATTTCCGGTGCCATTTTCACATTTCCTCAGCTACTAGACCTTCCCCGTGTCGAGCAAACTATGAGAGTTCTACTTTCCATCCTTTCTTTCTTGATGATTTACTTATCGACCGCCGCTGCTGGATGGGGTGATATCATTATGAACATCGATTCTGTCAACCAGCAGTTTTGGTTTACAGGAAATGCAACTGGTTCGCCAGGCGACAATCTCGGTATCAAAGAGGTGAGTTGGAGTACTAATTCGATCAATCCGGGAACAGTCTTTAGTGACGTCTTCAATCCTGATTTTAGTTGGTCAGGTAACGTGCCAGTCTTTGAAAGTTACGTACTTCATATGAGTACTGGTGGAGGTAATAAATTATCCTTAACCGCCAGATTTGACACGTTCGCTTCTACTACGCTTACAGCGGGAGGAACAAAGTTCAGCTATGGAGCCTTCAACGCGGCAAATAGAAGCTTTCTAGACGGTTTGGGGCAAAATGGCGGTGCAATTCCAATTGATTTTGGCGTTGGATTTAATGCCATTCAAGTGAATGGTATCACTGCAGTCCCCGAGCCCAGCAGCCTTCTGCTAACCTCCGTAGTTGGATTAGGGCTTCTTAGCCGGAGGCGGGCAAAAAAGTGTTCGAAGTAGATTGAAGCGATTCATGGGCTATGCGGATTTTTCCGTAATGCTCCACATGGCAATCGCTTCGGTGATTCCTTTGACTTTGACGCTGCCAAGCGACTCGGATCGGAACTGTGATCCAACCAGTTCATAGACTTGCTGCGATACGACGACCTTGCCAGCCTGAGCTTGATCGCAAAGTCGCGACGCAATATTGACCGTGCTTCCAATCGCGGTGTACTCCATTCGCTGAGGTGTGCCAATATTGCCCACGACAGCTTGTCCTACATGAATGCCAATTCCAATACTCAAATTGGTCGAGTGATTCACAATTCTCGCCTGCATGTCCAGGGCCATTCTGACGGCTCGATGAACATGATCCTCTTGATTGAGCGGTGCATTGAACAGCACTAGGATGGCATCACCGATAAACTTGTCCAAAGTGCCCTGAAACTCGAAAGTACAATCGACCATAACTTTCAGAAGCGAATTTAGCTCGGCAACAACTTGGTCTGGAGGCATCTTCTCCGAAAAGGAAGTGAAACCGCGAATGTCGGCGAATAGCACAGTAACCTCGCGTTTGCTGCCGCCCAGCTTCAGAGCATCCAGCTCGGGTTGCAGCATCAACTGATTCACCACAGCTCGAGGTACGTAGCGCCCAAACATATCGACAACGCGAAGGTGCGACCGGAAGTGCTGCCAAGCTTGAATTGAGATACCACTGATGCTGGCAACAATACCAGCAGATGGGATGAAAAGAAAGTCGGTTCTCCAGCCACTTCGATAGTATATCGTGGCTACGGCAAAATATAAAACTAGAAGGCCTCCACCAAGCAGTACGGCCCAAAGCGGTCTAAGGCGCATGGACGACTGTAGCATACTACCACAGAAGGTGACAAGTACCAAGAAGCTGACCCACTTGGCTGGACTCTTTAACCAGCGACCATCCAGAATGGTTTGCGTCGCTAAGGCAACCATGTGCGCGGCAGCCATCTTGCCGCTTCCAGAAGGTAACTCGTACAAGTCCGCTGATGGATCTTGAGCAAAGGTGTTACCCACTATCACTATTCGACCAGCAAGGTCGAACGATTCGGGATTATCTGCATTAAGTACATCTACGTACGACAACTGACGATAACCGTTAACCGCCGGATCATGGCTAACTTCAAAGCCTGCTGGAAGGATGGTGGGTTGGGTGAGCTCAATTGGGGACCAAGGAATCTTCTTATCTACCAGATTGTAATTATCAGCAACTTCATCGAAAGGACTTGTCCTTAGGGGGAATTGACGGTGTAATTCTGTGAGTACTCCACAGCGAGCAAATTCTAAAGCTACGTCCTCTAAGGCCCCGTGCCAAAAATGTCTGGAAATTTTTAGAGGAGGTGTTTCTTGAAGACCAAGCGTGCCATGCAAGCCAAGCGGATACAGTCGCTCCCGCAAGAACGGCTGTTTGTGAGGTTTCATAGGCAGTGGGTTTAAAGCCGAAAACATTAAATATTTTCGTAGGTCTCGATCGCCAATTTGAGTTGCAATCAAGGCGTCGTACACAAATGCAGTCTTATTGACTTCAGGGGACTCTGAGTCTCGATCTAGATAGCTTTGCTTATTGAATGCATGTAGGCAATCCAACAGAGCCTGTGTTTCAGTCAAAGTCTCCTCAACGGCAATTGCCATACTTCGAGATTCATAAACGACTGAAGCTCGAGCCTTTGAGAGTTGATTGTAGAGCTTAATATCGCGCTCGTACGATCGAAAGGACCCCAAAGTTTCTGCGGTCTTCTCGTCGTACATGACAAGTACAATTTGCGAACTGGCGGGGCGAGAACCTAAGCGAAGCCCATCCGCATCTACCAGAAAGAACTCGGCAACACGCGTTGAAAGGTTAGCCAGTCGCTGACTAGAACTACTCGCCAATAACTGAGCGATCAAAACTATTACGGCCAGTGAAGCAAGCGGCAACCATAGCCATTTGAAAAGTCGAATGAACGGGGCCACAGCAAGAAACTCCCATCAGTGCACTTTATAGAACTTGAGTTAGGAAGACATTGTAGCGTTTAGATTGATGGGTAACTCGCCAAGGCATTTGGATAGACATCAGATTGTCGCTGAGCAATTCGAGGAATGTTTTTCGCAATAATGTTCGATGAATCGCGGCAGACTTACTTGTCTCTTGGCGAGATCGCCAGGCGATCATGAACTTCGTAACGACCAGCAGAATTATTTCCAGAATATGCAAGCCTGGCATGATGCGATGCCGCTCATTGTAGCAGGATGATCGATCCCACCAAATGATTTTGAATCGATCACGGTTGCGATTGACGAACTTAAAGTATTCGCCCAATCGAATGTCGGGATCAGGTTGCTTGCGGAGTTGCGGGTGGCGCTGAAGTGAGGATGGACAGCGGTATGTATTGCAACTAGATTGGAGCCCTGCCAATTGAGATATCCTTTCCACTTGCGACTCGTTCGTCTTAATGCAACTTTTTCAAACCAAAGCCAGAATCGTTGTGACTTGCAATCGAGGCTTAGCACCTTGTCTGGCTCAAGAAATTACCGACTTGGGCTTTGAGGTTTTGGGGCAATTCAACACTGGTGTTGAAACTCAAGGAACTTTGGAGGACTGCATCAAGTTAAATCTCTATCTGCGCTGCGCTAGCCAGGTAAGTGTACTCACTTCGACAGTTCTCTTGTGGTGGACCAGAGGAGTTGTATCGAGTAGCCCGCAAGATCGCCTGGGATCAGTTCATCGATAGTTATGGCTACTTCACCGTTAATTGCAACGTATCGCATCCGACAATCCGATCGACGATGTTTGCAAATGTGAAGGTTAAGGACGCCATCGTTGATTGCATACGCTCTTCGAAAGGACGACGTCCAGATAGTGGAGCGGAGATGCAGGGTACGGTGGTTTACTTGTATTGGCGTGATGATCAGGCAGAGCTGTTCCTGGATACCTCTGGTCAAACTCTGGCCAAGCACGGCTATCGCATGATTCCTGGCAAAGCTCCGATGGTCGAAGCCTTGGCCGCAGGTATCGTGTTGTCGAGTCGATGGGATCGTGTTGCGCCGGTGGTGAATCCCATGTGTGGTTCAGGGACGCTCGCGATCGAAGCAGCACTAATAGCGACGGGGCGATATCCGGCTTTGTTCAGAGAAGAGTTCGCCTTCGAGCACATCCTTGGTTTCGACGAAGCGAACTATAAGCTACAGCAAGATAAGTTACAGCAAGCAATTGTCCAGCCAGATTCCTTGCAGATCATTGCTAGTGATATAGACTCTGGCGCGGTTCGCAACGCTCGGGCCAACGCCAAAGCAGCAGGTGTCGATAAGTGGATCGAGTTTGAGACCTGCGACTTTCGCGATACTCGGGTTCCCCAGCCCGGAGGTATTCTTTTATTCAATCCAGAGTACGGTCAACGGCTTGGTGACCAAAGCGAGTTGCAGGAAACCTACGCTCAGATTGGTGACTTCATGAAGCAAAAATGCGGCGGCTATTGGGGCTATGTTTTCACAGGCAATATCGAGTTGGGAAAACGAATTGGACTGAAGCCCAAGCGTCGACTCGAGTTCCACACGGCGCAACTTGATTGTCGATTGTTTGAGTTCGAACTGTATGCTGGGTCAAAGAAACAATCTCAGCAAGTTGATTAGTTTCATGCCATAGTTGCAGGCTGTGCAGATTCGCCGCACGATGGTCTAGAATAATAAACTGGATTTGCGAGTCCTGTTTTGCTCTAATGAGAATAGATGACACTTGGTTTGTGTTCGTCAACCGGTGTTGAAGTACTTTCTCTTCCTGTTGGAGCTTGAAAATGAAACTTCGAAGTTTAATTGTCGTAACATTTGTACTTGGGGTCTGCCTGTCTGCTGCGATGGTAACTTCTAGCCAAGAACCAACCGGACAGGTTAACAAGTCGGGTATCATGAGGATGAAACTCGAACCAGCGAAGAATATTTTGGAAGCGATAGCGTTGGGCGATCTGCAAAGCGTTCGAAAACATACTGAGCAGATACGTCTTCTGACTCTCGACGAGAGTTGGATGTTGGTTCAAACCGATGCCTATCGGCAACACACCAAGAGCTTCGAAAGATCACTCAATTTGCTAAATCGCATGTGTGAAGAGAAAGATCTGGATGCCGTAACTCTAGCTTACCAGCAAGTCACCAATCGATGTGTCGAGTGTCATCGCGAAGTTCGAGACGCTCGAAAGAAGTGATTCTTGTAGCAAACAACTGAGACTCTAAGGTAGACGATCATAATGAAGTCTGATGTCATACTCTGTCCTGTAGATAACTCCCGCAATTCTTCAGTGGCGTTCGATGTGATCAGTCGACTGGCAAGGC
>JAXMBP010000051.1:0-42386 GCA_046349795.1 Pirellulales bacterium | reverse complement strand
ATGGTTCTTGTTAACTTCGTCAGTTCGTTTGGCAATTTGATTTACCAAAACCATTAGTCGGGATACATCTGCTGCTTTCGCTGCGGTAAACGACCAATTGGCGATTGGCTTGTTATCAACAAGAAGTATGAGGCTGCCAAGACCTGAAAAAACGGAGGATCGAAGCGCAGTTTCCCCGACAATTGGCCATGACCTGGCTGGCGAATCTCCCTGCTGCTCAATCAGTCTATCCCCAGCAAGGGCGATAACCGTCGTTTCGAATTGTCGATTCTGGTTGATGTCCAGGATGGCGTAAGCCGATACATTCGAATCCTTGGCTAACTCGCTCGAAATCCTTTGTAGTAGATAAGCGGGAATCCCGGAATCATCGGGATTTGCAGTGAATCCATTCGAATTTGAGGTCGACATTAGGGCGAGTAGCCTCGTCTGAAAGACAGTAAAACTTCAACAAACTGACAACTTTTCCCAAACGTCAAACTAGCCTGTAAACGCTACGGAAGTGAAATAACTTTGCCAAAACGCGGAAGTCGCACAACTGCGAAAATCTTACTCGGATATCTATAGCCTTTGGCTTATTCCGAACGATAATTGAGTCCGGTTTCAGACCAGTATTGTTGATAGCTTTGAAACTCAGTGCAATCGCAATCCAACTTGCCCACGACTTACGGGTGTTAAAAACTCGCATCGGAAAGTCCTCTGCAACATGTAATTCAAGCGAAACAACTTGATTCTGAAATTCGACGTCCTAGAATTAGAGCGTCGCCACCAATCATCCCTACCTAAAAAAATGTCCAAAAACCAACCTTGTGAACCGTTGACCATTCGTAGGGTCAACGTTCTGCGTGGTCCTAATGTCTGGGCCAACTTCCCTGTGATCGAAGCCCTAGTTGATCTTGGAGACCTAAAGGACACATCTTCAGAGATGATCCCTGGCTTCAACGAGCGATTGATGGCTTGGTTACCCTCCATGATTGAGCACCGCTGTAGCGTTGGTGAACGAGGCGGGTTCTTCGTGCGTTTGCGTCGCGGCACTTACATGGCTCACATTCTTGAGCACGTTGTTATCGAGCTGCAGACGTTGGCCGGCAACACTATAGGCTTTGGTCGAGCTCGTGAGACCGATGATGAAGAGGGCGTTTATCGCGTCGCGATTGCCTATCATCATGAAAAGGTTGCACTAGAGGCTCTTGAGCTTGGGCGACAGGTTGTGCTGGCTGCGGTGAATGACACGCCTATCGATATCGAAGAAGGCATCTCGAAGCTTCGCGATATGATTCATGAGTACTGCTTAGGACCTAGTACTCAGGGAATCGTCAACGCAGCCAAAGATCGCGGCGTCCCCTACATGCGACTGAACGAAGGTAGCTTGGTTCAGCTTGGCTATGGTTCTCGTCAGCGTCGAATTTGGACGGCTGAAACCGATCGCACGAGTGCCATTGGCGAATCGGATTGCCAAGGACAAAGAACTACTAACGGAAATTGTTGTACGCTGCTGGCATTCCTGTTCCTAAAGGTAGCGTTGTCACCAGTAAGGAAGAAGCCTGGGAGACGAAGCGCTGGATATCGGCGTTCCCGTAGTTGTTAAGCCTCAGTGTGGTAACTGGTGGTCGAGGTGTATCCACCAACCTGTACACTCAACAAGAAGTGGAAAAGGCGTTCGAGATCGCTTACGAAGAAGAATCGACTGTTATCGTCGAAAAGTTCTTTGAAGGCGCGGACTATCGCATGCTGGTGATCGGCAATCAGTTAATTGCAGCCGCTCGTCGTGATCCAGCTAAGGTCATCGGCGATGGGAAGTCTACTATCAAACAGTTGGTCGAGATCGTCAATCAAGATCCACGTCGTAGCGATGGTCACTCCACGGTGATGAGCCACATTCCGCTGGACGACGTATCCATGACCGTGCTTCAGCAGCAAGGTTTAACGGTCGACGATGTCCCGGAGCCCAATCAAGTTGTCTATATTCGCCGAAATGCCAATTTGAGCAGCGGTGGAACGGCTTGCGATGTGACTCAGCAAGTTCACCCACAAGTTGCTGCTCGCGTTGTCGAAGCAGCTCAAATGGTGGGCCTAGACATCGCTGGTATCGACGTCGTGGCAAAAGATATTGCGATTCCGTTGGAAGAACAAAACGGCGGTATCGTTGAAGTCAACGCTGGTCCTGGCCTGCGAATGCATATCCAGCCAAGTGAAGGCAAGGGACAACCCGTTTGTGAAGCAATCGTCGAAATGCTCTTCCCGAGCGGTAACAATGGACGCATCCCAATTGTCGCCGTCACTGGTGTCAACGGAAAGACTACAACGACTCGCTTGATTGCCCACATTTTCCACTTATCTGGAAAACGCGTCGGCATGACCAGCACCGATGGTGTCTACTTCAATGGTCGTCGCGTTGACGACGGCGACTGCAGTGGACCGAAGAGTGCAAAACGAGTCCTGATGAATCCAAACATGGACGCAGCGATTCTGGAAACAGCTCGCGGCGGTATGATTCGCGAAGGCTTAGCATTTGATAAGTGCGATGTTGCAGTCGTAACCAATATTGGTGAAGGCGATCACCTGGGCTTAAACGGCATCAACACCGTTGAACAATTGGCCAAGGTCAAGCGATGCATCGTGGATGTGGTTGCGAAAAATGGCTACGCAGTACTCAATGCCGAAGATCCACTAGTGGCCGACATGGCTGACTACTGCAAGGGCAACGTGCTGTTCTTTGCTCACAGTGCAGATCATCCTTTGCTAGTCAAGAATCGCGAAAATAATCAGCGAGT
This sequence comes from Pirellulales bacterium, assembly GCA_046349795.1. Lineage (GTDB taxonomy): Bacteria > Planctomycetota > Planctomycetia > Pirellulales > Pirellulaceae > Aureliella. The sequence continues at coordinate 39,615 of JAXMBP010000051.1, read as the reverse complement.
TGTTTTCACTCGCGATAACGCAATCATCGCAGCTCATGGTAGCAGCGAATTTGTGCTGTTGCCTTTTGATCGGATTCCAATCACTCACAACGGCAAGATCAAATTCCAGATCGAAAATGCGATGGCTGCTATCGCTGCCGCTTGGGTTCAAGGAATTCCAGTGGAAGTCATTCGAGCTGGCCTGGAATCGTTCAGCTCGTCGTCAAACGGTTCACCTGGTCGATTCAACATCGTCAAGTACAACCAAAGCACCCTCATTATCGACTATGGCCACAATTCGTCGGCATTGAAGAGTTTGCTAACGGCGATGACCAACTTCCCCAATTCTCGACGATCTGCGGTTTATTCAGCAGCCGGCGACAGGTTGGACGACGACATGATTCGCCAAGGTCAAATGCTGGGCCATCATTTTGACAGAGTGATTCTTTACGAAGGCAGCTATTGCCGAGGTCGCAAGCCGGGTGACATAGTTCATCTGTTCCGAGAAGGGCTAGCCTTGGGAGCTAGAGTTCGAGAGACCAAGTGGTTCTCGTCCTGGGCGGAGAGCGTGCAACACGCGTTAGACTCGGCGATGCCCGATGAACTGATATTGATTCAAGCCGACGTGGTCGATGAAACGATTGAGTTCTTTAGCAAGTTGCCACTGGTTGATTTGTCGATACCTAGACCAACCATCAAAGTAGACAGTCCTACTAAAGCCGAGACAACACCAGGTGTCCCATCCACCTAGAAAAGTTATTTAGAGCGACGGGCTGCGTCGAAATCTGATAAACAAAGACCCAGACGCCACGAGAGATTTTCTTTCGTGGCGTTTTTCTTTTGAGGTAGTTTCAAAGGAACTCAGAAAGGAACTCTGTACCAACCTATCTCAGGAGTTCGGCTGTCATAGGTGATGATGTCACCCATGAATACGGAGGCTGGGTCGATGTAGGTTAACATGTACGAGGACTGATCAAGTTTCTGGTACTGTATCTTCGAATAGTGATTCGCCCAGCGAGCAGAGGGTAGGGGTTCAGGCAGTTGTTGATCTACATCGTTTTGGTCAGGTGTCTTTCCGTGTGCTCGCAGGTACTCTTCGATCAGCTCAATCGCTTTGGCAGTAACTTCATTGTTATAGCTGATGTCGACTTGTTGTCTTCGAGCGGTGGTTGCCCGTCCCAAATTTGGGATGACGGACCACCAAGCAATCAACGCGACGAGAAGGCACGCCAAAATCACAATTTGATTGCCCCAATACCTGTTGCGTCTTTCTGCGATAATCCACAGCATTCCTATTCCAACGAATACCAAGATACTGCAGACAGCGCTAATTAACGTGCGTATTCCAAGAAAATCCTCGTCCCCGTAAGTGACCAATGAAAAAGACGAGCAGGTCAATAAATCCAGGCCGATCAGGGCTGGCACGATACCGGCTAGTCGACCATGTCCGTAACGCCAGGCTATCCAACCGACCAGAATAAACAGCAGATGAACGCCAAGCGTAGATGCTGTGAATACAATCAACCCCAACGAAATCGCAACGTACGTTGTTACCCCCAGCAATCCGATTAGCGTGAAACTACTTCGATTCTCTGCCTCGCTAATCATCTAGCAGTCGCCTTTTCGCGTTGTTTGCAGAAGCGTGTTGGGGCATTGGAAGATGATTCATCGAACTGGTGACCCGATGGGACCATTGATCCATGTTACTTTGCTGGTTGCTTCTAATCCAACCAAATCAATTATACTTTACAGCTTGGTCCACAAGGCAGTCGCAGAATTGAGACAACGTGTGTGGTTTTGAACGTCATTGACTCACGCACCAGTGCTCCTGAACTGACTAAAAATTGGAATTGAGATGCGAAATATGTGGGGAATAGCCATCTTCCTTTTGCCATTCATTGCCATTGGTTTTTGGATATTGGGCTACACGCTATTGAACCTGAAGCGATCGCTGCAAGCCGCCAAATGGCCGACGGTTAATGGTAGGATCTTGTCCTCTGAGCTTGTTGTAGGTAGACGTAATAGTCAACAAGTTAAGGCTATCTACAAGTACATGGTCGGCGGAAGAGAGTTCAAGAACGACGTTATCGCTTTTGGTTATAGAGCTGGTGGCGGGCATGGGGAAGTTTTGGAAAAGGTTCGAGCTGGTAAGGCGATCCAAGTACGGTACGATCCAAGCGATCCGCAGAACTCGACATTGTCCTGCGGATTTCACAAATCGTTGCAACTCGGCCTCATTTTCTCGCTGCTTTGGTTGTCCATGATTTTTGTGTTCGGGGTGATCAACCAGATCATTGGCTCATCTGACGGCGTTTTGTTGCGCAATATTGTCGATCAACCAGTTTCAAAATCAAACGGTGAAATTTGAAACTTTCGCAAACGCGTCCAACAGCTTCTGCGCGAATTCGGGAGAGTTGATCGAGTAGGGATGGCTTTCAATAACGCGAGTTGAGGTTTGCTTGATGCAGTTCTTCAGCGTAAAGAATAGGGCTGCGTTGGCTTCGGGATCGTAGAACGGCCGCTTCGGGTTGATCCAACAGTGATAGCCCGCCTTCAGGTATCAGCAAGCGAACCGGGGCCGTTGATCGATTCAGTTTTTCAGCCATCCATTGGCCGATCTGAATGCTCTCGTCAACGTTGGTCCTCATCAGAGTGACTTGTGAATTGTGGACGTGCAACTTGCGATGTTGATATTGCTGAGGCACTGTTTCGATGGCTCCGAAGTTGACCATATCCAAGGCTCCCAAACTCAGCACCAACGGAATACGAGCCGCCAACAAGCGATCGAATCTTTCTGGCCCTGCGGGAAAGACACCTCCAGCGATCTCATCGGCCACTTCAGTAGTGGTAATGTCTAGCACAGCCGATATCAGACCTGAGGCGACAAGCTGCTCCATCGCTCGACCACCTGATCCCGTGGCGTGAAAGACCAGAGCGTCGTAACCGGCAGACTCTAACTGTGTCCGCACTGCGTTGACACATGGAGTGGTTACACCAAACATGGTCATTCCTACCGCTGGCTTGATCGACTGTGCGCTCAAGGCTGATTGTTGAACCATGCCCGACATTGCCGCAGCCGCGTTTGCCAAGATCCGCTGCGAGACACTATTCAGGCCAGCGATATCGACTACCGAGTACATCATGGTGATGTCGTGACAGTCAACGTACGGAGCGACATTTCCGCTGGCAACGGTACTGATCATCAGCTTGGGAAGACCGATCTTGAGGCCTCGCATGGCGCGAGTGATCAAGGCAGTCCCGCTGCCACCAAGTCCTAGAACGCCTGCGACATTTCCTTGGCGAGTTGATCCCGCAAGAATTCAGTGAGCCATCCGCTCATCAGATCGACTGCTTGCCCTCGATCCTTTTGGGCACCAGCGATCCACTGGCCAGCGCTAACCTGATGGCGATCAATGTCCGGTTTGACCTGCGGCTCTGACAATGTTCCCACGTCAACTGTCTTGACCGATACTCCGGCACATCGCATTCGGTCAGCGACGAACTGAAGCTCGTGTCCTTTGGTATCCATCGTGGCGACAAGATATACATCAGGCATGGTCGGCTTCCAAATATGACGGTGGATCGTAAGTCAATACAAATTCTTCGAAAAATGCCCGGGTTGAACCCAGGAACGACCAATAATACACCAATGGATGATTTGTGTTTTGTGTTTGTAAGCAGGAATATTCTTTTGAAACTGGAGTTTGATACACTGAGTTAGCCAATCTGCAGGATCGAACACCTGCAACCCTCGGATTCCGGTGAGTCAAATGCCCGATTCAGATACTCCGTCGAACAATAACCAAGCTGGGAACGCGAAGAAGATAGAGTCGCCCAAACTTAGCTACAGATGGCGTCGCCTGTTGATTGTGTTCATCATCTTGGGTGGTGCATCGCTGGGGTCTGTTGAGTTCTATCTTCGACGTCCGATGGGTGAAGGGCCTGCTGGGCCTAAGATTGATCCGCGCCCTTCGCCACAACATGGTCTGATAAGAAAGTCGTGTTGGTTGGTATCGGTGATAGTGTAACAGCCGGATTTGGAGCCAAGAATTCTTCTCACAGTTACTTTGCTCGACTAGCGAAGAATCCGGAGGACGAATGGCCCGACATGCAAGGCCTGTGTCTGTCAAATGTTCTACCGAATTTGACTCAGCGGAATATCTCAGTTTCTGGTTCGACTTCGCTTCAGCACTTTGATGCAATTCGCGAGCGGTTGCCAACGTTTGATGCTGATCATGGCATTGTCGTGATGACGACCGGTGGGAATGACATCATCCACAACTATGGCCGAACTGCACCCAAAGAAGGCGCGATGTATGGGGCTACGTTAGAACAAGCTGAGCCCTGGATTGCGAACTTTGAACAGCGTTTGTCGACGATGATGGAAGACATTAGCTCGCGATTTCCGGGCGGCTGTGAGATCTATCTAGCGGACATCTACGACCCGACCGATGGAGTTGGTGACGCGCTGAGCGTTTATCTGCCGAAATGGCCCGAAGGCATCAAGATTCACACCCGATACAATGAAGTGATTCGACGAACTGCCCAAAAGTATCCGAAGGTTCATTTGGTGGAGATGCATAAAACATTTCTCGGACACGGTTCGCATTGCCGCCAGTTTTGGCGGAGCCACTACGATAGCCGCGATCCTCACTTTTTGGTTTATGAAAATATCGAAGACCCAAACGACCGAGGATATGACGCAATTCGCCGGATCTTCCTCAAGACGATGTTGGAAAACTGCGTTACGACCGTTGAAGGGTAAATCGATTCTTTCGAACTCTTGACTGGGATATGGCTCCCAGTGAATGATTTGCCAAGCGAAAAAGCGTGTTGAACACTTATGGATTACATCTTTGGCGCCCCAGTTAGTTCGGTAATTGTGTGCCAAAGCACTCAGGGAGAGAAGTTGGATTAGGCTTACAGGCCGGCATGCGGTATGCTTAGAACCAATGGACTATAGTCTCACTCAAACGACTAGAACAGCTTGCAATAATGGGACTTTACGAGCGAGAGTACTATCAGGATTCGTCGGACTTTCAGCCAGTCCGCCCGTGGAATGGGAGATCGATGATCAGCATTCTGATCATCATCAACGTGGCTGTATTTCTGGGTAACTTTATTTTTGGAAGCGTCACGGAGAACCCTGTAAACGAACATCTGTGGCTTCATCCGAGCGACTTATCGAATCCAGCACGATGGTATCGATTACTCGGCAACGGCTTTGCTCACTCCAAAGACATCACGCACATCTTGTTCAACATGTTGGGCCTTTATTTGATGGGGCAGGTTGTCGAGTTGAAGTATGGACGGGGAGAATTCCTAAGATTTTACCTGATTACCATCATTCTCTGTTCGCTCGGTTGGGCGCTGAAGCACAGGCTTTTTGGCGCTACGGATATCGATAATCGAGTCCTGCTGGGAGCCTCAGGTGGCGTGACGGCGGTTACGATGCTGTTTGTGTTCAACTTTCCCAACATGACGCTACATGCCTTCGGTGTGGTGCCCATCAAATCTTGGGTTTTCGGTATTTTCGTTGTAGTGATGAACCTGTTTGGAACGGCAAAGTACCAGGTCGGTCAAGCTGAACAAGTTGCATACGACGTACACCTGATCGGGGCTGGGTTTGCTGCAATCTACTTCTACGCGGGCCTCAACTTCGGAGCGATTGGAACAGTGTGGGGAAAGTTGGCCGGCATGATGAAATCAAAGCCCAAGCTTAAGATCCATGAGCCAGAGAGTGCGGTGGCTGATAGTGTTAAAGAGGAAGCTGATCGCATCCTGGAAAAACTCCATCGCGAAGGACAGGATAGCTTGACCGCTCAGGAACGAAAGACGCTTGTCGACTACAGTTTCGCCATGCGAAAACAACGCAGAAATGAACGTTTGGAAAGGTCGTGAGTGAGTTTCTTGGCAGGCAGGATGCATACCCCACATTGGCAAGCCAATCATGTTGATTGAGTCGTTGGAAGCGAATAGATCGATTCGGTTCCGTTGCCCAGCCAAGCTGAATCTTTGGCTCGATACGCTCGGAAAACGGCCCGACGGCTACCACGAAATTTCAACGGTGATGTGTCCCATCGATTTGTGGGACGAGCTTACCGTGACTGTTCGTGACGACGAACTTACTCGGCTGACCATTCATTTTCCCTACCAAAGCGATCGAGATCCAATTTCTGATCCTGCGTGGAAAGTCCCTGCCGACGCTTCAAATCTAGTTTGCAAGGCTGTTTCACTGGCTTCAAAATCCATAGGTAAAGAAGCTCAAGGCTACGATATTCAGCTTGTCAAGCGAATACCATCGTCGGCTGGATTAGGTGGTGGTAGTAGCAATGCCGCAGCGGCCGTGGTTTCTGTTTTGGCAGTCTGGGGGAAATGGGATCTGTGCTTGGCAGGTGGCATCTGCCAAAAAATTGGTTCTGACGTCAATTTCTTTTTGGGGACAAGCGATGGAATTGGAATGGGGCATGCAACTGGCAGAGGAGAAGTTGTTAGGCTGTTGAAATCCAAGCCAGCAATTCAATTTTGGCTAACTCACCCACCCAAAGGTTGTTCAACTAGAGATGTTTATGCCAAGGTGGATCGAATCGGGGATTTGAGCAAAACAGAAGATTTTCTGGCCACATGTCAAACTGGGCAAGAGTCAAAGATTGGCGCAGCTATGTTCAATGCTCTACAATTGCCAGCTTCTGAAATCAATGGATGGATTCACATGCAATTGGAATTGCTGGCTGAGTGTGGATGCAAGCATCTACTGATGAGCGGCAGCGGATCTAGTTGTTTTGGGATAATTCCAGCCGAGGGATCGTTCGAATTATTGCGAGTTCGAGCGAGTGAAGTTGGTGTCAACCGTGTTTATCAAGTAAGCGCGTGGTATGGCCCGTCGATAGAGCGACAGTTGGCCTTGCATTGCAGATGATTCGTCTTTGTATTGGAACTTAGTGGTTTCTGCAGTTGATAAGGGAGTGAGGGATGGACATTACCGAAGTGCGAATCAAGCTCATGGAAGAGTCCGAGGACCGACTTCGAGCCTTTTGCTCCATTACGTTCGACAACTGTTTTGTGATTCGCGACTTGAAGATTATCGAAGGTTCTCATGGCCCATTTGTGGCGATGCCCAGTCGAAAGCTAACACATCGTTGTAATCGATGTGGAAATAAGAATCACATCCGAAGCGGCTACTGCAACAATTGTGGCACTCGACTACGTGACCAACCTCGCGACAGTCGAGACGAAGATTCTCCAAACAAGCTTTACGCTGACGTGGCACATCCCATCAATCAAGCTTGCCGGGATATGATTCAGCAACGTGTAGTCGAAGAATACCTGCTGGAATTGGAGCGAGCCAAACTTCCGGGTTATGTTTCTCGGTATGACGATGCCTACGAGAGCGACATGCCTGAAATGCCTCGAAAGGACATTCCTTCGCCGCACTTCAATCAGCCGAAGACTCGCAAGAGCGAAACCGAAGAGGCCTAGTATCTCATCCTTCCGTTTGCCTTTAGCTTCGCTCACTAGAATGTGGACTGTTTTACGTAGCTACGCTCGCGAAACGTGGCAAGTCTTGTATGGCTACGTCTGCCGGAACGTGCAGCGCTTCAACTTCGTGACTACATACGCCAGAACGTGGACCGAAGGTTCTTCTCCTACGCACAGGAGCTGCGTTGGTCGCACGTTCGATCCACGTAGGCAGACGCGAAGGTAGCTCTAGAAATCTGCGTTCTGGCAAACGTAGCTACCCAAGAGCTCTGGCGAATTCGCCCCGGTCTCACCAACTTCATCACTCGAGCTCTCTCGTTATCGAGCACGCAGACGTATTTCCAGAATCTTTTCGGAAAAAGTGACAGGTTCTGTTGGAAGCCCCGTCTAAGAATTATGGGCTTTGCGATACCTTGAAGCTCATAATCAACGCTCCAAGCTTTTTCCCCATTCAAATCCAAAGACATATACTCCACACTGACAAATCAACCCGCAGTCAATTGGCCCAGCGAGTGCGCAAAACAAATACAGCAAGATGAACTACACAACAGAAACTAAACTACACAATCCAATCGAGCGATTGCCGCAGTTGGATGCTCAGCGGGCCGCTTGGCTGGCCAGGCTGGAGGTGCATCGCTGTGTAGACCTACTGTTTCTGTTTCCTCGTAGTTACGAACAACCTGCTCCGAGAAAGGCAACCGAGCAGTTTGAGGATAACTTGCGAGTCTCATTCGTTGGATCGGTCGTTGACATTTCAGAACGAGTGACGCAGTCGGGCAAGCACATGTACGGACTGTTGGTGCAAACCGAGGACGGTGGCAACGTCCGTCTATTGTGGTTCAATCAGATGTTTCGCCGCAACATGTACCAGCGCGGTCAACGACTTTTGGCCAGTGGAGTATTGCGTTCTACGGGCTTGAATTGGGAGATGATTCAGCCTCAGACGGGTCCTGCCGATGAGTGCCGGAGCAGAGTGACAAGCCTTTGCCGATCTATCCTTGACGGAAGGATTGAAGCAGAGCGTCCTGCGCGGAATGATGCGGCAATATCTACCTGGGTTGATCAATGAAGTTGAAGAGGTTTGCCAGAGGCGGTACGGCAAAAATGGATGTGCCAGGCATCCATTGGGCTCTACGCGAATTGCACTTTCCCACATCGATGGAAACAGCCCTAGCCGCTCAAAGGACGATTCAAGTTGCAGGAATTGCTCGGTCGCAACTGGCTTTGGCGATGCAACGCGGCAGCCAAGAATTGGGATCGCTGGCTCCAGCAATTGAATTATCCGGCAAGGTTCACGCCCGAATCTTGAATCGGTTGCCACATGCATTAATCGACCAAGAGTCCGGCCATCAACGAGATTCGTCAGGATATGGCTCGTACCGTTCCAATGAATCGGCTTTTGCAAGGCGATGTGGGAAGCGGCAAAACGCTGGTGGCTCAGTACGCCATGCTGTTGTGTGTAGCTAGTGAATGCCAAGCTGCACTGATGGCACCGACAGAAGTCTTGGCACGTCAGCATTTCGGCAACTTGCAGAATAGTTTAAAGCAGAGTCGCGTTCGAATTGGCCTGCTGGTCGGAAGCCTAAGCAGAAAGCAACGGCAGGAGGTGCTCGAACAATTAGACTCTGGCGAGATAGACCTGATCGTCGGCACTCAAGCTTTGCTGAGTTCCGATGTTAGTTACAAACGCTTAGGCCTAGTGATTGTCGACGAGCAACACAAGTTTGGCGTCTTACAGCGAGCCAAACTGCGCAGCGACGATTTGCAACCTCACAATCTGATATTGAGTGCCACGCCTATCCCTCGAACCATCGCCATGACCGCGTTTGGCGATCTCGAAGTCTCGACGATTCGTGACCTGCTTCCCGGTCGCGTCAGTGCATACCTATCTTGCAACACCTGATCAGTTGGAATCGTGGTGGCGGTTTGTCGATAAGCAGATTGAGCAGGGCTGACAGGCTTACGTTATTGCTCCTCGAGTTGCACAACAGGGACCGAGTGACCTGGGCTCCAGTGACCTGGGCTCCAGTGAACAGGGCTCCAGTGAACAGGGCTCCAGTGAACAGGGCTCCAGTGAACAGGGCTCCAGTGAACAGGGCTCCAGTGAACAGGGCTCCAGTGAACAGGGCTCCAGTGAACAGGGCTCCAGTGAACAGGGCTCCAGTGAACAGGGCTCCAGTGAACAGGGCTCCAGTGAACAGGGCTCCAGTGACCGGAGCTCCAGTGACCTGGGCTCCAAGGACCGGGGCTCCAGTGAAGAAAACGAGAACGCAGCAGGTGGTGCGCGAGCGGTCGCATCGGCCGAAGGCACTTTTCAAATGCTGCTGCATGGTCCGTTCGCTCATCGACGAATTGGGCTGCTGCATGGAAGATTAGAGCCCGATTTGAAGGAGTTAGTGCTGAATGAGTTTGCTGCGGGAAAGATTGATTTGCTGGTTTCGACGACAGTCGTCGAAGTCGGTATCGACGTGCCCAATGCAACCGTCATAACGATTTTGGACGCCAATCGACTGGGGTTATCTCAGCTTCATCAATTGCGGGGACGAATTTCTCGAGGAAGTTTCTCAGGCTACGCATGTGCAGTAGCCGCAGAGGGTTGCAATGCAGAGGACAACGAGAGGTTGAGTGCCTTCAAGAAGAGCGATGACGGCTTTGAGTTGGCCGAGATGGATCTGCGAATCAGAGGGCCAGGCGATCTGCTTGGGACTTCGCAGTCCGGCATGCCGACGCTTCGTATTGCCAACATTGTCGAGGACGTCGGATTTTTGAACTTGGCACGTCAAACTGCTAACCAGATCATTGAAGATGATCCTGAGTTGGCTAATCCGGCTCTTGGTCGGCTAATTCAACAGACTCTGCGACGTTACGGCAAGTCGTTGCAGTTGGGGGACGTGGGCTAACGGATTTTCCGTGATTCTGTCATGTTCCACACCTTGATCAGGAATGTGCCTGCTTGCATTCGGCGGTTTCAGCATGGTAAAATTTGATCGCGATGCTTAGCCCAGCTACATGACGACAACTATCTCGGAACGGACTTTGTATGTGGATGATGTTAGGTCAAATTGACCCGATGCGGATTGCTCTTATTGCTTTGATAGTGATCTTTGCGATTTTCGCTTTGGTGACCGTGATCGCTTTCGCGGCTTTCGGAACAATGTGGGTACAGGCATTCGCCGCTGGAGCCAGAGTACGAATGTCTAGTTTGATTGGCATGTACTTCCGGCAAGTGCGTGCACCGGTCATCGTCAACGCCAAGATTATGGCCGCTCAAGCAGGTTTGGATATTTCTTCGCGTAATGGTATCACCACTCAGCGTTTAGAGGCCCACTATCTGGCAGGTGGAAACGTGATGAATGTTATCCAAGCAATCATCGCTGCTCAACGCGCAGATATCGACTTGGATTTTGATCGCGCAGCAGCCATCGATTTGGCGGGTCGGGACGTGTCAGAGGCTGTTAGAACGAGCGTGCATCCGAAAGTGATTGACTGCCCCGATCCTCGTCGCAGTGGCAAAACAACGCTCAGCGCAATCAGCAAAGATGGTGTTGAGTTGCGGGTGAGAACTAGAGTCACGGTGCGAACGAACTTGCAACAATTGATCGGTGGTGCAACAGAGGAAACGATTATTGCCCGCGTCGGCGAGAGCATCATTAGTTCTATCGGCTCAGCAGAATCGCATCAACGCGTTCTTGAGAATCCAGACGTGATTTCTCGCACCGTATTGGCTCGCGGACTGGACTCTCAAACAGCTTTCCAAATCGTTTCGATCGACATTGCCGACATCGACGTTGGTGATAACATCGGTGCTCGCTTGCGAGCTGACCAAGCTGAAGCCGATGTTCGCGTGGCTCGTGCGCATGCAGAACAGCGTCGAGCTGAAGCGATTGCTACCGAGCAGGAAAATCGAGCTGCAGTAGCAGAGAATCGTGCCAACCTTGTCTTGGCCGAAGCCGAAGTCCCGCGAGCAATGGCGCAAGCCTTTCTCACTGGAAACCTAGGTTCGACTTAGGCATTGAAGGCGCTGGATGTCTCAATTAAGACGTAGTCAACGCGTGCAGTTCGAGGGTGGAAACGGCTTTCAACTCTCGGGTATCATCGATGAACCGCAAAGTTCACCTCTGGGTTGGGCACTGTTTACTCATTGCTTCACCTGCACTAAGGACATCAAGTTAATCGTCCGAATCAGCCGTGGTCTGGCCGAACGCGGCTATGCTGTTTTGCGCTACGATTTGACCGGCTTGGGCCATAGCCATGGAGAGTTTTCCAGGACGAACTTCACCACCAACCAAGCTGATCTGTTGGCCGCGGCTAGGTTTTTAGCCGCAAACTATCAGGCTCCAGATTTCCTCGTAGGTCACAGTTTCGGTGGAGCTGTAAGTCTGTCGGTCGCAGGAGAGATTGCCAGTGTTCGCGGAGTCGCGTCATTGGCGGCCCCCAGTGATACCCATCACCTTGCTGGGCTCCTGCAACGGATGAATTCGCAAATCGTGGAGGCCGGGCATGGAGACGTGACGATTGGTGGCATCACTCATCGAATTGAGCGGCAGATGCTTGAGAATTTTCGCTCCATTCATCTTTCTCAATCGCTTGAGCGGCTTTCGAAGCCGGTATTGTTGGTTCACAGCCCAGAGGATGAAACCTTGGAGTATGCTCACGTACTGCGGCTGTATCAGTTTCTGACTCAACGATCCAACACTTCAGTACCTGCCGCGCCGACGACGTTAGTTTGTTTGGCTGACGCGACCACTATTTACGAAGAACTCGGCTGATCTGACATTCGTCGCTGACTTGCAGCCGGATGGTTTCATCGGCAAGAGTCCTAGTAGAGCCGCCATCCATGGTAGAGTTCCAAAAGATCTTTGTCCTAGTCTTTGGATTTTTGGCCTATGGGATCTGTAGCTGGCTATTTGGATTTGAATGGGGATTGCTTGGATTGTTGGTAGGAGTGTTGTTTGGACTATTTTTGGGCGGTGCCGTTGATCGTCGTATCAACGGACGAACCGCCGAAAGCCGAACAAGAGTTGGACAGCCAGCGAGCTCCCCGTACATGACCTTCACGATGCTTCGTCCAGGATTGAAGCAAGATCATTACATTCCCCTGAGACTGAGGATTGTGGACTCGGCAAGTATCGCCATCCACCTACCGGTTTTGATTCTTGGAATCGGAGTACCTTTCCTTTGGGTTAGGCTCATTCCTCCGCAACTATTTGGCAACAACAGGCTCTCGCAGGTGGTATGGTTTGTTCTATGGGCTGCCACGCTGGCTGTGTGGACGCGAGCCCTACATGTCGTTTTTCCTAAGCTCGCTAAGTACTTCTTTGTCTTGTTCGGAATGTTGGCGAAAGAGGAGGCGAGTAGTTTTCCGCTCCGCGCGGATCAGGAGCACGTTGATGCCTGGCCTGAGTCTTGGCAAAAACCGTTGAATGACGAGTAAGTCAGATGTGTGAGAAGCGTGGACCTCTTAAGCCCGAAGGGCTGATACACCTCTGCCGGTTGGTGGCACCAACCGGTTAGGAGCGTTCGCACACAATGGCTTGGCAAGCGATGGGACTCGTAACCTCGTCCAACACAGTTTCCTTCCCTTTACACCCACCTGAAAAATGCTCTCGCCCTTGCTGACATCGCTACGCAGCAAGACTATGCCAAAATTTCTTTTAGTACGCTGCCATGCACGTCGGTTAACCGATGATCTCGGCCGCCAAATCGGAAGGTCAACCGTTCGTGATTTACTCCAAGCAAATGCAGCATCGTTGCGTGAAGATCGTGAATTTCGACAGGCTGACTAGCGACTTTGTAGCCAAATTCGTCCGATTCGCCGTAGGTCGTTCCGCCTCGAACGCCTCCACCAGCCATCCAAATGGAAAACGTAAACGGATTATGATCTCGACCGTTCGAACCTTGAGCGAACGGAGTTCTGCCGAACTCACCGGCCCAAACAACTAGCGTGCTATCCAGTAATCCACGTTTCTGCAGATCATCTAACAGGGCTGCGATGGGTTGATCGACCGCGAGCGAGTTATCCTCGTGGCCTTTCTTCAAATTGGAATGCTGATCCCAGCGGTCGTGGCCCACCGATGGACAAGTAAGTTCTATGAATCGAACTCCTCGCTCAACCAGTCGCCGCGCGAGCAGACATTGTCGAGCATAGATAGCGGTTGGCTTGTTGCTGTGATCGACTCCATAAGCTTTCCGAGTCTCTTCGGTCTCCTCATTCAGATTAGCCGCGGCCGGAACCGACTGTTGCATGCGATAGGCCAACTCATAATTGCGAATTGCGCTTTCGACGGGATCTGCTTTGGCCGTTTCTTTCAAGAAGTCAGTGTCAAGGCTTCGAAGCAGATCGCGACGTCGATCAATCTGCTCAGGAGTTCGCGGAGACGACTTCAGGTTGGCGATCGGGTCACCTGACGGAGAAAAAGTCGAGCCCTGATACGCGGCTGGAAGAAAGCCGCTGGCAAAGTTGTCTAAGCCACCAGGCGGGGTTAATCCGCCATTGATAACAACGTAACCCGGTAGCTCTTGCGAAGCTGAACCAAGCCCATAAACAACCCACGCTCCCATGCTTGGACGGCCGACGATACCCAGGCCTGTATGCAAAAAGTAGTTCGCGCTAGTATGTTCTGAAAACTTGCTCGTCATCGAGCGAATGACGCATAGCTTATCGGCATGTTTGGCGACGTTCGGAAAGAGTTCGCTGACCCATAAGCCGCTTTGGCCATGTTGGTTGAACTGCCAGGGGGAACCAAGTGTCGAGCCGTTGTTGTCGAACTGAGTCGGCTCCATTTTCATTGGAAAAGGTTTGCCGCTGAGTCGTGCGAGTTCAGGCTTTGGATCAAACGTATCCATCTGACTCGGTCCGCCATCCATGTACAGGAAGATAACGTTTTTAGCCTTGGGAGTGTGGTGGTAGCGATCTAAGATTCCACCGGCTGGTTTATCGGAAAATGAGTCCGCACAGGCCTCGTCGTGCAGTAATTGGCTCAAGGCAAGTGCTGAACCCTAGGCTCCAGCTTTAAGGAAATGCCGCCTGAGGGAGCGCAGCAGCGGAAAGAAGCTTGGACATGTTGCCTCGACTCTCAGGTTTTGGGGAGGTCACAAGTTAATTTGTAACGCTTTTTTCGAAACGAATCCGCTGGGATTGAACTTACGGCAAGCCAACCTCATCCAACTTTCAGTGTACTATTAATCGGGCCGATTTTAATCTTAGCAGAATTCCCGGCTTGCAAGGTCGGTAGAATTCTGACAACAATATTAGTTCCCACCAACGCTGAGTGTCACATAGCGGCTGAGATTTGACATTGGATTTTGTCGGACCTGCCGCCGTCGATATGGATTCGACCTGACCTACAGACACTTAGTCCCCACCTCAACCTAAACTGACAAGGGTCCAACCATGCTAACCATTTATGGTAAGTCTGGTCGCTACTGCGATGGAGTATCGCGAAGAAGTTTTCTGACGATAGGTGGTTTGGCGTTAGGAGCGTTTGGCTTTCCTGACCTGAGTCTTGCCAACTTGCTGCGATCTGAATCGAAATCACCGCCACGCAAAGGCAAGCTTGGTCATAAGGCTGTAATCAATATTTTCTTGGCTGGCGGCCCACCTCATCAAGATATGTGGGAAATAAAGACCGAAGCTCCTAGCGAGATTCGCGGTGAGTTCCGACCGATTCCAACCAATGTGGCCGGAATTCAGATCTGCGAGGTCTTTCCAAAGTTAGCCAGCATGATGGACAAGGCTGTCGTGCTGCGATCGGTTGTGGGCTTGAAAGATCGCCATGACTCCTTTCAGTGCATGAGTGGCTGGTTGAGCAATGATCTTCGCGTGCTCGGCGGTCGTCCCTGCATCGGTTCAGCACTGGCAAAACTCTACGGTCCAGTTGATCCAGCCGTGCCTGCTTTCGTAGGTTTAGCCGCCAAGACTCAGCACATGCCTTGGTCCGATCCTGGTATCTCTGGTTTTTTGGGACCAACCTATGGACCTTTCAAACCAGATGGACCTGGAATGGAAAATATGAAGTTGGGTGACGTCAGCCTTCAGCGCCTGCAAGATCGGCGTCAATTGTTGACCAGTATCGACCACTTACGCCGAGACATCGATAAGAGCGGTGCGATGGAAGGCATGGATTCATTTGGGCAACGAGCTTTAGACGTACTAACCAGCAGTAAATTAGTTGATGCTTTGGATCTATCCAAAGAAGATCCAAAGATCGTCGAACGTTACGGGGATGGTAAGCCGTACAAATATCAATATGACGGTGCACCTACCTGCAACGATCATCTTCTGATTGCTCGACGGCTTGTCGAGGCCGGTGCTCGCTGTGTGAGCCTGAGCTTTGGGCGTTGGGATAGCCACGGTGCGAATTTTGATTTGGTTCGAGATCATGGATCTAAGCTGGATCAATGCTTGAGTGCCTTGATCGAGGACCTGCACCAGCGTGGCATCTTGGACGATGTGACGGTGATCGCTTGGGGTGAATTCGGCAGAACTCCCAAGATTAATCCCGGTGCCGGTCGCGACCACTGGGCTCCAGTCAGTTGTGCGTTCATTGCCGGTGGCGGCATGAAGACCGGACAAGCTATCGGTGCCACAAATCGTCTGGGTGAATACGCCGCAGAACGTCCAGTAGATGTTCAAGAAGTGTTGGCTACGCTCTATCACAATCTTGGCATCGATACAGCCACGACGACTCTCACAGATCCAACCGGTCGCCCACAGTATCTTGTCGAAGCCAACCCAATAGCAGAACTGATTTAATGATGAATCGTTGGTTCGTTCCCGCCTTATTGCTAGTTATTCTCAGCAACCCATTCCTTCCTGCCGCTGAACTTTCAATCGCCTTACCGCAAGGAGCACCATCGGTTGTTCTGCGAGGTAGTGATGCAAGATTTCAAATCGTTCTCACCAAGACCGATGATTCTCAAAATCAATCGGATGTTACTCGACAAGCCGTGTATCGCGTTGAACCACCAATTGCCCAGGTGGATGCCAAGGGTTACGTAAAGCCGCTCGCAAACGGACAAGCTAACCTGATCGTCGAGGCTGACGGGTTGAAGTGCCAGGTGGTTTTGGAGGTGATGGGATTAGACCAGATCCAGCCAGTCGATTTTCACAATCAGGTCGTACCAATCTTTACCAAGTTTGGTTGTAACGGTGGAGGCTGCCACGGAAAAGCCGCTGGCCAAGCGGGCTTCAAGCTTTCGCTGTTGGGATTTGAGGCCGAAGACGACTACGAACGTTTGGTGATGGAATCGCGGGGTAGACGGCTGTTTCCTGCCATACCAGATCAAAGCCTATTGCTCCTGAAAGCGATCAATGAATCACCTCATGGAGGCGGTCAAAGACTGGAAAAAGATTCACACGAGTATCGAGTGCTCCGACGATGGATAGCTAGCGGCATGCCACTTGGGAACGGCAAAGATCGACAGGTTCAGAAGATTGATGTTTGGCCGCCTGCTCGGCAGATTCAACGCGGATCAACTCAACAGCTATCGGTCGTGGCACATTACTCTGATGGTACCACCGAGGATATTACCTATGCAGCTCTATACGAATCCAACAATAACGACTTAGCAACCGTTGATGAAAAGGGATTTGTGCAAATTGGACGACAGTCCGGTGATGTTGCCATCATGGCTCGCTACCAAGGCAAAGTCACCGTCTTTCGAGCCAGTGTTCCGCTTGGTTTGCAGATCGATCAATTTCCGCCGACTCGCAATGTGGTTGATCAAGCTGTTTTCGCTAAGTTGAAGACTCTTGGAATTCCTCCCAGCAAGCTCAGCGACGACTCGACCTTCATTCGACGAGTGACCGTAGACATCTGTGGTCGATTGCCGACGATCGACGAGACTCAAAGCTATCTGGGTTCGACCAATCCGAACAAAGCGGATGCACTGGTTGATCGGCTGCTGGCCAGCGAAGACTATGCAAACTTCTTCGCACGAAAGTGGGTTTTGATCCTTCGCAACAAGCGAGATTCAGTTGGTGAGCAACTGGGTTCCTTCGCTTTCCACAATTGGTTGAAGGAGAGTTTCTTCCACAATAAGAGCTACGATCGAGTTGTCCGTGAGTTGTTAACTGCGTCAGGATCGCTTGAGGTAAATCCACCATTGGCTTGGTGGCGAGAAGTACCTGATACGGAAGCTCGAGTCGAGGATTCGGCTCAACTGTTTCTCGGGCAGTGCCTTCAATGCGCAAGATGCCATCACCATCCGTTTGAAAAATGGAGTCAGTCAGATTACTTCCAAATGGCCGCCTTTTTTTCCACGGTGACGAAGAAAGAAGGTCCGACTCCAGAGAATCCTCTGTTTGTGACCCGAGTCGCCAATGCCAGTGCGGCTCATCCTAAATCGGGAAAGTCACTATCACCAACAGGCTTAGACGCTCAACCTGCTTCATTGCAAGCTGCTGATGATCCACGCAACGAACTCGTAAACTGGATGGTCAGGCCTGACAATCCTTTCTTTGCCAAATCGTTGGTGAATCGCTACTGGAAGCACTTTATGGGCACTGGACTGGTCGAGCCCGAGGACGACTTGCGAGTTACGAATCCACCGAGCAATCAAGAGTTGATGGATGGTTTAGCAGCACAATTCATCGAATCCAAATTCGACCTCAAGCAGTTGATTCGCACGATCTGTAGCTCTAGCGTCTATCGCTTGAGTGCAGAGGCGAACGAACATAACCTTGGCGATACGACTTCCTACTCTCGCTACTATCCAAAACGATTGCAGGCCGAAGTGTTGTTGGATGCGATTGATCAAACGATAATGACCGAGACCAGCTTTGACAACCTGCCAAAGGGTACGCGCGCCGTTCAATTGCCCGACACCGGTTTCGCCTCATACTTTTTGGATACGTTTGGACGGCCCGCTGGAGCTACATCCTGCGAATGCGAACGAATGAATGAAGCCACGTTGGCTCAGAGCCTTCACTTGCTGAATTCAAAAGAGATGCAGGCAAAGTTAGTGAGCGATGCTGGTCGAGCGGCGGCGATGAATGCCAGTTCGCAACCCGCGGCAGAGTTGATCAACGAGCTGTACCTGTCGGCCCTCAGCCGGCCCGCGACTCAAGCCGAACTTGAAACCACTCAAAGGTACATTGCAGAACGCGCCGACAAGAAACGCCAAGCCTTTGAAGACATCGTTTGGGCGATAGTCAACAGCAAAGAGTTTCTGTTCAACCACTAGAACTTAGGCACTAGAACTTAGGCACTAGAACTTAGGCACTAGAACTTAGGCACTAGAACTTGGACATGGTTGCATCCAGCGCTACGTCAAATGTTGGGTCGTAGGGGTGGAAGAGGCTGGAGATGCGATAACTGACCAATTGCAAATAGGCGCTGCGGAACTTGGCTTCAGTAGTGTCGGTAATGGGCGTTCCACCGTTTGGAAGGGAGTGTTCCACGATCTGCTTATCGAACACTTGCTTTCCGCCATTCTTCAGTATCGTAAACTGAAACGTGAATATCGCATTGACCGCGAAACAAGTCGCTCCACGGCAGTTTTAGGTTGTCGACAGAGATGGTAACAAGCTGATCGGCCTTAACGCCTTTGGCAAGCCGTTGGTTGTCACCGTCGGAAAACTGTCCATTTGAATCCACTTGTCGACTCTCTTCTGGCGAACGATGTCGGCTTTGGGAAGATTGCGACTGAGTGAAGAGACAATGTTGCTGGAGAGCATCGAGTTGACAGCCTCGCTAGCTACAGCTCCACTTGTCGAGCAAATGATGGCTACGCGTTTGTCTCGCAAGCCATCGTACTCGGCAGGCGAATCATTACCGCGAATTGCGTAAATTAAGTTAGCCGCGAAACGGATGCAGCCAGCGTTCGTTAGAATGCCGACCAAAGCTACAGAAAGCAAAAGCAATCGTGTGAAAGAAATACCACGCTGTCCGTGAGTCAACTTAGTGCGCATCCGTGCGTCCTTTGAATAACCGGTGGGATCAATTCAGCAAGCGAATCACCCATTGAACAAGCGAAACGCCCAATGCTGCAACAAGGCAAATGGCGAGTACAAGTGAAAACCAGCCATTGGAAGAGGCTTTTCCACGCAAGAAGAAATAGCAACTGGCGGGTAAGAAAGCCATAGCAATTAATGCAAGAAGCATTCCACCAGCATTACACTGCGCTGCGGCGACAAAATCGCCTCGAGTCGTATGAGCCCAACTTGTCGTCATTCCACAGGCTGGGCAGGGGATATTCAGTAACACAATAGCAGTGCAGGGGGGAAGTCCAAGTTGTTCATGCGTGCCAAAGCCCGATGCTGAAGGCGTTAGCCCCCGCGCGATTACCAGTAAAGCTAGCAACACAGCCCCAGAGAACATAGTCATTAAGCGCATCGGCCATGAGAGATATTTGCAACGATCCGTGGTCTGCGCGGAAACGCTTTCGGTCAGTAAGTCTGGCTCAACTGGTTGCACCTGCGAGTAGTTGATGGATGCGTTGCTTTTAGTTGGCTCATTCGGCTGCATTGCTTGACTGTCGCTCGACGTTTGTTCGATCACCTTAGCATCGATAGGCAATTGTTCAGAATTGCCAGTGGGTTCAATCAAGTTCAATTCTCTTAAATAGGCTGCAGTTGAGAAGTAAGTTGGGAGTCAGGCGATGCAAACTTTGTGATCTTTGTGGATTTGTGGCCAAGACTTCTATGATCTTCGCCCTAAAGTTTCTTCCCGCCTCGCTTCGGTTTAAAGGATTCCTGGCAGCTTCTGCGCCCTCACGTACTCCTGTTCCTGAACGTAATCGTAATCGTCCTTTAAACCTCTATAAACCCAAAGAGCGAGCACGATTAGGAGAACCGCTGCGCTGAGCACGATCAGTAGATAAAACTCTGATCAACATCGCGGCTCCTTCTGTTCAAGTCTCTGTGCCTTTGTGACTCTGTGGTTAGCTCAAAAAAGATGTTTAGAGCCCAAGCGGCACCTTCACGTGATTGAGGGAGAGGCCGGTAACCCAAATTCTAGTCTAACTAGTCCATCCGTTGAATTGCTTGATGAGTTGCTTTTGCAGTAGTTGAGCTACCGCAAGGGCTGGCGCGCAGCGAGAGGCTAAAGGTGAAACCAGTTCGTCCAGCATTAGCCAATTCACATCGGCAAGTTCAGATTTGACTTGCATCCTTTCGATGATGGGTCGACCATGTCCTGAAACGAAGATCTGTCTGTTGCCATTTCTATTGCGATCAGTATTCGAGGGCAGATTCCTGAGCAAAGCCTTGATGATTTGAACCGCTTGAGCCTCTAAGATTTGATTTGCCAATGAAACAACTTCATGTTCCCCGATTGTTTCAGTATCTTCACCGACCATCCTAGCTAGGCGAGCGAGAGCAAAGTGACGTGATCTGGGTTTTCCATCAGCCGTATCACAATTCTGTGGATCTTCGGCGACAGTGTGGAGAATTAGGTGCAGGTCGAGCGACGTGAACTTCTCGGCAATGACTGGACATGTTTCTCCGCCACTTGCAATTCTTGCACCATTGCCTGAATGGCAGTGCGTTCCAGCCCCTGTGTAGACCAATTGACCAAGCTGCATTCGCTGTCGATCGGTCTTGGCCCCCGTCGCAATTTGTCCATGTCGAAGGGGAATGATGTCGACCGTTGTTGAACCGATATCCAATACAAGATCACAATTCTTCACCTGCCATTCGTCCTGCAACAACAGCCAACTCACCAAGGCATGCCAGTTGCTCGCCGCGACTTGCCAAGAATTTTGTTTGGCTTGTTCTACACGCAGCCATTCGCCACCGACTGCGTAGATCCAAATCCGTTGGCTCGGAATTACGCTCGTGACCCCGTCCAGGATTGCAGCCACACCTTCTCTGCGCGAGTTGAAACAATCTGCCATTTCACCGGTCATCGTAAGAGCTAGGCAGGTGTTTTCACTGAAGTTAATATTCAGGTGCTTTAACAACTCGTCGATGGCGCTCCCAAGTCGCCGGTAATCGGTCCACATCGGGAACTGACAAGAGGCACTAAGGCCATCAAGGCGCGAGACCTTAATGTTTGCTCCTCCGATATCGATTCCAACAACCTCAAGGTGCTTCGAAAGATCAGTCATAGCAGAGTTGCAAATCAAGAGAGGAGTAGTAACTGAACAGAGGTGTTTTAGCTTGGATTCACGCTCGAGTGCAAGCTTCGAGCTGCATCGTATTGCATTGGAAGAATGACTTGGAATGTACTGCCAGTTCCCAACTGACTGGTTAAGTGTATTTCACCTCCCAGCAACCGGCAAAGTTCTTTGACGATGGATAGTCCCAATCCGGTCCCAGAATACTGGCGCGTCAGACCATCCTCTTGGAGGACGACTTTGCTTTGACGAAACTTCTCGAAGATTATTTCAAAGTCTGATTCAGGAATCCCTACTCCAGTATCCGTTACGGTGAGGAAAAAAAGTTGATCAGACGCAAGCCCAACCTGGACGGTGATTAGTCCACCGTCGGGAGTGAACTTGATAGCGTTCGAAAGCAGATTGGTTAGGATTTGCTGTATTTTGGCTTGATCCTGAAAGATGGGAGGCATGTCCGCAGCGAACTCCATCTGCAGGTCCATGTTCTTTTCATCAAGCAAGCTTTGCAGCATGTTGCACTGTGATTGAACTAGATGTGGAAGATCGAACGTTGCCGGAGAGACCTTCATTTTTCCAGCTTCAATCTTAGCCAGATCCAGGATCTCGTTGATCATTTCCAGCAATACACGACCACTAGACTGAATGTTGCTCACATACTTGCGTTGCTTATCGTTCAGTTGCTCGATCCCATGTAACACATCACTGAAACCAAGAATGCTATTCAGTGGCGTGCGAAGCTCATGGGACATGTTCGCCAAGAAATCGCTCTTGAGTCGGTTGGCTTCGTACAGTTGCAAGTTAGCCTGAGCCAGTTGATCGATCTTCAAGTCCAGTTCGTAGTTGAGCTCGCGCAGTTTGGATTGGCTCTCTGTCATGTGTCGCAGCATTCGATTGAACGCGTCACCCAGTGCGTTGAATTCGTCGCCAGTATCGATATTGGCTCGCAAGTAGATGTTGCCACGACTGATCTCGTCGCTGACCGATCGCAGGTGATTGAGTGGATTCAAAACCAGATTGCGAAAGACCCACGTGACGAATGCCAATGTAAAGGCAACTGTAACCATGGCGATTGCAATCATTACAGCCACTGTCTTCGTTGAAGCTACCTGTGTTTGCGAGAATGGAATTTTGATCTTCGCAACGCAAAACGGAATATCATCAGCTTGTTTGGTCTCGAACCTTTTGTGGCACTGCATGCACTTTTCGGAAAACTGAATAACGTGATAGTACACATACCATCCACCTTCGGGCGCTTCTGGATCAAACGTTGGCGTCTTGATCTCTTCGAACAGATCTGCTGCATTAACTGACGTAGGTAAATTAGGTGGGGAAGCGGCGTTTGATTCTGCCGTAGCTCCTTGTATTGCAGGGTTCGCAGCTTGAGCCGTCAGTCGCTGTCGGTAGATGACCTCAAGAGCTTCAAGGAGCTTTCGTTCATTTTCTGACCCGGGACTCTTGGCAGAGGCTAGCCCTTCATGGGCTGCTTCGCGGTCGAGCATAATGAACTCTTCGCGAAACAGTGGATTGTCTACGAGTTGTGACTTGAGTATGGGATAAGTTTCTGCAATCGCAGGAGAGCTTTGCACGAGATTGAACTTGACGACGTGCTTCCAAGCCAAAACAGATCTAGCATGGTCTCTGGCCGTTTGGCGAGTTGTTTGCATCACCAAATCTTTGGCTTCAACTTGCAGCAAAAACCAAAAGGCGAGGCCAATCGGAACGATCAATGCCACCCCCAAGAATAGGAGGCTCTTGCGTTGGAGCGACCAGCCGCCCACTAGCCAGCGGATCGCCCGCCTGAGAAAACTAATGGTCGAACTGAGGCCGAGAAATTTCATCCAAGCGATTCTTTGCCGAAGAAAGTCGCGAAAAATCAACGAATCCGAGCGGAATGGGCGCGTCGAAGTCGACCGCGAATGTGCGACTATTCTAGCAATCCGCTAGCCGAAACAGGCAGTCCGTTTGGGTAGTGGAACGGAATAATAATGATCGTAAAATCGTATCGGCTGGAAAATTCAGCGTATCACTCGCAGTTTTCCATGTAGACTGTCAAAAATTAATTAACCGGAATTGCTTGCCCAACCCGATTTGTCTGGCTAGCATTTAGGCTTGCAATTTCGGGTGTTATTGCCGCCGTGGACCAATTTGTTGGAGAACGTTTCAATGTCCAAACGTGTTCGCTTTTGGAGTCGTTGCGTAATCGTTGCAACGATGACTGTACTTGTAACCTTCAATCCTGCATTTGCGGGACGAGGCATGCGCGGATGGCTGAATAAGCGCTGGGGTTCAAGCTGCGGATGCTGTGAAGTTGTCAGTTGCCAACCAACCTGCTGTGTACCTGCACCAACTTGTTGCGAGCCAGCACCTAGCTGTTGCGATGGCGGAGCAATGATTGCTGTTCCACCAGCCACAGCCACTCCGAATGTAGAACCACCCAAGGTTGAAGTGCAGAAGCCGGAAATGCCAAAAGTTGAGCAACCAAAAGTTGAGCAACCAAAAGTCGATGTGACTCCAAAGGTGGAAACTCCGAAGGCTGATCCACCGAAGGCTGACGCCGTTCTGGACGCAAGTCCTTCAGATGCTCAGAACAAGCCGCCAGTTGCAAACAATCCACCTGTTGCTCCACCAAACCTTCAAGACGTTTTTGGTGATGCTCCTGCCAAGCCAGTCGAACCTGCACCTGTTCCCGCTGCGGATGCCAAGCCAATCCCAGCCGCCGATGACATCTTTGGTGGAGCAGCACCTGCTGCAGATGCAAAGCCCGTTCCCCCGGCGGATATCTTCGGTGATGCTGCCCCGGAGGTGAAGCCTGCGCCAGAGTTGAAACCAGCTCCAGCGGGTGACGATCCATTCGGTGCACCTGCTGGTGACGCGAAGCCTGCCACCGGTGACGATCCGTTTGGTGCTCCAGCACCGGCGGGTGATGCTAAACCCGCTCCCGCAGGTGATGATTTATTTGGCGCACCGGCTCCGGCTGGCGAGGCTAAGCCCGCTGCAGGAGACGATCTGTTTGGTGCACCAGCACCCGCTGGCGATGCTAAACCCGCTCCCGCAGGTGATGATTTATTTGGCGCACCGGCTCCGGCTGGCAATGCGAAGCCAGCGGCAGGAGATGACTTGTTTGGTGCACCAGCACCCGCTGGCGATGCTAAACCGGCTGCAGGAGATGATCTATTTGGTGCACCTGCACCGGCTGGCGATGCTAAGCCTGCAGCAGGCGACGACTTGTTTGGTGCTCCAGCACCTGCTGGAGATGCTAAGCCTGCAGCAGGCGACGACCTGTTCGGAACACCGGCTCCCGCTGGAGATGCTAAGCCTGCAGCAGGCGACGACCTGTTCGGAGCACCTGGCGATGCGAAGCCTGCCAATGAAGGCGCTGGAGCAGATGATCTTTTCGGAAATCCCAAACCAGCCGAAGAGAAGAAAAAGGACGACGACCTTTTTGGAAACCCAGCTTCCAAGAAGAACGAAAAGTCAAAAGAAAAATCTGATGACCCCTTCGCCGATCTGTTTAGCCAAAACGAAATACGAGTCTGGCGCGATAACACCGGAAACTTCGAAGTCGAAGCAAAATTGGCGGAAATTCACCCTGAGTTTGTTCGACTTCTCAAGGCAAACGGAAACTATTGCAAGGTTCCAATTCGTCGGTTGAGCGACTCTGATCGAGGAATGATTCAACGCATTGCCAGCAAGTTACCAGGCGAGGTCAAGCTGGTTTCGATCAACAAAATTGACAACTAGCCTTTGGCGATTCTGAACAATTCGAAATCAAAAAGGGAAGTGAGACGAAGAGTTTCGCTTCCCTTTTTTTCGTATTGCGCGGTTGTTTCAGCGTAACGGCGCAAGCCGCACGGTTCCTTTCGTCGGTTTCTGGCAGTGAATGATTAAACCCAGAAGCACTGGCATTCGACGACCAATGCTTATGGGTTACAATGGCACGGCCCACAACGTTGAAGCTATCGCCAGCAGCTCAGGCTCATACTGCTTGGTTTATTACTCGTAACTTTCAGAGTCGTTACTCCAAATGCCAACCCTTCAACCTGCCGTCGTTAACTTCAGTGCTCAACCTCATAGTGTCGAGCTACGAGAAATTCCCGTACCGTCCATTGGGCCAGATGACGTGCTTCTGGAAGTAGCCGCAGTCGGCGTATGTGGAAGTGATCTTCACCAGTGGACTTCCGATCACAGTTGGCCAGTAAACTATCCGGTGACGCTAGGTCACGAGTTTGCAGGCTTCATCGCGCAATGTGGCTCGAATGTAAAGACCTTCAAGGAGGGCGATCGAGTTTGTAGCGAAACTGCCGCGGTTATCAATCCGGATAGTCCACTGTCGCGTGTTGGGCGTTACAACTTGGATCCAACGCGAAAAGGATTTGGATACGGTGTGGATGGCGCGATGACAAACTTTGTACGAGTGCCTTCAAGGTGTCTGCATCGCGTTCCTTCATCGCTACCACTAAAGCTTGCGGCCTTAACGGAACCTTGCTGCGTTGCTTACAGCGCAGTCGTTGCCAACATCACGATAGCCCCTGGAGATCGAATTCTTGTTTTAGGGCCTGGTCCCATTGGGCTTCTATGTGCTGCAATTGCAAGACTGCGAGGCGCTGAAGTTGGTGTGGTCGGCTTGCCGCGGGATTGTGAGCGACTGAAGCTGGCTGAATCATTTGATTGCCAAGCCTTGTTTGCGGATCAAGCTGCGGATTGGGCTCGATCAAGAGACGGACTAGGCTGCGAAGGCATTGTCGATGCGGCTGGAGTCTCTGCCACGTTGAAAGTGGCCATCGACTTAGTGCGTCCAGATGGATGGATCAGCAAGGTAGGCTGGGGTCGAGATCCTGTTGGATTCTCGTTGGACCCTCTAGTTCAAAAGAATGTTCAATTACAGGGCAGTTTTTCCCACACCTGGGCAACTTGGGAACGCGTACTTTATCTGCTAGCTAGCGGTGCTTTGAAAGTGAATAACATCGTTGGTGGGGCCTGGGGGCTAGAGGATTGGCATACAGCCTTTGAAACCATGCACGCCGGAAAGATCGCCAAGAGCGTGTTGGTTGTGAAGCCAGAAAACAATTAATTTTACTTCGAGCTACTGCATCAGTTGGGTTGGGCAAGAGTCAACAAGTCGTTTGGGATTATCTACCTTTTGAGGATCGGAGCAATCATGTCAAACTTGGGTTCAAATCTACGGCCACTTCGAAAACACTTTTGGAGTTGGAGCATCGCTGTAGCCAGTTCATTAACAACATCAGCGTTAGTATCGCTTCCCACCGACAGCATTTGGGCGCAAGAAGCGGCTGGCCAAGCTGCCGATGAAAAATCTAGCTTCAATAGACCGGAATTCCAAAAGCTACTTCAGAGTCAAAAGGTCAATGAGGCGGCTGCAATGCTTGATGCAGCCATCGCAGCTCAGCCAGAAAATCTAGAGCTTCTGCGAGACAGCTTGTCTCTAATCTCGGTACAAAGCCGAACGGATCGGCCGGCTGCACTAAGTCGCGCAAAAGCACTGATTGCAAAGTTCGAATCACTTGAGAAGGTTGGCCCGGTGGAGGCCAACTTGTACATGTCGACCATCTCAATCTTGGCAATGACGCTAAATGATGCTGACACAACGATGAAAGCCTTGGATAAGGCTGATGAAAAGCTAAGTAGCACGCCTTTCGCCAATAACCTCAAGAGCCTGCGCGTGCAAACGTTGTTCCGCTCTGGCAAGAGCGACGAGGTGAAGAAGTTGCTTGAAGAAACTCTTGCTAATGCAGGCGAGAGCAAAGAATTTCTCGCGCCAGCCCTGCAGTATTTGCAAATGCTGTCGGAAAAGTATGCCGACGAGAGTAAAGCAGTCGAAGCGAAAGCTCTCAAGATCGCCGAAGGTCTTGTAACAGGTGAAACAGTCTCTCGCGATGATTACATGGCCTATGCCAACTTTATGCAGTCAGGTATTAGTAGACTCAGCAGCACTGATCCAAAGCAGGCTTTGGTACGTCTGGCTGCTGTCGAGGCGGCATTCGCGAAATTCAAGGCATCCGCTTCTGGTGATAATGCTGATCGAATGGTTCAATCGATGTCGCAAACGCTTGATCGATTGAAGAAGTCCGTTGAGATGGAAATCAAGAGAGCTGAGTTGATAGGACAGCCTGCTAAGGACTTTGGAGATTTTGCGGACAGCAACTTCTTGGTGGGAATGAAGGAAAAGTCTCTCGCTGAGCTGAAGGGCAAAGTTGTACTGATCGATTTCTGGGCTGTCTGGTGTGGTCCATGTATCGCAACGTTTCCACATTTGAAAGAATGGCATGACCAGTATTCGAGCAAGGGATTTGTAATAGTAGGAGCAACCAAGTTCTACAACTACGATTGGAATGAAGCTACTGGAAAAGCTCAGCGATCCACCGAGGAAGTACCTACTGAAAAAGAACTTAAGATGTTGGAACTGTTCCGAGAATCCTATGGCTTGAAGCATGGCTTCGTAGTCACCAATAAAGAAAATGATTATGGAAGTCACTTCATGGTGACAGGTATTCCTCAAGCGGTACTGTTGGACAAGTCCGGCAAAGTTCGAATGATTCGAATTGGATCAGGCGACAAGAACGCTAAAGACTTGCATCAGATGATTGAGGAGTTGTTAGCCGAGTAGGTTCTTAGCTTGGGTCGTTCTCAATATACGATTCTGTTTGAAAGCTATACTGATTTTCCCAGCCGCCACGCCGAGTCGTGGCGGTTTCTTTTTCTGTTTGCTGAACTGGATTTGATTTCCAGATCCATTGCGCACCAGGGCGACGAAAAAGCAAACCAGGCGGAATATTGATATCTCAAATAGTGTCGCAACGATTATTTATTTCGCTTTCTCAATGAATATCGAGAATTTCGCGCAAAAGGTTACTGTTTTGCAAGAAAAAATTAGCGGGGCTCATTTCTTCTTTACCGCCTCTTTCAGGTCGCTTTTTTCTCCTAGAAGCTTGATTTTCGGCTGATAACTTCGTAAGTTGTGGAGATTGTAAGCTTTCTCTTCCACTCTTTTCTGTTTTCAGGAGTCTTGCTATGGCTATTTGGGGATTAAGAAAGAGACAGGCATTTACGCTTGTCGAACTGTTGGTGGTAATCGCCATCATTGGAATTCTAGTTGGTCTTTTGTTACCTGCCGTTCAAGCTGCACGTGAAGCAGCGCGGCGCATGCAATGCGGCAACAACGTCAAGCAGATCGCTCTAGGTTGTCACAACTATGAGTCGACCTACAAGCGTTTTCCTGCAATGCAGTTAGGTACCGGCAGTGTTAATCCAGGGACCATTCATGGTCCTTATCAGCGTTTTGCAATGTCGGGGCACTACGCTTTGATGCCATTCTGTGAACAATCGCCGCTTTACGATCGGATGACCGCCGACAATCGTGAGCCATGGAACGGAGCAGCCGTTTATTTAACTCGTGTTCCCTATTTGGAGTGCCCAAGTAATCCCGAAGGAAACGAACCGACAGATCCCAATCGTCAACGTGGTTTGAATAACTACGCGTTCTGCGCTGGGGACAGTTACTCTGGATCTCAAGTTGTTCAAGGCGGTACGCAAGAGCGAGACAGTACGACCATTTCAGCTCTAAAGTTGCCAATCGTCAACCGAGGCATATTCGGACGATGTTTCCCAAGACTGGCTGAGGTAACTGATGGTACAAGCAATACCATCGCCATCGCTGAATTCAAACGACCAACGGCCGTCAATCAAATCGGAATGGTTGTGGGAACCACTGGCGATCCGCTTACTTTCTCGCCATTAAGCTGCAAAGCACAGTGGAACGCTGGTACTCGTTCGTTCGTGAATTTGTCACTTGTGTTTACTGGTGATACAGCTCGTGGTTATCGTGGTTGGGAAGGCAAGGTCTTCTTTGCTGGTGTGACAACCATTTTGCCACCGAACTCACCTTCGTGCTTCGTAGCAACAGCAGTGAATAATCCTCACTGGTGTGCTGGGATCTACAGTTCTGGTAGTTATCACACAGGTGGTGTTCAAGTCGGTATGGCAGACGGTTCGGTTCGATTCGTAGCTGATACCATTGACGCTGGTAACCAAGCGGCAGTTGCGCCTACAGTAAATGGTGGTGGCTTGAGCCCATATGGAGCTTGGGGTGGCCTTGGTTCCAAGTCTGGTGGTGAAACAGTTCAAGCTGAATAGTCTGTTGGATTTGCTCAATTGACACAAACTTAGGGCCAGCCAAGTGGGCAGGCCCTATTTCTTTTAATCGAATTACTCACAGGGGAGAATGGATCTTGAATCTACGTAAGATGCTTGCAGTATCTTGCTGCCTTATTGCGATGGCTGCGTTGGGTTGTAAAAAAGATAACCTTCCTAAGACAGTCCCAGCCGAAGGAATCGTTACACTGGATGGAAATCCTGTTGAGGGAGCGACCATAGTGTTCATTGCTACGCAAGGCAACTACAACGCAACAGCGGTCAGCGATGCAAGTGGCAAGTTCAAAATGAATGCGTTCGACACCAAGACAGGAGCAGTTCCAGGGTCTTACAAGGTCCAAATCGATAAGACGGTGATGGAATCGGCGACTGGTAAGTTTGGTGAGACCGACGTGAACATGAAGTATGGACTCCCTAAGAAATATTCAACCTTTACCACATCAGGATTGTCCAAGGACCTTGGAGATCAAGGTGATACTGCCATCAAGTTCGAGCTCTCTAGCAAGTAGTTTTGAGTCTCGAACAAGACCCTAAATGAAGAAAGGCCCGTTAGTCGAAACTAACGGGCCTTGCTTTTTGCTGTTAAGCTTTGTTTGTCGGGGTTGCTGGCTTTTAGCCGTGGGACCTTTATTGGAGGCAACTGAGCCGTAACGCTGTTGCGTTAGACTAGCTCTTTCTTGCCACCAACGAGCGTTCGGAGTCGCTCTGCCAACAGTCGAGCATCAAAAGGCTTTTTGAATGTCTCGTTAATCGCCGATCGATCAAAGCTAAATGTTTGTCCGTCATCAGGTAGCAACGCAATCAAAATGATTTCAGTGAAGTCATTGTTCTTGCGTAGATTCTGGCAGATTTGAAGCGCTTCCACTTTGCCGATCGAGAAGTCTACGATCATGCAGTCGGGATGGAAGCTTTCTGCCTGAATGCCTGCCTCGAAACCGCTTGCAGCAGTACCAACTTTGAACGACTTCTCAAGCGGTAGTTCTCGCTTAAGATTTTCGATCAAAACTTGGTCTTGAGCAACGATTAGGACTTTGGCCATTGCCTCATCTTCAAGGTCGCCCAAAGGCATACCATGTTCTTTGAGGAACTTGATGAGGTACTCGCGGGGAATTCGACGGTCTTGTGAACCGGGAATTCGGTATCCCTTGAGACGGCCGGAGTCGAACCATTTGCTGACGGTTCGAGGGGCCACCTTACAGATCTTTGCGTCCTGTCCTGTGGTGAACACCTTCATATGCAGGATCTCCGTTTCCTTACGTGTTTTGTAACCATCTGAATTCTGGTGAATTCAAACGGTCTGTAGTGCCCCTGTTTGTCAAAGTTGGTTCTTGATTAGAAGAACGTTTGGTTGTCAATCCGTTAACAACCCTTTGTCAAACACTTGGGTCAGGGCTTTCTTGTTTTGCCGGAGCGGGTGCATGTCTACGATCGAGGTTCAGCGTGCCCCAATGGATTTCATGCTTCTCAGGCTGGTGGATAGAGTGCCTCCGCGATCCCTTGTCCTTGGATTCGACCATCACCACCACACCCCCGAGCGGCAATGTGGTCTGATTCGGATCGCTCTTGTCCATATGAGACAAGTTAAGTTTACGGAATCATCTCTCGCACCTTCGGTTACGAAGGTGTGCATAGAAGCATTGAGGTCTGAATAAACAGACTCTAGATGCTCTAAGGCTATCTTTGTAAGTTGCGCTGATTCAGCGCTTCAAATTCAAGACAGCTCAGTTAGATTCCCCCCTAACTGACTCAGTTGAACGAAAGCCTTTCCGGATCATTCGATCCATTGGGACTTTGCAGAACAAACTGTCCGGTGTTAGTATTCGATTTTTGCGGGGTAATTACTTTAGGAAGTTTGCTCGTTTGTACAGGTCCAAGCCATAAAATGGGATTGACCTGAAACTTGAACGTTTTCATCAAGCAGTTCTTTCCTTAGAAACCTCCTAGTCCCCCTAACTAACGCTAGCTAATGTCCGAAAAACGACAAACTTCCGAATTTAGCCAGTCGATTCGCTTTAACTTCTCTTTACATTTTCAAGCCGAATGATGTAGCCTAGTGGCGGATTTCTCCGGCTAGCGGACATCATGCACGCTGACCAGAAATTCGGTTGGGCAACTACCCGCATATTTCTGCCTGACCCATAGGATGGATCCACTGGGGAATTGCAATGAATGCACTAAGTTTACTCGTTTGTTGGACTCTTCTTGGCCAAGTTGGTGCGCCGCTCGGTTCCAACGCGCCGACCGGCTTTGGAGCCAATTCGAACTCCAAAAAATCTAGCGGTTCAGGATTTAGTGGAGCTGGTTCGGGAGGAGCGGGTTTTAGTGGAGCTGGCTTGTCGGGCACACAGACACCTTCGACCCCGCTCGGCGCTTCTTCAGCTCAAAGCGGCTTGCCAAGTTCAACAGGTTCCGCATTCACTGGAAACAACTCCGCTCTCAATAACAATCCTAATTTCAATGCTAATGCTGCCTTTGGTGGTAACTCAGCAGCACTTAGTTCAGCTCTCGATCCAAGCATGGATGCGGACAATAGCCGGAGCTATGGCTGGCAAATTAAAGACGGTGAACTTGAGTACTTGATTCAGGTTTCGCCCTCAATGCTTCGGGATATGCAAAGTCCCCCTCCATACAAGAGTGAGTTGCAAAGCCACATTCCCAAAGAGCTGGTTGGTAGAATTAAACGAGTCGTAGTGAGTATTGGCAATGAGATCCTTCCTCGCACTCCGTCTTTGATAGAAGTCGAACGCTTGGTTCCTGTGGCTGCGAACCTACCGCCAGGCAGAATTCAAGATTTAGAAGGTGGCGCGATAGTTAACGTGAACAACACCTCGGACAATGGATTTCAATCGTTCAATCACTCTCAGGCAAGCAATCCCAATCTACCAAGCAATCTCAATCAACCAGCAGCTACGACGGCTCCGCTAGGAACCATGGCAGATCAACTTCGTGGCAATTCAGGTGTCGCTGCGAATAATGGTTCGCTGCTCGATAGAATGCAATCGAGCGGCACAGGAATTTCTAGTGGTCGTTTGGCAGGAAGTACTTCTGCTACGGGACGATTAGGGGGTGCCTCAACCGGCAGCTTTGCAAACAATCAAAACTATTCCCCAAATAATGGCAGTTACGTTCAGGATCAAAGTGTAATGCAATCTGGCTCGGGATTTGCATCTCAGAATAACTACAACAATGCTGGCAACTATGCGCCATTGCGAAACGACGTCAATGGAAATCGCCTAGCATCAAACTCAACTGGCATCGGCAACGGATTCGGCGCTAGCTACAACCAATATGGAACCAACGGGCAGGATGATTCGCGTCGATTTGCTGGCACTCAGGCCGACTATCAAGGGCTTCCAGCAGCTAGCGGATATCTAGCTTCCAATGGTCAGCAACGCGTTGAGTATCCTGGGACCACACTTGGTACCGATCGAAACCTCAATGCGCGCTCAATTGTACCAGCCCGAGACGGATCGTTGGTTACCAATCCCAATTACTTGCCTCAAGCTTATGCGACTCAAGAGAATAACTATTTCTTCTACGTGTTCTTCATCCTGTCCATAGCTGTCAATCTTTGGATGGTTCACCTGCTACGAAGCCTGTACATGCGATATCGCAACCTACTATCAAGCTTGCGAAGTCAAAGCACGACTGTTGGATAACTCTCATGCTTTGTTGAGTGCCGTTTGTGAACCGCCGCTTTGTGGAGAGTATGTCTGCCAGGAGGGCGAAGCTTCTGCTGAATCTCCCGTGTGCCACTTCTATGAAAAAACCGTTGATGTCAAGTAGCTTGCAAGTGAATTTTTGTAACCTATGTTTGAATTACTCCAGCAGAGGATAGGGCAACGCAGAGGTGCGACCTGGCGTTGACTGGAGCCAAAGTCGAAGCGGGGGTGGCGAGCGTCTCAAATGATGCTCGCCACCTTTCTTTGGGCTTCGATTTTGGCCAATGCGTTAAACCTTCGCAGCATGGATGCTGTGATCTTTCTTCGTAGGACGCGTTCTTCGAAGGAAATGACGCGACACTTCGGTGCTCCCATTCTTCTATCCGAGCATTTAGCCCAAGTTGGGATTCAAAGGCGTGAGGCTGCCTCACCTGGAGACGAGCAAATATCTTGCGATACTGCCCAGTGGCACAACGAGCTCACCTCACAACCGAGAGCCAACCGTATCCATCATTCGCATCGTTAAACTTTCCTCTAGTGTGATCAAGTTCCTATGCTGCAACTTCTTCGTTTTCTTCTATCTTGCATTTCCCAAAACAACTTTCGACCCAGCGATTGGCAACCGCTCGCGGCCGCTACCGATCCAGGCTTACCTCTCTGTTTCAATTGCTCTTTTAGTGCTTTCCAATGCGGTTGATAGCGAGCCAAGCGATGAGCTGCTTTAACTAGCATTGTTCTCAAAACCAAGCTACCAGCTTTAACCAAACCGCCATCGGCCATACGTTTGCCGCTCGATGCATTCTGGAGTCACCGCGCAATAGCGAGCTAACTGCTTACCACTTGCAAACGATTAAAGTCGCCAATCTCAGCTCGCATCACGACCGCTGTTACTAAGCCAACTCCCTTGGTTGACCGTAGTTTCTGCACTACGTCATCATCCTTGGTCGCCGCTTCCATACGCTCCTCAGTTTCTGGCTATCTTCTTTACGACCCGATCCAAATCAGCAATATGACTGTCCATTACCCAGCGACTATGTTCTGAAAGTGATTTGGTCTCTTTCAGCCATTTAAACCAGGACTTTGTCCATACGTTCCCGACGTCTGATGATGGCTCGATTCGCTCCTCCCGCAACAACGCTCGCATACGCAACTTGATGTCACGACGCTGGTCAACCAACTGCTGACGAAATCGCGTGAGCCGTCTTATATCTCGAATTGCTTTGGGCGGCAGCCAAACTTTTGGCAAGTAACCAACACGACACAGATCAGCCAACAGATTAGCGTCTGCAAAGTCCGATTTATCTGGGCTGCGTTTCATCTTCTCGCAAATCCCAGCATGAGCCAATGCGATTGGCCACTCTCGATCCTGTAGTTGTTCCGCCAAATTGCTTGCACCGCAACACGTTTCGATCGCGGCACCCTGATTACGCGACCGTCGCGCAGGTTATCGACGTACCCTCTACGATCGCAGTCACGCGATTTTCAACCTGTTGATTCCCTATAATCGATCCCTTCGAATCCAAAATACAGACTTGAACGAAGCTGTCGTGGTAATCAAAACCAACAAAACAGTACCAATCTGTTAAACTAAACATGTTCGTCACTTCCGCCTTAGTTATGGGATTAAAATTCTCGTCACCAACTATAGGTCACGGGTGACGAACTTCTTTTCATCCCATCTGGAGCGTTAGCGAACCAGTGTGTCGAAGGAGTGGATGTACTTGGGTGAGTTGTGTCTCCAATTCATTCGATAATGGGCGACGAAGGATTGGAGTATTCAATACTGAAAACCAGTACATCGTCTAGTTTTAAGCAACCTTCGCTTGAGTCGGTTCTGTCGATCTATCGTGGCAGCTTGTCGAAGTCGATTTCAGGATGGCTTCGATCGGTGGTTGGCAAACTGAATTTTGAACCAGCTCGCACGTCTCCACTGAAAAATCCGCAGTTGTGTAGATAGAAAGCACCATTTTCTACGCCACCGGCAAAGTCCAATCGATGGCGATTGCCACCAGTCGGATCTACAGAGAATTTAGCCTCGTTCACTGCATGCCACTTCCGATCAACATCGACGACCCAGACATTGCCGTACAGGCATTTTCTTTCTAAATAACCTCGGCTTGGATCAAAGCTCTCCAGGAAAGAATGGAACCCGCGTAGGTTCGTTTTGGTTTTTGGTCGACGGAAACTAGCCACCAGTTGCCACGAAGAATCTTGTTCGGCAAACCAACAGGTGTACTGTGTATTGTTGTCATCCAGCGGTTTCACCTCGGTTAAAAATCGCATGGTTACTCCGGCCTTCCAGGGAAAAGTCAAAAAACTCTGCCCACCAGAGCCTTCGTTGCCAAACTCTCCGACGCGCGTCTTTTCGCCTTTGGCCAGCAGTTCGATTCGTTGGTCCTCTGGAATGTCTTTCGGGTTGTCGGTTTTAAAGGGACTCCAAACCGAAAACAGTATCCTACGCTCCGTTTCGCTGTTCACCTGCATGCCAAAGTAGCCTTCTGAAAATCCGTTGGCCATGAAATAAGAACCGATTGGATCTTTGCCTTCGAGTACAGTTAGCTCGGTGTATCCATAGCGCAGAGTCGTATCTTTCGGAACTTGGTAGGTCAAGTGAACGCTGGGGCCTCTCCTGCCCCAATAGAACATGTTGCCCTCATTGTTGCGAACGTAGTCCAGGCTAAGCGCCTCGGAAGTTGAGCTGACAATCAGCTCACTAAGCTTTGCAAACGATTCTTTGTCAGGCTTCGAAATGCCCCTCACGTTTACTTGCACATATCCTTTTTTGGTCGGCTTTAGTTTGCCCAAATCGAGCTCCGTGTTGCTCGAATCAAGCACTACATTAAAGTTTGGATCTGAGGGGCTCGTACACTTAACCTTAGAATTGACAGGAATCTCCCCCACTAATTTCAGTTGAAGCTCGGTCGGCACATTCACATGAAAGTAGATTGCAAACTCATCATCGCTCTCACGCCAACTGAGCGTCCCCTCGCGCGAAATACCGCGACCACCTGGGCTCGGCTGCGTTCGATAGGTGTTGCCAGCCAAGGGAATCTTCCACTCAGCAGCACGGGCCTCCAGTGTAACGAGTAGGCAAAGAACGGCAGATAAATAAGTTGAGAATGTTTCCGTTAGTTTCATCGGTTCTGCGAGTTCGCTCGAGTGAGTTTCATAAACAAACCGTCATTCTAGTTCATCACAGATGACCTGCGTAACTCAATGCTACTCGATTTGCTTTCGGAAGCGACTAATGGACAGTACCAGCAAACCAACACAGCAAGCGGTCAAACCGGCAATCCAAGGCATTAGATCAACTAGATCGGTGTCTCGCAAAATAATGCCGCGAAGTATTTCGATGAAGTAGGTCGCTGGTAACAGGTGCGTTCCCAAATAGACCGGCAGTGGCATTTCAGATCTCGGAAACATGAATCCCGATAACAAAACAGATGGAAGCATGATGATAAAGCTGAACTGCAATGCCTCCACTTGAGTCTTGGCAATCGACGAAACGAATAGTCCAAGGCTCAAGCTACAGATAATGAACAACGCCGAAAGCAGCAAAAGTAGGCCAATGCTTCCGCGAATAGGGACATCAAACAAAAAGACCATGATGCACAGGACAATTAGCACTTCAGCCAAACCGATGATGGCGTAGGGCAGAAGCTTGCCGAGCATCAATCCGGCTCTTCCAACGGGCGTGACAAACAGTTGCTCCAACGTTCCCATCTCGCGCTCGCGAACGATGGCAAAGCTGGTTAAGAAAAGGGTGACTAGTTGCAATATGATTCCAACCAACCCCGGCACAAAGAATCTGGCACTTTCGAGGTTCGGGTTGTACATGAGTCGAGTTCGCATTTCGATCGGCATGGCTAGCTCGCCCGATCTATCCCGCGCAGGAGCGAACTGGGCCGCTTCACCTTTAGCTTTGGCAGCTCCGATCGACAATTGAAGCCCAAGCAAATTGATCGTATTCATCGATGCTGTGGCAGTTTGTGAATCGCTGCCATCGATGAGTACTGGAACTTGCGCCTGCTGTCCGCTGAGAAGCCGATCTGAATAGTCAGCAGGAATTTCGATTCCTACTTTCGCGCGGCCTGATCGCAAGGTGGTGTGGAAGTCCTGCGAGTTGTTCACTTCGGCAACGATTTTGAATTGTCGAGAATTGACTAAAGTCTCAACAAGTTCACGACCATGCCTTCGACCATCCAAATTCCAAACTACCGTTGGAACATTTTCGATCTCAGTTCGAATTGCCCAACCGAAAATCATCGTTTGCAAAGCAGGTACGACCAACATAAAAAAGATCGTGGCAGGTTGTCTGCGAATGTGAAAGAACTCTTTAAGCAGTACTGCCCAGAGCCCGGCCAGGCTGCTCGATTTTGCGTTTCGATCTATTCGCTCTTTTGAATTAGGATTTTTTCGCTCAACAGTTGTTGCTTTCTCCGAGCTGTCCGAACGAGCATACGACTCCACTAAGTTATCGCTAATTTGTATATCACTGTGATCTACTGATAATTCGACTGGGGCTTCAGCTTTCGGGGGTAATAATTCCAGAGCAACCTTTGCTTGGATGTTTAGCGTTACTTCATCGGCTCGTTGAGTCATCGCAACAAACACATCTTCCAAGTTCGCGCCGACTTGTCGAATCGAATCGGCGTTGGTGCCCTCAAGCTGTCCTGCCAACTGCTTGGCTGTTAGCTCGCGATCTGCCAAGACGTGCAGACGCTCTCCGAATAGCGTTACATTCTGGATGCCATTGATGGCTCGAACTTTGGGTAGGAACTGCGCGGCGTTGGCTAATTCCAATTCATAGCGCACGCTGCCGGAGGGTGATACTTCAGGCAAAAGCTTCAATTGAGCTGGCTTGCCTTGGACAATCATGCGAGATTGATAGATATAGCCCACCTCACTGCATCTTTCCGCCTCGTCCATATAGTGCGTCGTAACAAGCAAGGTCATGCCCTGACCCGAAAGCTCGAACAGCAGGTCCCAAAGTTGACGACGAGCCACAGGATCAATTCCAGCCGTTGGTTCGTCCAAAAACAAAACTTCAGGATGATGGATCAAGGAACAAGCCAAAGCGAGGCGTTGTTTCCAGCCTCCAGATAGATTGGCAGCCAATTGATCAGTGCGATCCGTTAGTCGGGTCAGATTGAGCAGTTCGTCTTTGCGATCGCTCAATAGTTGTGAGTCCAAGCCGTAGATTCGCCCATAGAAATCTAGGTTCTCCAGCACTGTCAGGTCTGGATAAAGGCTAAACTTTTGCGACATGTAACCGATCGAGCGTTTGATCGCTTCCGAGTCGCGAACGACATCCAGGCCGAGAACTCGCGCTGATCCGGCTGAGGGCATCAGTACGCCACAGAGCATACGAATGATCGTAGACTTGCCGCTACCGTTTGGTCCGAGCAGTCCATAGATTGAACCACGAGCGATTTTCAATGAAACGTCCTGAACGGCTTTCAGCTTTCCAAAGCTTCGGCTCAGGTTGTCAACTTCGATTACGGGTTCCGCATTCTGTTTGGGCATGCTACTCACCGCTTCGCGAGCCAGAGGTCTTATTGCTCAACCAAAGATCTGCACCCATGCCAACGCGCAAACCTGAGTTGGATGGCAAGCGAACCTTGACTCGAAACACCTGCTTAGCTCGCTCTTCAGGAGTTTGAACATTGCGAGGCGTGAACTCGCCTTGACCCGCAACGAATGCTATTTCACCTTGAAACTTCTTGCCTGGGAAACTATCCACAGTCACATCAACCTTGTCACCTGGCTTGAGTGACAATTGGTTTTCTGGAATATAGGCTCGCAGCCACAAGTGATCTAAATCAAGCAAAGTTAGCACGGGAGAATTTGGTGCAACCAAATCTCCAGGCTGCAACTCCAAGGCGTCTACGGTACCAGCTACGTTGGCAACGACCTTCAGCTCGGAAACCTGAGCTTGGATCGCAGCCACAGCAGCTTCAGCAGCGCCCATTTCGGCGCGAGCTTGATCCTTTTCTTCATTGCGATAGCCCTCTTTAGCCAATTGAAGTGCCGCCTTGGCTTCAGCTAACTCGGCCTTCGCGCCAGCAAGCTCTTCAGCTCGAGTTCCCTTGGTTAACTGTGCCAACTGTTCCTTGCGAGCCTGGATCATCGACTCGGCAACACGCAGATCCTCGATCGCTCGGTCCATGTCTTCACGAGGGACCGTCTTTGCATCGCGACTGACAAGTTCCATGTATCGTCCATGAGTCTTCTTCGCTCGTTCTGCTTGAGCTTCTGCCAAGGC
>JAXMBP010000050.1:0-42399 GCA_046349795.1 Pirellulales bacterium | reverse complement strand
GACGGTTCAGAATAAACCGCAGTTTCTCAGTGGTCTCCAAGTCGAATGGGTCGGCCAGCAGAACGTGGATCGTGTCATCTTCGTCTTTGTAAGGGATAATGCTGTTTTCCCGAGCGACGGACTCTGGCACTAACTGTATTACTTCATCCGGAATTTTGTGCTCGTTCAGATTGACGTAGTCCATTTTGTGGAATTCGGCCAAGGCTCGATAGACGTCATCCGGCTCTGCGTAGGCCAATTTAATAAGGGCGTCTGCTACGTTCATGTCTGCATCGCGAGCCACGTTGGTAGCTTCCGACAACTGATCCAAACTCACCACACCGCGTCGCAGGAGTAGGTCGGTGAAGTCTCTCATTGGCTGATTCATGGATATCTTCCTATGCAGCGATTCAGATCATGAAATTACGGTGTTTTGACGATTGCGCAGTATTGGCTAGCACCTATTCAAGTGCAAGTAAGCCACGGGTCAAATGGCGCTGACCAGCTCCAGATTTTCGATCAAGTTTTCGATCTGGGGGCTCCAGAACTGATTGCCGGGTTCTAGTTTCAAGAGCGATTTGACGAGTTCAGACAAGCCTCAATTGGTATTGCCGATCTTAGGTGCTCGACAGTCCAATTCAGTCCAGTATATACGATCTAGGCTCCAAAACGAAACAATTTCGCACACCGTTCTGATGTCTGCCACTCCCATCGTAGCCGAACCGGCCACGGTTCAGGCGATTTCGAGCTACTTGGTAGCTGATCCGGCCAGGGTTCAGTCGAATCGCAATTCCCTAGGTAGCTGATCCGGCTATGGTTCAGACGTCTACTCAATAAAGTTCGCCATCGGGGAGGGTGAATTAGTTTGCAAGCGAACAATCCACAGGTGCAATCGTAGAACGGCTAATCCGAACTGTTCGCTGCCAGGTGCTATGATTCATTTATCCAACCTGAAGGACCGCAACCAATGAAACTTAGTGCACTACTGGTTCAATTTCTAACTTGGCCCCTACACCATCAATTTCCGACAAAACAGATCGCACGTTCACCAAAGGCGTTGCGAGTTTGATTTCTTTCCTGCAATCGATTCCTACCGTGGCGTCAGATCGATGATGCTTGCCTACCATATTCCTGAGTAAATGAAGTACGCGGTCCCATTCGGCATCTCCTCCTTGTTTGACATGCACGGACCTCACGTTGTCACGCGGCAGGGTAGCTTTGGTTTCATACCTGTGGCTCTAAACGATCATGGACTGCTGACGGATGATCTCGCCAACTCGGTTCAACTCAGCATCTCGAGTCGAGCTATCCCAGCTTGAAGCCGTTGCCATCCAATCAGCAACTTGGCTCAACTGATCATTGGATCGCTTCTCATGCAACCAGCCGCTGCGACGAATCATCACATCGTCTAAATGCACTGCCCATTCGTTCTTGACATAGTGCTGCACAGCTTCATAACACCAACGAGCGGGTGCAATTCCACTTAAATTCACTTTCATCGTCGGCCAGCAGTTTTTCAATGGCTGTGCGACATGATTGCACTTTCAGTCCAGATTCTGTCACTACGCGTCCACGGTCTGCTCAGCCATTAGCCTTGATAAGTAGTCAGCTTACCACCAGCCACATCCCACCAAAACGGTTCGGGAGAATTGATTTGATGCGCTCGTGAGATATCCGATGGAGAACCGTTTGGATCGGCAATCAGCGGACGCAGAGTCCAGCCCAAACGCTGCTTAGATCGC
This sequence comes from Pirellulales bacterium, assembly GCA_046349795.1. Lineage (GTDB taxonomy): Bacteria > Planctomycetota > Planctomycetia > Pirellulales > Pirellulaceae > Aureliella. The sequence goes on along the minus strand of JAXMBP010000050.1, from coordinate 40,678 downwards.
CGCTATTGATCGTCAACATGGGAAAGTAACTCTTCAACGTGCTCAGCACATATTCGACGTCTGCCGCATTTGTGCTGACATCTTCTGGTTCATCGAAATCAGTATCGGTTGTGCCAACGATAACACGATCGCTCCAAGCGGTATCACGAACAAGATTCGCTTGCCTTGAGTGATCACTGCGGCTGATTTGACCGGCAACTGGTCAGCTCGTAATACAACGTGAATTCCCTTGCTCAGTCGCAATTGAACTTTACTATGCGGCAATCGATTAGCCCATGGTCCCGAAGCATTCACGATGGTCTTGGATTTGATTCGAAACGACTGCCCAGATTCCAAATCCGAAACATCACAGTTCCATAAACCAGAATCACGGTGCGAGTTTATGAACTTGCAATAGTTCAATAACACCGCGCGATGAGCTGCCGCAGAGCGCATTGTGTCCAGTACCAATCGAGCGTCGTTGGTTAAGGCATCAAAATAGAAAGCCGAGCCGGCCAGCCCATCTCGCTTGATTCCAGGAAGCATATTCGAGGTCTCATCAGCGTTGAGGCCTCGCGATGGTTCAAACTTCCTGCACAAAGTCATATTTCCTATCTTCAATTATGAGCGGACGACCTTCTCCACGAAAAGAGGGAAAGCAAAACCAAGTGGCTGCACAAGGTGGGAGCGATCTTCTGGACAATCTTCTTCTCGCTAGCTTCGCGCACCAGAAAGACTCCGGCCCTGCTCCAAGTACCTCAGGCCGCCATGCAGCAAGCAGCTCAGGCGACTGCTAGTTCCCGATGCAAAATCATGTTGATCAATTGACATGTTCATAGTCCCCGCATGGCAGCGTCACGAGCGACTCCGATCCACAATTCCACCGCCGATTACCAGAAGGTCAAAGCTATCGCTAGAAAGCTGTGCTACGACGGCTCTCACGAACCTTTCCGATCGTCAAGTTCTCATCCTTCCAAGATGTGTTGGCAATCAGGTCACCTGCCGCAAAGGCTTACAAACCTTCTAAGTACTGCACGAGTAAATTAAGCTCGGTAGACTCAAGAAGATCGAGCAGTTGATGTTGGTACTTCTCGAAACTTCTCGAATCGATTTCGCACGGCCATCATGCAACAACGGATCGACTGCGTTGGCTGACCGATAGAAGACTGGGTGGATTGAATTCCTTCTGACCAACTTCGTCTGCAAGGCCTACATCAAAGCGATCTGCAACCGTAAATTGACTTCCTGGCAGTTATTACAGATAGCTGCTCGAACAGTTTTCTGCCTTCCATTTGAATCGATGCATAGCCTTCATCCTTTTCGAGCCTTTCGCTAAGCTCGGCGGAGCTGGCAATGTTCGAACGTAGGCAGCAATGGCATCCACTGTCTGCCTTGAGATCTGAAAATCGGTTGCCATAGTAGACTGCACCGAGTTCAGCACCTGCATCTCAAGGTTTGGAATTTCTCCAGACCAGCTATAGGGAGCGGTTTCAGCTTGCCCAAGCAGCGACAGAATACGTTTGGGAGATCCCAATGAACCATCAGAGGTGTTGTCGTTCAACTGACCCGAGGTGTGTCCACGGCTATGGCAACTATGGCAGCTCATCCATCCATCGTGAGCCAGGCTGGAATGGAAGAACAGTCGCTCGCCTCGTTCCGCTAACGTTAGCTCGCGCATTGGGCCAAGCGGAACGTCGGTAGTGGTTTCATTTTCGAGGTCGACAATGGAAATGCTGTCGCTGAATTCGTTGAGTACGAACAGTCGATTAGCGGTGGTGTCAAACAACGAGGCGATAGGGTGCAAGCCGGTTGCAAACTGTTGCAGCTTTGTCTGGTCAGCTCGACCAACTGCTACGCGATCGATTCCGCCGAGTGTTACTGCAAAGCGATTCTGCGAATCAAATTGCAAGGAATTTGGATCGCCACCACCGTTACCGACTTGTCCGATCGGTAAGAACTTTCCTTGCTTGATTACTTCATCTTCCCCGAGCGTTAACATTCGTTCTGTCTTCAGCCAACGGATATTGTTGCTCAGCAGACCGCCCCAAGTAATGTCACCTTGCACTGAATATGTTTCAGGGTTTAACAGTTGAAATGGAAAAACGATCCACTGCTCGTCGTCGCGAGCTTGTAGGCTGGGGACATTGTGCCCAACCAGATTTGACTGATGAACGATCTTGGCTGCTGGTGTTGTGGGGGCTGCTAGGACAACATAATTTCCACTGAAAGCATCAGCAATTACTGCAGATTGCTGCTTGGGCAAAACGCAAATTGCACCACCGTGAATTGGCAGATCAATTGCTTCCATCGATTGCCAAGTTGATAGACCTGAGTCTGCACGAAAGCGATACAAACGCTGCGACCATTGCCCACTGACGAACAACGTTGCCGACTCAGCGTCCCAAGCTAGCGAATGAGGATTACCAGAAGCTGATAGAGTTGCAATCTGCTGGATGGAATTTTCGGAAGCCTGAAACACGACAATTGAGTCACTGGCCAGATCGATCGCTGCCAAAGTCTGCTCGTCCAGCTTAATCATGCGTGACCAGCGGCGGTGAGGCGACGAGTAGATTCGTGTCGCAGACAGTGTTGCAAAATCGAATCGGTAAAATTCGCCAGTATTGAGAGTTGAAATGATTGCGCTATTACGAGTCCATTTCAACATGGATTGTGGTTTTCGGTAACTTCCATTCGAAGCACTTCTGAGCGGATACTCTGTCAAGTCGTCGTAGCCTTGACTTGAGAGCATACCCAAAGCCGATGCACTATGAGCGTAACCGGAACGCTTGCTAGGCGAACTTTTGTTGAGTTCGTAATTCGCAGGCGATGCACTATTGGATTGCGAATAGCGATTGGCATATTGACAAAACGCGCACTGACATGCGGACAACAGAATGCAGGCTGTCAAGCTGACTTGTAGTATGAACGACTTCATCCTTAACTCTTCCGAACCGTAACGATATTTCCTTCGATACGAACAATATGCACCGTTGAACCTCGCTCTACGTATTCGCCATCGGAAACGACATCAATGTACTGACCTTCGATCAGCGCCTTTCCTGAGGGTCGAAGATCGGAGTGTGCAGTGCCTGGCATTCCCAAGCTTAACTTCGTGGCGGGATGATCAAAGTCAGCGGCTACTGTTGCGGAGGGCATCGGTTTCGGTTTGAGGCTGGAATTTAGCGAAACCAGGAATCGAGTCTAAATAGAATAGTTGAAAGGCGATCAACCCCGCAACGACGATTCCCGCGATTGCCAACGATAATCCATTTCGCTCCAGGTGTTTCCATTGCTCAGCCGACTGCGGAATCAAGAAGTCCTGAGTTGCAAGCAACAACGAAATTCCGAGCAAAGCGAGCCCAGCGATTCCGAAGATACCGAACCCAGGAAGTAGAAAAATCTCGATCAACAAGCAGGCTGCGCTAGCTAAAAACATCATGATCTCAAGGCCACCTGCAGTTCCAATCAACAAGTGGCTCCAAAAAAAGTTGCAAAGCAAAACATCGAGATCAACCCCGGGAGCGTCACTCCAGGGATAGTAAACTCGATGTACAGGCAAACTAGACCAATTATTACAATCAAGCCTGAGATCCATGGCCCGCTCAGGTTGTAAGCCAACTCTTCGCCCGGTTTAACTGGATTCGAACGGGTTCGACGCTGGTCAGTTGCTTAAGCATCGCGGCTTCCGATTCGAATGTCTCCTCACATAGGTCGAGCTGCATGGCTCGTTTGCCACTTACCGTTAAAAAGCGATCATTGCCAGCTTCGTCCAAGGGTTGATCGATGTTGACCTTAGCCAACGTAGCCTGATTCAGCGACTGACTCTCGTTCAAGAATACTTTCTTTCCGGTTGCTTTATCCGTGGCTTGAATGACTTTCAGCTTTCGATCCATCATGGCCGCAACGACTTCGGGATGCCTTCCCGAGCGAACTGCCAGTTGACGCATTACGCTGGCGTAGTAGCTAACATCTTTCTCTTCCGCCAAGACCCCAGCACCCCAGAATTGCAAATGGATGATGCCTACATCACCGATTGTCGCTGACGGCTTCATGTAGATCGCATCGGCTCCCATCGAGACAATTGCACCTCCGCTAATTGCTTCATTCGGAATCCACACTACCACAGTTGCCCAATCAATCTCCAACAGATTACTTGCTAGTTGAAGCGAGGTGTGCAGCTCGCCACCCAAGGTTGTCAACCGTATGATAACTAGATCTGCTCCGGCTTGTTTAGCTGTATTGAGGCTCCTGGTTAGGTACCATCGAAACAGACCATCGATGCCCAAGTTGACGTCGATCAAGTAGGGCTTTTTAAAGTTACCATTGAGAAGTTCTTTGCGGGCTTGAGGAATGAACAGATTGGACTCATCCAATTGCCTTGGAACAAACATTGGCGGAATCTGCAAATCGCGCTGATCGTCGTGATTGTTCAGTGGCCGATTTTCAATTCCAGGTTGTGGTGCCATTTGTGGAGCCGCCTCGGGCCCTTGCTCCTTGGCAATTGCGTTTACGGGCAACTGGTCCTGGGCAAACGCGACTGCAATGGTGTTCAGCGTGAGCAGCCACGCAGCGAAAATCAAAGCGCAGATATAGTTTCGATTCATCAAGCTCACCACGAAGGGCTCGAAGCAAAATTTGCGGAAGAATGCGGACTAGGGACCGAACTCTTGACGACGTACGAGATTTTGGAACTCCACAGTCTGGATTTGAGTTATTATAGTGCCAAAACCTTAGGTATTGTAACAACCAGCACCATCGACGATTCAAGCCGATCAAGTTCGCCCATGATTCCTGTTTCCACCGACGCACCTATCTATCATTGGCCTGTCGCCACGGTTGTCACCATAGTGATTAACCTGATCTTCTTCTTGCTTTTTTGTCTAAACGCAGATTCTGACGTAGTTTCGGTAACAACGCCGGATGGCCGAGTTCTTACCATTGACCAACTTGAAATCGAATTGGAGCAGTTCGAAACAGAGGAAGCGGTAGAAAAGTTCGTAAAGAGTCTAAGACCGAATCGCACTGGTTTGCGAAACGCACTATCGCTTGAGTTCGGCACCTTCAAGCCCTGGCAGTGGCTAACCAACAACTTCATGCATGCGGGCTGGGGCCACATCGTCGGCAACATGATTTTTCTGTGGGCCTTCGGCTTGATTGTCGAAGGCAAAGTCGGATGGCTGGTGTTCACTGCAATCTATCTCGGAATGGGGACTATTTACGGATTCCTCTTGCAAACTCTCTCATTGCCGTTCGGCTGGCCAGGGAGCGCGCTAGGAGCTTCGGCTGCGATATTTGGATTGCTGGCGTTTTGCATTGCTTGGGCCCCAGCTAATGAATTCACCATATTGTTCCGATTTACTACGATTGAAATCTCCATCCTTGTTTATGGAGCACTGTTCGTTGGCAAAGAGGTTCTGTTCTGGTGGATGAGCGGCTTCGAGATGAGTTCTGAGCTGCTTCACATACTTGGTTTTGCTGTAGGAATGCCGATCGCTCTTTGGATGGTGAAGGCGGGCAAGGTCGACTGTGAAGGCTGGGACTTGTTCTCCTACTTGTCTGGCAACACCGGCGAACACTCAGCAATCGGTCAAGCTCGCGAAAGTGAGAATCGCCAAAAGTCGATCGCGCAAAGAAAAGCGGAAGCTGCAAATGCCAAGGCGAGGGCGCTTGAAGTGCAGGCAGAACGCGTTGAAACCAATAATCGCTTGCAGGATCAGGTTCGACAGGCAATCGATCAAGGTGAGTTTGAACTGGCCATTCGAATACAAGCTCGACTGACTCAAACAGATCCCATGATACTTTGGAGACAACGAGACCTTTATGCTGTAATTCAACACATGCTTAGATCCAAAGAGTATGATCGAGCACTACCCCTAATCGAAAAGCACATCGAACTATTTGAGGAAAGCCGGTTTACGATGCAGGTTGCGATGATGAAAATCTGGCTGGCTCAAAAGCAAGCTCGTAAAACGATTGAGTATCTGCAGGGATTCAATCCATCTTTCATGACGCCTGAAGAGGTCCAGCAAGTCAAGCAGCTAGCATCGGCGGCTAAGAAACAACTAGCGTCTAACGCGTAGCCCTTTTTCGCTCGAAGCTAACCTCAGCTCATCAACTCGCTAGTTTCGCACATAGGCAGGACGTTATCGCCTTTGCCAGCAATCATGTCGGCAAGAGTCACACTGCCAAAGCACTGCTCAACTGAAGCCAACGCACTATCGACCTTGGCATGTAACGGACATAACTTCCTGCCGTGCGACTTGAGGCCAAGCGGGCAGGTATGAATTCGCTGGATGGGCTCTACTGCATTCACCACTTCAAGGATGGTGATCTCCTCGGGTGGCTTACTCAGGTAAACACCACCGCCAATACCGCGCTGAGAGCGCAGTAAGCCAGCAGCTCGCAATCCTTGAACGACTTTAGATAAGTAGGCCCTCGGCACCTTGGTCAATGCGGCCAAGTCGTCCGTCGAACTTCCTTGATCACCGGCGTATGCCAGTTGAACCATTGCACGCAGGGCGTATTCAACAGTTTGAGAAAACATGGGGCTTTGAACTTCTAAGTGACTTTGACTCTCTCCATGCAACCTTCGAGCCAAGGTTCAAAGGTTCAGGCTAGGCACGCACGGGTGAAGAATCATCAACTTTGGCGAACAACATTCTACCAGCTTGAGTTTGCAAAGTACTAGTTACCACAACATTTAGCGTGGCATTTATTCGATGACGACCGCCTTCGATCACCACCCATGGTCCCATCGTCCAAGTAACCGATACCTTGCTCGGGACCTTCGCCAGCTTTCACTACGCGTACTTCAAAAGTCTCGCCAGGTAAGAATTGTGGTCGTAAAGCGGCAGCAATCTCGTTCAGATTGATTACGGGGACATTGTGGACCTTTGCAACCTTGTTCAGGTTGTAGTCGCCCGTGACGAGCTTGCCTTCTAGGTGCTTGGCCAAGAATACTAGCTTCATATCCACTGGTTGGCCTTGGAATTCTGGCAGATCGCGATCGTAAAGCTGAAATTCGACCCGTGATTCATTGCGAAGCTTATTCACAATATCCAAGCCGCGGCGACCACGAGCTCGTCGAAGTCGATCGTTGCTGTCGGCGATTGCTTGGAGTTCCGCAAGAACGAAGCCAGGCATAACTAGCTGGTTTTCTATGATGTTCGTTTCAGCCAACTCCGCTAATCGTCCATCGATTATTGCGCTCGTGTCGAGAACCAGAGGTCGAGCGCCCTTTAGGTCGCGGGCGAATTCAACGTAGGGAATTACAAAGCGGAAATCGTCTTTGGTTTGGAGCAGTAAGCTCGTACAACCGTAACAGAGAATGGCTCCCAAGATTAGTCGAATAGGGCCCGACTGCGCTTGGTCTCCGGGCATAAGCGGCGTCAGAGCAATGCTCAGGATATAGGCCAGAAGCACTCCAACCAATAGACCGAAGTATACGGCGGAAACAACTTCGATCTGCTTTCGAGGTGTGAAAACGTCTACCGCGATCACTCCCAATGCCATTAAAACGGTGCCGAAAATGATCAAATATGGGAGATAGGAAGGACCACTTAGGTCCATGCGCAACACTAGAGTGGCAATTCCTGCTGTGACGCAGATGAAACAAACTCTTAATATTAGTAAAGCCATTCCAGCACCTGTACGAACCGGGTGAACCACCCATCAGGGTTACGCGATCGCGTAACCATGCAAATAAGTTTACACCTCAGACCAGTCCGAATGCCACGGCTTTGCTAGGAAACTTCTCTTTTTTTGCTCACTTTGGCCAATTCTACGGAGGAATTGGCAACGCCAGTTGGCGTAACTACAAAGTTCTTAGCAGTGAAGCCAAAATTGGGGCGACTTTTAGCGCTGGCAATTGGGAATGCCACTCTCGAAAAACCACTTGTCTGAGAATCTTGTTTGACCGACGCCCTGCGAAGTTAGGCAGAAAGAACAACCTACTTGGATTTTGAAAATCCAAAACCGGTTGGTGCTAGTCAGCTTTTACAGTGCTCAGGTTGCCTAACAGACCAACTTCTGCAGTGCATTGTCTAAGTGAGTTGCAAATTGTGATCTGTTCAACCTCAATTCTAAAGCAATATCCTACGCCACAGAGCCTCAGCAATGGAAATTCATTTCACGCGACAGACGTGCAACAGTTCGATTGTTAACCCACTCCTCCGAATCTTGCGATTGCCCCCCTGCGAACATTCACGTCGATGTTTATAATCTTCCGCCTTACTAAAGGCAGATATCCTTCCCTCATTGAATGGAGCGCACTCATGTCCGTCCGTATGGGCATTAACGGCTTTGGTCGAATCGGTCGAATGGTCTTTCGAGCTGCAGTTCAGAACTTCAGCAGCGACATCGAAATTGTTGGGATCAACGACTTGCTCGAGCCTGATTACTTGGCGTACATGCTGAAGTATGACAGCGTCCATGGTCGCTTCAAGGGTGACATCGCCATCGATGGAACAACACTGATTGTTAACGGCAAGCGAATTCGATTGACTGCCGAGCGAGATCCAGCGGCATTGAAGTGGGGTGATGTTGGAGCTGACGTTGTGGTTGAATCGACGGGCTTGTTTCTGACTCTGGACACTTGTCAAAAGCATTTGGATGCAGGCGCGAAGAAGGTTATTCAGAGCGCTCCATCCAAAGACGAAACTCCAATGTTCGTCTACGGCGTTAACCACACCAAGTATGCTGGCGAGAAGATCATCAGCAACGCTTCGTGCACGACAAACTGCTTGGCACCTTTGGCCAAAGTACTGAACGATAGCTACGGCATCAAACGCGGCTTGATGACCACAGTTCACGCCGCCACAGCCACTCAAAAGACCGTTGATGGTCCAAGCAACAAGGACTGGCGCGGTGGTCGTGGTATCCTAGAGAATATCATTCCAAGCTCAACAGGTGCTGCTAAGGCGGTTGGTAAGGTGATTCCAGCGCTGAACAAAAAGCTGACTGGTATGGCGTTCCGAGTTCCAACTTCAGACGTTTCGGTTGTCGACCTGACCGTTGAACTGAACAAAGAAACTTCCTACGAAGATATTTGCGCGACGATGAAGGCAGCTAGCCAAGGCGCGATGAAGGGCGTTTTGGCTTACACCGAAGATAAAGTCGTTGCTACCGACTTCCGCGGCGAGGCTTGCACCAGCGTGTTTGACGCTGAGGCTGGCATCATGCTGGATCCGACCTTCGTGAAGTTGGTTGCATGGTATGACAACGAATGGGGCTACTCCAACAAAGTCAACGAGATGGCTCGCGTCATCGGCAAGTGCTAGTGAGCTACCGCTGAGTCAGTTCAAGACTTGCACTGTAACCAATGCAAAGGCTGGTGTTTCAAGCAAACATCAGCCTTTTTTACGCAAATTTGCGTCACTTCTCGCTGATCGCCGCTAGCGGGCCGATTGGGAGGGGCTGAACAACCAGCTTCAGACTGGACCGAAAGCTCGGCTACTAGGTACAGAGCTTCGGCTTTACCGAGGCAAGCTCGGTAGGGGCCGTGCACCATGCCAGCTTGCTGGCTTGAGCCAGAGTTTTTTTGCGCCAGCTCAAAGTCGATCTGTCGAAACTCAGCATTCAGAAACGATCACTTTATTACAGTCGCTCTCACAGAAAAAACTGAGCTTTCGTCGAACCATCAGAAAGAAAATATGAACGCATCAACCTTGCCTATCGAAATTACTGACTACATCGCTGGACTGTCTGAAGATGATCAACTTATCTGTAACAAGCTGGCAGAGCTAATCAAACAGAATTTGAAATCGACTGAGTCCAAGATTTGGCACGCTCATCCTGTCTGGTTTATCGATGGAAATCCAATTGTTGGATTCCACCGCCTAAAAGATTGTATTCGAATGTTGTTTTGGAGTGGGCAATCGTTTGATGAAGAAGGCTTGACCTCCGAAGGAAAATTCAAAGCCGCAGAAGTTCGTTACACAAACGTCAAGCAGCTTCGCGTCACTGAAATCAAACGCTGGCTCAAAAAGTCTCAGTCGATTCAATGGGACTACAAGAACATCGTCAAGCGCAAAGGTAAGCTGGAACGCATCAGTTAATCGAATACCAACCGAATCAGCCGCATCTCGTTGAAGACTGTCACGCTTTGGAAGCGAAAGCCTTTCCCAAATTAGCCGCAACACGTTAGAGAGCGTACCGCTTGGGCTGGGCGTTCGTAACTAGCCGCCACGCGTTAGCGTCCGGTTTTGCCTGCATTAGAAAACCAACTAAGTGTGTTTTTCGATCCGGCTACACTCATGGTATAGGCGACATAACAGGGCAAATCACGAATGAACCGGAGCCTAACGGCTGGCGGCTAGTATTCCTAAGCGGGACGCTCTCGTAAGCGTCCGGCACTCGGAAAAAGCCGTGCTAACACACTTCGGCTGATTCGCCATCCGTAGAGCAGTTGAGGACAACAGCTCTACGCTAGCAGCGGTTTGAGGATCATGATTGCGGCTAGAATCAAAAGAGTTGCGAAAACTGCGGGTCGAACCCAACGGTCACCTAGTTTGCTGCCAGCCCGAATTCCAAGCTCGGCTGAAATTAGAATCAGCGGTGTCACGATAAGTCCGACCAAAGTAGAGTTCCAAATTTGACTGTCGAACTTCCAGTAAAGCACAATCATCTGAGGCAAAAAGTTTGCAACGTACAAAGCAAATAGAAATGCTCTAGCTCGATCCACGGGGTACTTTTGACCGAAAACCCACAGCACTAACGGCGGACCACCAATTCCGCTCAGACCTTGTAGCACGCCGCTGCCTCCAAAGGTCAACAACATCCAATACCACTTGCGTGCATTCTTGAATTCAACTCCTGCAAATGCTTGAGCCAACATCGCCGCCAGAATGATCACTCCAACCACCTGACCGATCATACCCTCCGATTGTTTCATCAATGCCGAAAGCCCCAAAACTCCGATGGGCATTGAAACAAATCGAATCGACGCTGGCACAATGACTTCGCGATAGTCGATGCTCTTTCGCAGTCTCCAACAGGCAAACAGATTCTGCGGGAGAAGAGCACACAGCAAAAGCAGTTGAGCCTCGAACAGTTGGTTACCAGCAAGTAGAAGAAGCGGCAATCCTAACAGCGCCGCTCCAAAGCCGGCCGTGGCTTGTAGCAGCGCGGAAACAAAAAGGATGATGACGCTCCAACCTACCTGCCCAGTAAACAGGTTTTGATTCAGCCAAACAATGATGACATCAAGGTTGATAGCGTAACTCGATCAGGACTATTATTTGAGGATCATATCATCCACTGTTCTGCCCGATGGAATCATCGGCAAAACGTGCTCTTGGTAAGGAACCATCACATCCAGTACGAACGGACCAGGATAGTTGATCATCTCTTCGATCGCAGATCGAAGGTCAGACTTCTTGCTCACCGTGGCAGCACCGCAGCCGTAGCCCTTAACGATCTGTACGAAGTCGGGATAACGCTCGTTCACGTAAGCATGAGGATCGGTGACGCCAGGACCACTGGCCTCTTCGTGATCAATCGGTCCCAAATAGGTGTGAGCACGATTGCTGTTTTCAAAGCGATCTTCCCACTGCACAACCATCCCCAAGTGCTGATTATTGAGCAGCAGAACTTTTACTGGCAGTTTTTCACAGTGAAGTGTCGCTAACTCTTGGATGTTCATTTGGAAGCTACCATCGCCATCGATATCAACAACCAATGCATCGGGATGAGCAGCTTGCACTCCCATGGCTGCAGGCAATCCAAAGCCCATCGTACCTAAGCCCGAGCTAGAGGCCCATTGTCTCGGCCGATCAAACTGAAAAAACTGAGCGGCCCACATCTGGTGCTGGCCGACGCCAACTGTGATGAATTTTTTGAGATCCTTCGTGATTTCCGAAAGTTCGCGAATGGCGTGCTGTTGCAGAATCCCGTCAAAATTCTGATCATAGCCGAACGGATACTTTAGCTTTAGCTCCAAGCAGTGCTTAGCCCAATCAGAAATCTCGGGAGCTTCAACGATCTTGTTCAATTCGCCAAGTGCAAACTTAACATCGCTGCAAACCGGAATGTGAGCGACTTTGTTTTGTTCAGCTCACTCGCATCCACATCCACGTGAATGATCTTGGCATTCTTCGCGAACGCCTCCAGTTTGCCCGTAACTCGGTCGTCAAATCGCACGCCAAGAGCTAACAACAAGTCGCAGTCTCGAACGGCATAGTTCGCGTAGGCGGCGCCGTGCATCCCCAGCATGTCGAGTGAAAGTGGATCGCGATTTGGATACAGCCCCAATCCCATGACCGTCATCGTTACTGGAATTCCAGTCAGGTTCACCAACTCTCGCAGCTCGGCCGCGGCTTCGGCTGTAATTACGCCACCACCACAATAGATGATTGGTCGACGGGAGTGTTTGATGGCCGCAGCGATCTGGCGAATCTGCTCAGGAGCAGCCATTGGTGTCTTGTAGCGGTAGCCTGGCAACTGCATTGGAACATCCCAGTCGACTTCGCACGAATCCAACTGAACGTCTTTGGGCATATCCACCAACACTGGGCCTGGTCGACCAGTGGCCGCGATGTGAAACGCCTCCTTCATCACTCGAGCAACATCTTCAACTTTGGTCACCAAGTAGTGCGCTTTGGTGATGCTGCGACAGACTTCAACGATGGGTGTTTCTTGAAACGCATCAGTGCCGATTACTGCTGTGGGAACTTGGCCCGTGATAAAAATGACCGGTACGCTGTCCAGTTTGGCATCTGCAATTGAAGTTACCAAGTTGGTCGCGCTGGTCCGCTAGTTGCCATCGCTACTGCGACCTTACCTGTTGATCTCGCAATTCCTTGCGCGGCGAAACCGCCACCCTGCTCGTGTCGAGGCAGAATGGTACGAATCTTGGATCCATATCGGGTTAGTGCTTGGTGCATTGGCATGCTACATCCGCCAGGATAAGCGAATACCACTTCCACACCGTGATCCACCAAGGACTTAACCAGAATGTCTGCACCGGTCATCACTTGAGTTTCACGTTGGGACTGTACGGTTGCCATTGGGGAACACCTTTGCTTTTCATGTATCGTGTCGAACTTTGCCGTTCTGAACCGGCCTCACTGCCACAATAAACTTGGCTGTGAAAAATCGACTTCTTGGCTCAAATCATGGTTCGCATAGGACGGGAAGATTTCCTGTTTCGAACCGCATAATGCCCAATCAGAAAGTCGAATCCATGAGAATAAGTGAAGTTTGCAGATGTTTCAACGCTTCATTGGCTCTCTTGCTGAATCTGTTTCTCGGTTGCGTTGCACCGGTATCCTTTAACTAACCCGACTTTATCGCAGCAAAATCTGCTGAGCTGAAACGATTACGCCGACTCTGTGGAGGCCAAGGAAAGGTCGACTAGAAGCTCAAGCCTTGCGCTCAATTAGTAGACGGTAGTTTACTAGCCTCAAGTCCCACTCCTGCGGCCAGTTGGTCGCCTTTAGTCGACTCAACTTTTGTAAGCAACGAGTGTCTACGCCGGTTTACAGTCTCTTAGGACTTTGATTTGAGGAGGTTATCGAGCCCGAGCGAATAGGAACTAACGGCAAGAAGAATTTTTTTGGGACTCGGTGACTAGTAACCTCGTCCACTACGGTTTGCCGGTTATCGGGACTCGCAGCATCGTCCAAAACAAATGGATAAATGAAACTCGTAACCTCGCCCACAACTGGCCGACCACAGATGGCTAAATGGGACTCGTGCCCTCGTCTGCCACAAGTCGTCCACTACGCCGCATCCGGAAAAATCGATAAAGGTGGAAAAGTTCATCGACTGAGCCGCGATTCCAACTCCCCGTCGAACTGTTTTTGATACTGGTAAATCATTTGGTGGCCTACGGTACGGTGGCAAATAGCAGTCCGCGAACGCAACGAAGTCGTTTGCTCGCCCTTTCTGCGCTCATGATGGCCAAACAAATGATAAAGATACAGCCACCAATCTCAATTAATCCGCAAATTCAGAACTTGATCACTACTTATTGGCAGTGGCGCAAGTTGTGGATCGTAACTACAGTTCTATTCTTTGGCATTGGTATCGCTTACGCGGTCTTGCTGAAGAAAGACATGTGGGTCGCATCGCAGGCAATTATCGTGCGCGATGAGGCGACCGGGGCGGTGATGCGGTTGGGGCGGTTTGAAAGTCAAACTCAGATGAAGGCTGCTCAAGAGACCGTCCTAGAGATGGCTCGCAGTCCGCAAGTGGTAGAAGCCGCACTCACTGCAGTTGGTCGGCCTGCAAAGTTTTTTGGATTGTACAAGAGCGACGCTCCACCTTCAAAAGCAGAGATTGAAGATTTTGGCTCTCGCTGTGTTTCAATTCGCGCGCCTAGGGGAGCCGAACTTGGCACGACCGAAGTTATCTATCTGGACGTGAAAGAAGGCTCTCGAGATCGCGCTATTCAGTTGACCACAGAGATCTGCAATGCCCTTGAAACGCAATTAAAGACCGTGCGAGTCGAACTAGCGTCGGGAGTGATTCAAGAGTTAAGAGCGGCCCAAAGCGTCTGCGAAGCGAGCCTCAGCGAAGCCACTGAAGAGCTCAAGAGGACCGAAGTTGAGGCAGGCGCAGACTTAGCCGACCTACGCGGCTTGAGCGACTCGAGTATCGGAAGCACGAATCGCTTGATGCTGGATCACGTTCGAGATGAACTTCGCAAAGCCGACCTCAGTATTAAAACGATGACACCAAACGTCCAATTGGCTCGAGCTGCACTGGATACGCCCTCGCTTGTTTTACAGGCGGCCGATGTTTTGGCTAGCTCTCATCCAGCTATCGACAAACTACGAGAAGGTATGTCGAAAGCAATGGTTCAAACCGCTACTCTCGAAGGCAAATACACCGTTGATCACCCACATGTGTTGAATGCTCACAAGGCAGAGGAAGCTATTCAACAGAACATCCGTAAAGAACTGCAAATCATTGTCGAGAACTATGAATCCGCAATTGCCATTACAGAACAAAAGATTAGGGCACTCAACGAGCAAGAGCAGGAATTGGGGCTGCGTTTAAACCGTTTGGCACAGTTGCGAGCCAAGTACAGTAACTTGGCAAGTGAAGTTAAGTCACGCAGTGATAAGTTGGGCTCTATCAAGAACGAACTCACCGAAACATTAGCCACTCGAGATGCGGCTCAAGCATCCAGTCTGATAACACGGCTAGATTCACCGGTCCTAGGTGAAAAGCCGGTTGGACCGGGTCGCTCAACGATTGTTGGTGGCGCGATGGTGGGAGGTTTAATGTTTGGCTTGGGCGTCGTCTTCCTTCTTGCTCCGCTGGATGTACGCGTTGCTGGCGGGCAACGCTGCGAAAGCGAATTAGCAGAAGGTCGAGATCTTTCGGCGTCCCATTCTCATGCATCTGATCAATCGACAAATCCACAAAATTCCCGAAATTCCGACTCTTCTGCGAGTAGAGGTTCGGCAAAATCCAGCGTGTCAAAGACTACTCAAGTTGATCGAGTTCCTGACGCAAAGCGAACAGAGCCGACGATTACAACTGTCGAACCAGCTTTAGTGAAAAGCGAAGGGACAAACTCAAGTAGTACATCGCTAGGCAACATGGCCAGCAGTGCTACTGCAGCCGCTAGAGAACTGAATCCTAAGACGACCGACAGCCAACTAATTAAGCCACGTCGCGCTGAGTCGCTTGACGATGTTCGCAACCTGATCGCGGCAGCCCTAAAGACTCACGCGGAAGGTGGAGAATAGCTAAACTTCGCCGATTGAATCGATGAAATGGTCGCAATCGGAAACTTAGGCTCAGGTTTCAGTCGCAACCGTGGACAAGAATACCACAAACAATCTAAAACTAACCCTACTCGATGGCGTTCAGATCGCAATCGAGAATCGCAAGATAATTCACTCACTCGCATATTCGACGGGACAACCATGGTAGAAGTTGAAGGGCTCACCAAAGCCTATCCCGATCTCGAGTCGGGTCAGTTTCTTGCTCTTGATCATGTTGATTTCCATGTCGGACCGGGCGAAATCTTTGGCTTGTTGGGTCCAAATGGCGCGGGGAAAACAACCGCATTGCGAATACTAAGTACAGTTCTTCGTCCGACCTCGGGTTACGCTCGCGTAAATGGCTTTGATGTCAGTACTCATCCAGACGAAGTTCGCTATAGCATTGGCTTTGTTTCGAACAACACTGCCATCTATGATCGTATGACCGCTTGGGAAATGGTCGAGTATTTTGGCAAGCTGCACGGGATCGCAGACGACAGATTGCGTGATCGAATGGAGCAGATTTTCGAACAGTTGCAAATGCAAGAGATTCGAAATATTGCAGGCGGAAGGATGTCGACGGGGATGAAGCAAAAGGTGTCGATAGCTCGTGCGATAGTGCACGATCCGCCCGTTCTTGTCTTCGATGAGGCATCGCTGGGACTTGATGTTCTAGTGGCAAGAGCTTTGCTGAAAATCATCGAGAGTTTTCGCGAGCAAGGAAAATGCATCATCTTTTCTACGCACATCATGCGCGAAGTTGAAAAGCTGTGCGATCGCGTTGGCATTTTGTATCGCGGGAAGATGCTGGCAACCGGCACTCTGCCTGAGCTGGCTGAACAATACAATAACAGCGATTTCGAAGAACTATTCTTCGATCTGCTTAACCAATCCGATCAGCAACGAAGACAGCATGTCTGTGCTTCTTCGACTGAATCAAGGCTTAATTAGAAACGCAGAGGCTTGAAACAATGAATTGGCAGCACGTACAACTAATCTTTAAGCGAGAGATGATCGACCAACTTCGCGATCGTCGAACTGATTTACCATCACCGTACTTCCACTGCTGCTTTATCCACTGTTAGGCATGCTGCTGATGCAAGTGGCGCAGTTTCATCGCGACAATACGGTTAAGGTTGCCGTTCTGGGTTACGACAACTGGCCTGGCCAACTACCGTTGCTCGATGACAACGGCAACATTGTTGCTGGCGAAGCCGTCTCGGCAGGAGTGCGAAGTTGCTGAAATTCGAGATACGGACTCAGCCCGCAAATATTAGCGATGCCGAAGAGTACGGCAGGCAGCTATTGGCTTCTAACAGCAGTGATGCCGTAGACGCGGTCATGATCGTAAAACCTGAGTTGCAACAGCGAGCGCTCGGAAACAGGTCTTACGATAGTTTGCATGTCGCAGAAGCAAAATACTCGAATGATTCAACCAACGGCGACGCTGCTAACGAGAGCTCTGACAAAGTCAACTCGTCAATCTCAAACGAAGTTCCAACTTTAAATTCATCGAAAGATCAAGGCATTGTGCTTCTTGCCAACATGGCTCGAGATCAGTCAATGATGGCCCATGCTAGGCTGTCTCGGTTGGTCGATCGTTGGTGGGATAACTGGCGAACCAACGAAATGATCGATGCTGGACTAAGTCAACTCTATCTGAACCGATTCAGCTGCAAGTGCTCGACACATCAGTTGGCTCCATCCGGCAAGCTGTACGGTGGAGCAAGGTGCTGCCATTTGTGATGTTGGTTTGGGCGTTGACTGGAGCGTTTTATCCGGCAGTAGACCTGTGCGGCTGGTGAAAAAGCGCGGTACGCTGGAACTCTGCTCTCAAGTCCCGCTCGTCGTCGAGAAATCGTGTGGGGCAAGTTGCTGACCATTAACGCGTTCAGCATCGGTACGCCCTACTGAATTTGATGAGCATGCAGTTTACTGCGGGACTCGTTATGAAGCTGGTGTCAGGCGGCACAGGCGAATTCGCACGATCGCTTGGCTTAATGCCGTTCAGCTCGATGGGTTGGCTACTGTTATTATTGCTCCCGATGTCAGCCTTCTTCAATTGCTTTAGCCCTTGCCGTCGCAGCGCTGCTAAGAGTACCAAGAGGGGCCAGTACTATCTTATGCCACTGCTGCTAGTAACCCTCACCACTGGTTGCACTACCCATGCTGCCCAGCATGGGACGGAACAGGCACAGCGTTAGTACCTGTATCTGGCAGTCTTCTTGGTGAACGTTGATTGAAGGTAGATACACGAAGCGATGATCCATTTGCCGATAGTAATCCTAGTAACAGTATTCTGCTGTTGGATGGCCATTCGTTGGGCCGTTCGACAGTTCGAGAGCGAATCGGTAATGTTCAACGAAGGCGGCCGTTGGGACATGCGCAGTTGGTTGCACCATCTTTGGCGAGACCGACAAGATACGGCTCAACCCAGTGTGGCTCTACTAGCTGGCGTATTGATTCTAGTGATTAAGTTTTTTGCTCAGTTCTTCATTCGTCCTGATATCTCCATCGTCGCGTCGATGTTGATTGTACAAGTTGGCATGATTCTTTTGCCTTGCGTGATCATGGCAATGCTCCTCACACGCTCACCACGCCGAGCCTTACGAATTCACCGCGTACAGATTAATCACATGATCGCAGCGGTCTTCATCGGTTTCGCGTTGCACCCAACCTATGTGGTTCTAGGCGATGCTATAACTAGTGTTTACCCCATCGCGCCAGAGACTGTAGCGGCTTTGACGAAGTTTCAAACCAATCTTTTCGATCAGCCGCTATGGATGTGCTTAGCACTCTTGGCGGTACTACCAGCGATTTGTGAAGAGCTGGCCTATCGAGGTTTTATCTTTGGCGGATTACTTCGCCAACAAGGGCTGCTTCGAGCCATTATCGTAAGTGCTTTGCTTTTCGGCTTTAACCACGCAGTCTTGCAACAGTCGATCAGCGCGAGCGTAATGGGATTGGTTTTGGGATTTATTGCATGGAGAACTGGTGGCGTTATTTGCACAATCATCGTGCACGTAATCAACAACTCTTTGTCATTGACGATGAGTTGGTGTGGCAACCATAAAGTAGAAGTTCCAGAGTGGCTTAATTGGATTTTCCAAACCGGCACCGAAGGCTGGACCTATAACAACTCTTGGCATTTTACGAGCATCGTACTCTCAATCGCTCTTATGCTCATTCTGTTTCAACGCAACCGACGCACTCTAAGCAATGTCGTAGCCGAGATGGCCTAGTTGTTTCTTGTCAGTCAGCTAATCGTAGCTACGCTCGCCATGGCGTGGGTGCTGTCGATTAATCCACGATCTGGCGGTCGTGGCTATGTCTTTTTGTCGTTTAGAAACAAGACCTAGTTTTCAGGACACAAGGGCAGCTCATTGACTTGAATCGTCGGCGGTCCAGTGCGAAGAACTTCACTGTTGAATTCGCCAGAGTTTAGGGTTATAAATCATGCGGCAGGTCGCTTATAATGAATTAAGCAATTAATCCGGATGTGACCCTTGTGGAATAATTTGTTGTAAGCGACCCCACTTCAAACCGAGGATTTTGGTTAGATTCACAGATTGATTGCAGGAGGGCGTAGCGTTGGCAAAAAAGATGAGTTGGCCAAAGATTGCCATGTCGAATTGCGGAAAAAAACTCTCCACAAAAGAACTTCAAGCAGTGGACCCATGTCGCGGTCTTGACTATTTCGAATTCCTAAAACGATGGAATGGCGGTACCCCCAAAGACAATTGGTTCAAGGTGTTGGACGTTTTTGGCAAGCCGACTCTTGCAGAGGTCAAAACGTTCTTCGGGGTTAACGAGGATCTTGACTCAAACGACTTGCGCAGCGCGGTCTATTGGAATTGGGATTACTTACCTAGAGGTACACTACCTATTGCTGAAGTCGAGATTGATGGCGATGAGTATGATCAAAGCCTTCTAGTTACTTTCCGTTGGGGACCAAATTACAATCAAGTTTTTCTATTGGCTAATCCTCACGAGTGTGGCCCAGAGGATCCCGAACTTAGTGAACTCCAGAAGGTATCTTCGTCGTTGCCAAAATTTTTGGAGTCTTTACGTCCTCGCGAGTATTGGCTCTATCGTGCTTGGTACAAACTGCAAGTTCCCGTGGATCAGTTGAAAGTCGTTGCAGTAGAGTTTCTCAAGAATGGAATTGTGGATTCATACGAGCAGTTTGCAACTATCCAGGATCGCTCAGCCGGTATTGCATACTATCCAAAAATCGGCTGCGGGATTTGGCTAGCGCATTCAAATGCTCAGATTCGAAACGTACCAGCGCCGGTGCGCGTCCCATCCGATTCGTGCATCCTTGCGATTGATGCTAATCGCTGGATCCACCCTAACGCGGAAAAGTTTGTCAAAACTATTCTCAAATCACTTAAGCTGAAGGCTGTAAGTATTGGAGAATCACGCGTTGCGGATCACAAAGGCCCCTACAATCCTTTCGCGACCTAGTCCTTAGTAGTATCGCTCACACAGGGTCAGGGAGGTTGTTGACGCTTTGATCGCCGACCTAAATCGAGCCCTGTTCAGCACCTCGGAGGCGCGTGTGGACATCGGTTGGTCTACTGGTGGCGACTTCATCCAAGTTACACATGTTCCGTCTGGTATTCATCGAAAGGCAATGCGACGAGAATTTTCGGAATTGGACTTACTCGACGAGGTGCTCAGTGAATTGTAAGCTGATCCTGATCCTGATCGCTGAGAGCAAATCCGAGAGCTGCCGCAACGAATAGAATTGACTGCCACAATTCCCAATGTGTGTTCAATTGCATCTGACCGTGGCCAGTTCAGCTAAGATTTCTTGGAAGCGGACTTCGGATAACGCACTACCTTGATGTCGTTTTTCTGCGGCTGACCAGGCGTACTTCGGCCCTTGACGATGATCTGTTCAAGAGTTTCCTGCATCGATTTTACGCGATCAGGATACTTTGTAGCCAAATTGTTTGATTCGCCAATATCTTCGTTCAAGTTAAACAACTGCACTGAAGCGGTAGAGTCTTTTTCCGATTCGAGCACCAATTTCCATGGTCCTTCTCGCAAGCTTGGTGTGCCAGCGCAGGCTGTGCTTATTGCATGCGTTCGAATCGATTGTGCTTCGCCGCGAAGAAGCGGCATCATGCTAAAGCTGTCCTCTGCAGCATTATCGGGTAGTTTGAACTCCAAGAGTTCTGCCAGAGTGGCCATTACATCTGCATGATGAACCAGTTGATCGCAAACAGTTCCTTTTGGAGTTACGCCGGGCCATTTGACAATGAAGGGCACACGATGACCTCCCTCATAGACCGACGCTTTATAGTCACGTAGATTTCCGCTCGGATAATGGCCCTCAGCCTCCATCTCTTTCACACCAATGTAAGATGCACAGCCGTTATCGCTGGTGAAGATTACCAATGTGTTCTCTTCAATTCCGGCTCGTTGAACTGCTGCCATAACGCGACCAAGAGCTGCATCGGTTTCGACGACGAAATCTCCATAGTCACCTTTGAGGCCACTCTTTCCTTTGAACTGTTCGTTAACTGATAACGGCGTATGAGGCGAAGTGAGCGGCAGGTAGAGCAGAAAGGGTTGATTTGCGTGGGCTTGAACTTCAATGAACTGTTCAGCTCGCTGGATTAGCGCTGGAAGCACATTTTCTAACTTCCAATCCGACAATGCTGGACCTTGAAGGCTTGAAAGGTTCTTCACAAACTTCGAGGCTGGCAGAAGTTCATCGGGAATGCCGACTGTCTTGTCTCCATCAATGAAACAATAAGGTGGCCAATTTGGAACGTCGGTCCCGAAATAGTGATCGAATCCTCGCTCAGTTGGACCTCCCGTTATGCGTTGTGAAAAGACCTGCTGCCACGCACGTCGATTCTCATCCGTTGCAATCGTAGTAACCTCACCGCCACCACCGGCCTTGCCACCAAAGCCAACAAAGTTTGACTCGAGGTCGGTGGGAATCGCCCACTGGTTACCCAAATGCCATTTGCCGATGCAAGCGGTTTTGTACCCCTGCGTCTTGGCCATCGAGGCAATCGTTAGTCGATCTTGGGCAATCAGCGGCTTACCCCACACGCCAACAATTCCCGATTGCAGTCTTGTCCGCCAATGATAACGCCCCGTCAAGAGCGTGTATCGTGACGGCGAGCAACAGCCGGAGCTGGAGTGAGCATCGGTGAAGCGTACTCCTTCCGAAGCCAGCTTATCCATATTGGGAGTCGGAATCTTGCCCAGATCTTTGTTGTTGGCCTGCATGTCACCAAAACCAAGGTCATCGGCCAACACGATCAAAATGTTTGGCTTTGTTCGAACCACTTCAGAAGCAGCTAGCGAATACCAGTGGGGGAACAGAAGAACGATTGCGACTGCGACACAATTTTTCATGATACGAAACCTCATGTGTATCAGCATAGCAGTATTGGCCCAGATATGCGATTGTGTGAACCAAGTGGCATAGGCTTCTAACGCCTCAAGCCTGTGTTTTATCCTTCAATCCAGTCTAAAACCACAAACTTCGTCCGCGCAGCAAACGGTTGAACGCACTACCACTCGCGGCCATTCAACTTCAAGAGTCAGTTACGTTGTGCCGATTTCCTCTCCAAGTAGGTTCGGCCATTGATCGTTGTATTTGGAAGTTTTTGATAAATTTGGGTCCTTTGCTGTTCTGCAGTTTTATTCTCATCGAAAGTGAGGTACTTAAGCGACTGCAATTCCCCGATTCTAACAATGGTAGCGTCACTCAATGCAATCGAAGGTAACGCAAGAAACTCTAGCTTGCGACATACTGAGAGTTCCCTAACTCCATCGTCTGATACTTGCGTACCCTCGAGAACCAGATGGACGAGCTCGCATGTTTGGGCATCGCTACTGCTAGTGAGTTCGAGAAGTTCCTTCAGCTCGTGGTCTGAAAAGCTTGAGCGATTGACTAAACATGAAATTTTTTTGCCCCGTTCGCCTCCAATGAAAACATCAACACCATTGATCCGTCCTTGGATCCGCGTTTTGACCTCTTCGCTAATTCGGAATCCAAGCTGGGTGTCCCGTATTTGAGCGGTAATAGATCCAAAAAATACCGCAGCCAAGACGGTGGCAAGAAACAAATACCGCAGATCAAATCGAAAAGAGGGTTTCTCGCGAAGAAAATTTTGCCGTTGTAGTTCGATAAGAGTAGAGACAAAAAACAAGTACCCAGAAAAAAAAGCACTCACGATCCATGGTCTAAAGGGAGTATCGAAGAAGAAGGAAAGAACGACTTGCGATGCAAGAAATACGCAGAGCGGGACGAGGACTACGAAAGACACGTTCAATTTGCGAAGCGATGGTTCACCCTTGTCGTTGAGACGAACCCAACCAAATTGTTTGGTTTTTTTCAATTGTTCTGCCATCGTGAACATGTTCGCAAAATTAGTTCATCTATTCAGGCGGTTTGTTTACCGCCTTTTGGTTGGTGCCACCGATCCTGAGAATGCATCCCAGGCTAGTAAATGTCAACGCAACTGCGATTAAAACGGTAAGAACGACAACTGTCTTTTGTAGCGATCTCCTTCGTGTATCTGAGCACGAGTACAAATCAGGGACATAAAGAAAAAAGCCCTTCGACAAGACTGCCGAAGGGCTTTTAGTTGGGAAAAAATGTCGGGGTGATAGGATTTGAACCTACGACCCTCTGGTCCCAAACCAGATGCGCTAGCCAGGCTGCGCTACACCCCGTACAGCCAAGGATATTACAGGATGTTTCCGCTTACCGCAATGCTTCCTGGCTGCTACTTTTCGATTATTTTTCCAGCAATTCTACTGATAATACTTGGGAAACTGGTCGCAGCTTGCAAACTCCACTGCTAGTTGAAGCTGTAGGCTAAGCTTCGTTGTATTGTGTGACTAGGAAATAGCTTTCTTGTCTCGCAGAAGCGCAACGACCGCGTCAACGCATTCGGAGATCGATTGATGATCTGTCTTGAGAACTAAGTCCGCTTTCGTTGGAGCTTCGTAAGCAGTACCAGCACCGGGCAATCGAGGCATTTGGCCTTGATCCGCACTTTGGTAGTGGCCTCGAGGATCGCGCTGCTGGCAAACATCCAAAGGTGCGTCCACATGCACGACCAAGAAACGATCGCGTCCAACAAGTTCGGCGGCCTTTTCACGCACTGTTGCACTTGGAGCAATGAGCGATGCTAAGCAGATGAAGCCGTTTTCGTTCAGCAGTCGAGCGACATGTGCGCTGCGGCGCAGATTCTCGGAGCGATCTTCGGGTGAGTAACCTAAGTCGCGGCTCAGTCCACGACGCAAATCTTCGCCGTCGAGCACCACACACAAGCGACCTTTGTCGAACAAGGCTCGTTCAACGCCGCGCGCGATGGTCGACTTGCCGCTACCGCTGATTCCAGTGAATAGAACAGTGACAGGAGCTTGGCCCAATCTGGCTCGACGTTCATCGGTTGTGACCAGATCAACGCTCGATGCTGTATCTGACTGCTTGGCCTCTTCGATCTCCCAAGGAGCCAAATTCTGTGTACGATCAGTCTCATGCGAGGTGATCATGCCGGCACCAACAGTGATATTGCTGATTCGGTCGATAATGATGAACGCACCCGTCGATCGATTGCGTCGATAGGCATCGAAGTAGATCGGCTGATTGACAACGATGGTACAACGACCGATTTCGTTCAATTGCAATTCAGGGGCAGGTGATCGGTGCAGCGTGTTTACATCCACTCGGTAACGCAATGATTCAACCTGTCCAGGCACAGTTTGCGAAGTGTGTTTGATGAGATAGCTCTTGCCAGGAATCATGGCATCTTGGCTCATCCAGACAACCATCGCATCGAACGAATTGCTAACACGTGGCAAGTTTCCAGGGCGAACAATCATGTCGCCACGGCTACAATCGATCTCAGTTTCAAGAGTGAGTGTGACAGACTGTGGCGTAAAGGCTTCCGATGGCGTGCCATCGTAGGTAACGATCTCTTTGACGCGACTCGTTTGACGTGAGGGCAAGACCATGATCTCATCGCCTTTGCGCACGATGCCTGAAGCAATCGTGCCGCAGAAGCCTCGGAAGTCCAAATTCGGACGGTTGACATACTGCACCGGGAATCGGAAGTCTTCGAAGTTGCGATCCGAGCCAATATAAACCGACTCAAGGAAACTCATCAAAGTACTGCCCTGGTACCACTTCATGTTGGGACTTGGATCGACGACATTGTCACCGTTGAGTGCTGAAATCGGAATAAAGTGGAGGTCCGGTAGGTCCAATCGAGCTGCGAAATCACGGTACTCTTCGCATATTTCGTCAAAGCGTTTTTGGCTAAAGTCGACCAAGTCCATTTTGTTGATTGTGACTACGACGTGGCGAATGCCTAGCAACGAAACGATAAAGCTGTGACGACGCGTTTGAGTGAGCATTCCGTGGCGAGCATCGATCAGAATGATGGCCAAATCGGCTGTCGAGGCCCCAGTTGCCATGTTCCGCGTGTACTGCTCGTGACCCGGAGTATCGGCGATGATGAACTTGCGCTTGGCGGTCGAAAAATAGCGGTAGGCCACATCAATCGTGATTCCCTGCTCGCGTTCAGCCTTGAGTCCGTCCGTTACCAGCGCTGGATCGAACTTGCCACCAACCGTTCCGTGAACTTTAGACTCATTCTCGATTTGTGCGATATGATCTTCGTACAGCATCTTGGAATCGAACAGCAGCCTGCCGATGAGGGTGCTCTTACCGTCGTCCACGCTACCGCAGGTGATGAATCGCAGAAGTTGCTTGCGTTCGTGCTGGGCCAGATACTCGTTGATATCAGTCGCAATAAGATCGCTTTGGTGACTCATAGGAAAATCGTGACTTTAATTCGGTGATTCTAGATTGTTACTGTTGCTTGTTGACTGGCGTGTTAGTTACGGATGGGAGAATTGCTAGAAGTAGCCTTGCTTTTTCTTCTCTTCCATACCTGCGCCCGCCTGCGTCCTTATCAGTGATGCGCTGACTCCGCTGGTCTTAGTGAGCGGCATCTCTTGTATGATTTGAGGCAGAGTGGTTGCAGTGGATTCAACTGCTCCCGTTAGTGGGTAACAACCAAGCGTTCGGAAGCGAACCATCCGTTTTTCCAGCTTTTCGTCGGGGCGTAGAGTCAATCGATCATCGTCCTTCATGATCAACGTTCCACCCCGTTCAACTACGTCGCGTTCAGCAGCGAAGTAGAGTGGAACAATTGGAATCTTCTCAAGGTGGATGTATTGCCAAACGTCCAGTTCTGTCCAGTTGCTGAGCGGAAAAACTCGGATGCTCTCACCTGGGTTTACCTTGCTGTTGTATAGATTCCAAAGTTCAGGCCGCTGGTTTTTCGGGTCCCAACGATGGAATTTGTCTCGGAAAGAAAAGACTCGCTCTTTGGCTCTCGATTTTTCTTCGTCGCGACGAGCACCTCCGAAGGCGGCGTCGAACTTGTACTTGTTCAAAGCAGCCTTCAGCGATTCGGTTTTCATCACCTCGGTATGCTTTTCGCTGTTTTCGGCTGGGTCAATTCCAAGCTTCAAACCCTCCTCATTGATATGCACCAGAAGCTCAAGACCCAACTCGTTTCGAACGTAGCTCTCGCGAAACTCGATCATCTCGCGAAACTTCCAGGTGGTATCTACGTGCAAAAATGGGAAGGGTGGCTTGTCTGGGTAAAACGCTTTAAGGGCCAAGTGAGTCATCACGGCTGAGTCTTTGCCGATGGAATACAACATCACCGGATTGGAAAACTCAGCAGCCACTTCCCGAATAATGTGAATACTCTCGGCTTCAAGCAACTTGAGGTGAGTCAATGAGTATGATGTCATGTTAGTTCTAATCGAGAAGTTCGGATAATCTTAGGAGCGGAGAGTATAACTAGCTGGAGTTAGGGCGGTAACACCAATTTCGTCAGACAAAATCATCGATTTTGTTGGAACCTACGACTGTCCGGGTCTCTTCCTCGACAGGCTCAAAATGCAGGATTCCGACTGAGTTCCCGGCATCTGATAGGACTCTAGGCACCGAAGGTCAATTCCATTCATAAGTCCCAAATGACGGGCTTCGCCTCGTTCCTCAACCCATCGTGGCCCTTTTATCGCCAGTAGTCGATCGAAGCTGATCCAATGATCGGCGACCCACTTGAGAAGCTGGGAGATACTGCCGGTTGCCCGCGTTACTAGAGCGTGATATCTCATATCTTCCAGTACCAATTGGACACGCTGAGGATAAACTGCAACTGGCAAATCTAGCTTTGAAACGATGTCCTGAACGACATTGGCTTTCTTGGCGATGCTGTCACAAAGGCTTACTTGGAGGTCTGGCCGGATAATTGCCAGAATAATGCCGGGTACTCCTCCCCCGGTACCTACATCCAAAATGTCTTGATCAGCAGGTAAATGAGCTGCCAACTTAACGGTGTCCAACAGATCTCGCCGAGCGAATAGATCGAAGTTAATGTGCCTTGTTAGGTTGATTTTTTCGTTCCACTCCCACAGCAAATGGCAGTACTTTTCAAGAAGCACGCAGCAATCCGTGGGCAGTTGAATCTGATAACGTTGAACAGCTTCAGCCAGGTTTCGACTAGTAAATTCTTCGGATTCGATTTCAGTCACAATGCAATTTCGGAAGTAGGTCTCAGTCTGATGGACATAAGAGTTCAGACTTGATGGAAAATAGAATTTAGTCGCTCGCTTGCGAATTTCCCACTCCAAACAGTCTTTCCGACCTTTTCGAATTTACCTTGCTCACCGGTTTTGATGGTTGAAGGTATTCAGGAGCGCTCCTCGAAATTGCTGATTGGGGGGGGTAGCCGGAATTTCCTAGTAGATTTACCAAAAAAAGCCGCCTTCCCAGACTTTTTCGACATAGGTTTCACATTGAGCAGCTTTGCCTTTAGACCCCCGTCGAGCACATTTCTTGACGGACGGCCAAAGCTGCCGACCTTTAACAACCGCGACATTTTACGGCCCGAATAACATGTTCCGCAAATCTACCCCGACGAATCCGCAAGACCACGAAAAGGTGGCCCAGTCGGACTGCAGCCGCAGTCGTCGAGTTTGCCGTGTTGTTGCCGGTCGGTGGTGCTTGTATTCGGCTCGATCGAAATGGCCAACGGAATATTCCTGAAACAAGCAGTTTCCGTGGCAGCTTATGAGGGTGCCCGAACTGCGTCTCGAACCACTGGTACTGAGCCTGCCGTCCAGACGCGAATTGATGAAGTTTTAACAGCTCGCGGCATCTCAAATGAAACAGTATCGATTTCGCCCCAGCTTGACAGGTGTAGCTCGTGGCACACAGATAACGGTTACGGTTAGCGTTCCATCGTCAGAGCTAGGAAGCGTATTGCACTTCAATACTTGAAGAACAAGACTTTTCTAGATCTGTCACCATGGTTCGTCAGTAAGCGCCCAATCGCAGAGAAGATTTCATCGAGAGGTACAACTATGAAAAACTACCAACTTTCAAGCAGAAGGGTTCAACGAAGTTCTAATCGTCGAGGTTCTGCTGCGTTGTTGATCCTTTCGATGATGATGGTCTTCATTATCGTTGCGGGCGTTACTGTTTGACTATGCCTACATGCAGATGGTCAAAACCGATCTGCATATAGCAACTGATGCTGCTGCCAAGGCCGGTGCAGAAGCACTGGCAAGAACCGAAGTGAATCGACTGCTAGAAGTGCTGCAGTCACTTTGGTTGGTATAGACAAGTTGCAGGCAAATCGTTTAATCTCAGCAATAACGACGTTGTCTTGGGCCGAGTGGCTCCTTCCAACAATGGCAAGTGGACATTTCAAGCCGGTACTAAGCCATACAACTCGGTGCAAATTAGCTCCAGTTCAAGCATCGACCTTTTTCGGCAAAGCTCTGGATCGATCATTCTATGAGCCAACACACAAAGCCGTTGCGGGCTATCAAGAGTACGATGTGTTGCTGTGCTTAGACCGCTCTGGATCGATGTGCTTTGACATGTCGGGCGACGATTGGGCTTATCCTCCCCCCAAATCTGAGCAAGTTCACAGCCTGGGGCATTCTGTATCAGAACTATTTTTCACCCACCTCATCCCACTAACAGTCGCTGGGCCGTGCTTTCTCGAGCCGTGAATGACTTTTTGGATGTGGCTAACGCCTTTAAGTCCACAACCTTACGTTGGTGAAGTTACTTGGGGTTCAGATTACGAAATGCCAATTTCCCCATACACAAACTTCGTAGCTTCAACGTTGGATGTAGGACTGCCAGCGACTAGCAACTTTCAGGCTCAAATGGTAAACATCCAAAACAGCGTAAAGAATTTGGCAAAAAAACCAATGATGGGCGGCACCAATTTGTCCTCAGGATTGGATATAGGCAGTTGCAGTTGACAAGCAACAAAGCTCGTACTTTGAGCAAGAAGATGGTGATCCTAATGACCGACGGCGAGTGGAATGAAGGACGTGACCCGGTTCTGGCAGCTCAGGACGCCGCAAAGAAAGGAATCGTTGTACACACGATTAGCATGCTTACCAACAAACAAACCATATTGACTCAAATTGCGTCGATAACCGGCGGAAGGCTTACACAACGGCGAACGGACTGAGTTGCGTAATGCGTTCAAAGAACTGGCCAGCGGCCTGCAAGTTGTGATGGTTGAGTAGATCAGATTTGAGTGTGATAGAGCAAACAAATATTCAATTATGACAAGCTCAGGCAAAGACATAGATCACAACTGCAGGCGGCGGAATAGAACCGGTCGTCGAGGAACATCGCTTCGTCGCGGTGCTACGTCCGTAGAATTTGCGGCTCGTGGTGCCAATTATTTTCACGTTGTTCCTTGGCTCAATCGAAATGACTCGATTGAACTTCCTACGTCACACTGCTGCCAACGCAGCGTACCGAAGCAGCCAGAACTGCCATAATCCCGGGTGGTACAGAGACGGACGCTCGGAACAAGGCTACAAGTTTGCTTACTGCTGTGGTGCCAATAACAACGTAACCATTAAGTATGAATCGACATCAACGTACGTGAATGTGACAATCACCATTCCAGTCGACAAGAACAGTTGGGGGCTGGGGCGCTTTAGCTCTGGACTCAATCTAGTTAAGTCCTGTAAGTTAAGCCGCGAAATACTCTAACTATATTCTTTCAACATCCACACTACGATCTTGGCTCGACAAAAGCGATACGTCATGGCGTATCCGTGCTTTTTTCACTCGTATAGCTCGAGTAGCTTGAAGGAGTGGGTAGCATTGCCACTTGTTTGCGAAGTGGAGCGGTTATTGAAGCTCACAATGAGATAAATGATCGCAAACAGGAACCAGGCCACAAACGCGAGCAAAAAAAGCGTCTTAAGCTTAGCCCAGTGCAATTGGCCATGATCTATTGCGGCCGCCGAGTCTACCACGCGAGCCTTGAAGCCCTCTGACGGAATAACAAACTCTCTAGCGCCCGCGATCAATTGCTCAAGCTCCACAAAATCCTCCGCAGACCAACGGTTAGGCGGTAAGCTATTCACAACTCACCTCCTGACATTGGTGGCGCAGGAAAACTGCTAACTTCTCAAGAGCATAGCGATAGCGGCTGGCCGCCGTCGGCAATGGAATCTGTAGGACTTCACTTATCTGATGGAATGTCATCTCTTCCCAAACCTTCAGTACAACAATTTCACTCTGCTCGGATGGTAGTTTTCCTAGAGCAGTCCACACAGCTAAATTAGTTTCGGCCGCTGCGAGTCCATCCGATGGGCTGCTTATTACTAAACCGTCTAGTGGACCGAGTTCGGAGGCAGGCTTTCTGCGTCGCAAAATTTGCAGGGCGTCATTGCGAACCATCTGTAGTAGGTAGTGCCAGGGCTGCTGGGCTCGCAACAGCAGCTCGGGCGTACCTGACACTCTTATTAGGCTGGCATGAACAGCATCCTCGGCATCGTGCTGATTTCTGGTGATCGTAACTGCAAAGCGAATCAACCTTTGGGCCGTTAGGTCGTAGAGAGTTGAAATCGCGGACGTACGATCCACCTTGACCTGTTCTGCGCAGTCGCGAACAAGCCTAGCAATGCCGTCGATTTGTCGTTCGTTCTGTTCCATCGAAGCTAGCGGTCGACCAGTTTCGTCTCAACAAACTCAGCGACCAGGGAGGTTGGAGTCGCCATGAGGTTTGCTGTAATAGCCCACTAAGGACAAACTAAGGATGAATGATTGATCTGGATTTGTCTAAACTATTTTGAGATTTCGTGTTTTCCAGAGAAAAATAGGATCAAAAGTCGACAATTCTAACTGCGCCAGTTCCTGGTTCCCAAGCTCTATCTGCGGATTTGTTAGCCATAATCAATGGATCGAGGACAGTGGCGAGGCGGAGCCTTGAAGACGGTGCGTTCCACGGCAGAGCCGGCAGACCCTTGGAACGAGTGATTCTCAACCGGCGAACTTTACTGACCACATGCTGCGACAATATTATCCACTGCACGCCCTGCGAGGCTCGCACGACTCGCTTCTTAGGGTCGTGCCACCCAAGTTTCCGCTCAACATGCTCTCTTTAACACGAACTGCAAATCTTCGTGGATGGATAGCCTCGAAAAACGTCGGTTTCCCGAATGCTTGCGATAAGTACGCCACCTGTTATTATGCCGTTTTCCACAAGGTGTCAAAACTCAAGGCAAAATGTCCCGAAAGAAGCCTCAGTTACGCTATGGCTCAACGCTCTTCGTCGGGGGCGATTCGGTTGCGGCCCGATCTGTTGTGGCATCGATATTTTGGACAACTGATGGCTCAGGCACGTGCCAAAATGTCCAACCTAAGTCCGGCTGGCTATGACGCCGAGGATGCAGCTTTGAGCACCTTCCAAGTGCTCGTCGCAATGCAACAAAGGTCATTATCCTGCACTAGCCGACCGTGATAATTGTGGCAACTCATGTTGACCGTTCTTACGCGGAAGATTGGTCGTCGAGCCAAGTACCAAAATGCAGCCAAACGTTCATTTTCGTCATACGATCTAGAATCGCATCCATTGGAGGCAATCCCGGCTCGACACCACAGGAGATTTCTCAAGAGTGCTTTGAATTGATCAACATGTTAGGCGATCCCAATCTAGAGCAGGTCGCAATGCTAAAATTTGAGGGCTACACCAACGACGAAATTGCAGACAAGCTCAACAAGACTCGACGAACTATACAGCGCATGCTCAAATTGATTCGAGACCTTTGGCAAGAAGCGCTGAATCGTGAATAATCAAGCTGAGAACTTATCTACAAATCAAAAACGCAAGCTATATGAAATTTGCTGGCAGTTTGAGAAAAGTCTTGAACAGAATCCGAATCAGACAATCGACGGTTTCCTACAATCATTCGCCGATACTTCAGAAATTAGCTCTGAGCTTTTAACTGCTGAATTAAATGCGATCCTAGACGAACGATTGGAACAGAAAAATCTCAAGCGGAATTCTACATATCGTCCTCCCGACGATCAACGCTACCAACTGATCGAAGAGATTGCACGAGGAGGGTCAGCAGTTGTTTGGCGCATGCGAGACCAACATTTGCAGCGGGATACTGCCGTTAAGTGTCTGCTTGATTCTCACAACAATAGGCAGATGAGAATACGACTAGAGCGAGAAGCTCGTTTGTGTGCGAGGCTAGTTCATCCAGGAATTGTTCCAATTCACGAACTGTCTCAGTTCTCCGATGGTCGGCCATTTGTGAGTATGAAGCTTGTCGAAGGCAGTACATTTCAGCAGTTGTTGGATTCTCAATCATCAATCACAAGTCAGGCAGCAACTGAGGTTTTCCTGAAGGTTTGTCAGGCCATGGCCTTCGCGCATCAACAACACATCATTCATCGCGATCTGAAGCCAAGCAATATTATGGTTGGCAAGTTCGGCGAAGTTCAAATCATGGACTGGGGTTTGGCAAAGGCGCTGCACAATGGTCTCGCGACTGGCGGGCTCTCGAACGGAATTAAGCTCGTAAAAGCAACTGCGTCGAATTTTCAAGAGCTTGATCTACTCGGTATCGCTAGGCAAGAAACAAGCGTTGTTGAGACAATTCCTCAGCTAGAATCGACCATGCACGGGATGGTTTTCGGAACGTTGTCTTACATGGCCCCCGAACAAGCCAAGGGCGAAGTAGAGGCACTGGATACCAGGTGCGATGTATTCGCTCTAGGTGCCATTCTCTGTCGCATACTCACTGGACATGCTCCCTACCACGATGTCGATCAAGCCACCATGCTCAAAATGGCTCAACGGGCTGACATGGCAAGCACTTTGAGCGAACTTCGGTCAAACAAGTTTCGTGAATTAGCGGTGATAGCGATCTCGTGTCTATCCGCCTTGCCTGATAATCGTCCAAATGATGCTGCGGAAGTCGCTTTGTTAATTGAGCGAGCTGTCGCGTCTTCTAAGAGGCGAAAGATTGCTCGAAGTTTTTTTGCGGCAAGCTTAGTTTTGCTGTTGGGACTGGGCTTCTTTGCATGGAATTTTCGCGAGTCAGACATCGATGGCCTATCAAGCAACAACTCAACCGAAATCGAAGGCTCAGTAGCAAATGATCAAGCTCGGTTAGCGGACTTAGCGATTCCGTCTGTTTCGACATTTAAGGAAATGGTCCAATCCAAACAGTATGACCACGCCATCAAGTATTACCAAAAGGTTGTCGAGGCTAACCCTGATGATCGGAATCTAATGTATGTGACCGCTGCCATGTTGATGAATACGCAACGTTTTGAAGAGGCCGAACCGCTGGCGTTGCGCTACATCGAGTTAGATCCCAACCAGCACGACGGCTACTACCTGCTTGGACAGTCACTCTACTGGCAAGGAAAAATTCAACAATCCAAGCAGCATTATTTGAAGTGCCGCGAATTGAAAGAAGCTGCTGGACAAGAGATCCAGACATTGGATGACAAGCTAGTTGAAGTTGAAAGAGAGCTTCTCATTATTCATCAACTATCGGAACAACCGATTGAGAATTTTTTGTCGCTCCCCAGCAGTGAGTTAACCGTGGTAGCCAAAGTTTGCAACGTTACTCATCGATACTCCGACGCCGTTACGCTTTATGAAAAATTGATTGCGAGTGAGCCAACTTCGCTCAAGGCAAGCATCGTTCGCTTCAATGCTCTACTTCAATTTTCTAGGCGTTACCTGTTATCGGACTTGCCTGACCCGAAAAATCGAAATCTGATTGCTAATAAAACAGCCCAATGGATGGTCGAACAACTGAGTTTTCTAGATGAGGCTAATTCTTCGAAGAGGGATGAGAAGGAACTGCAAGCTGCTGCTAGTCAACTTTTCAGCGTACTCAAGACACGGCCGGAACTTCAGACGCTTCGCATCGCGATTCATGACGTTCGAATTGAGGAAGGCATTCGTCAAGAGTTTAGGGCTATCTTCGAGCGAATTGACGCTCTTTCTCCGAGCCTTGTAGGCGAGACGCCGTGAGCGCTAATCACGATCGGGCGGAAATTTGAGTATAATCTCATCTTGCACTTTGATTCTAGCTCAAGTGCTTCACACATCAAGCGTTTTAGCTCGCCCGCAACTTCCCTCTCTCCCGCATGAATCCCTTCCTAATATTCGACACTATGATGCGTAAATTCTTAAGCTCGAACTTTTTCAACTGTTTGAATCTGTTTCTTGTGCTTGGTTGCTTGAGCCCGTTCATGCTTCTGACCAATTGCTTTGCAGATGGTCCAGCGGACAATCAAGTTCAATCCGTTCGTCCAATGCCGCCCCCAGGCATCAAAATTGATGATGCTGTTCGGAAGGAGTTGCAGGCAGGTTACGAGCTATTGCATACCAAGGTGCTTGAGCTTCGTAAGCTCAAACAGCCATTCATTGACAAGTAT
The DNA here is from genome assembly GCA_046349795.1 of Pirellulales bacterium. Taxonomy (GTDB): domain Bacteria; phylum Planctomycetota; class Planctomycetia; order Pirellulales; family Pirellulaceae; genus Aureliella. The sequence goes on along the minus strand of JAXMBP010000050.1, from coordinate 6,184 downwards.
CTGCCTGATGTCGAAATTTTCGACAAAGCTATCTACATCGCTCTCAATGAAGATGGTTTTTTTGAGAATCGAGATGTCGATTCGGCAAAAAAGCTGATCGAGGAGGGACTCGGTCGAGCCACCCAGCTCGGCATAAACAAACCATATTGGACTGTAGTTAAAGGCGATGTGGGAGCTACGGTTCGGGGCTATCGCTCTAAGCTCGACGGTTCTGTCCAGCCATACGGCGTAGCTTGGAATGCTCCAAAGCAGCGCACTGATGTATGGTGCCGAGGTAGGTCTGAGAAAGGTCTTGAGCTTCAATTCATTGCAAAGCAGCTTACGAGTCCAGATCCAGCACCAGTGCCCGGCGTGTTGATGGTCTATCCGTTAGGCCGTTATTGCAACGCGAATAAGTTGGCTGGCGAAGTCGATACATTGGAAGCTCTTCAACACGCTCTCGGCGAATACAAGATGGATCCTAAGCAGGTAACCATTCGTGGTTTCTCGATGGGTGGAGCGGCAGCGTGGCATCTAGCAGTACACTATCCCGACAAGTGGTTTGCAGCAACGCCCGGAGCTGGCTTCTCAGAGACGCCGCAGTTCTTGAAAGTGTTTCAATCAGAGACGCTCACACCTGGTGCCTACGAACAAACTCTGTGGCAGATGTACGACTGCGATAAGTGGGCTCTCAATCTAAAAAATCTGCCGACGATCGCTTACAGTGGAGCGATTGATAAACAGAAGCAGGCCGCTGATGTAATGGTGGATGCTTGCCTAAAGCTTCCCGAAGCTGATCGATTTGAACTATCGCATATTGTGGCTCCTGATACCGGTCACAAGATTACACCGGAGGCTAGAGTCGAAATTGAGAAGCGACTAAAAGCCATTCACGCTCTGGAGCTTTACAACGAAGTTCCAAAGAAATTGTGGTTCACCACCATGACGCTCAAGTACAACCAGTGTCATTGGCTGACCATCGATGGGTTAAAACAGCACTGGCAACCCGCCGAAGTTCGCGCAAGGATTGTTATCCAGGATAAGATCGCTCATCTTAGAATTGATGTTAGTGGCGCATCTGAACTATCCATTAACTTTGATCCTGACCAGCTTCCAAAGGAAGTCTCAAAGGTTGAAGTAGTATTCGCTGACTTAGATGATCGTAAAGCAAGTATTACTTCGACTTTTGCTCGTGGTTCAGATCTTGGCTTTCGTGCAGGTTGGGCTTTAGACGAACAGTCAATGCGCTGGCGCATGAAGGCGCCCAACGAAGAAAAGACTGGACTTCGAAAGAAGCATAACCTTCAAGGTCCCATTGATGATGCTTACATGGATAGCTTTGTTTTTGTACCTCCAAGTAGTGCTGGTCAGAATCCACAAATTGACGCTTGGGTAAAGGCTGAGATGGATCGAGCCGTTCGAGAATGGCACAAACAGATGCGTGGTGATGTACGGATCATTCAAGCTGATCAACTAAAAGAGGCGGACATCAAAGGCAACAATTTGGTTCTATGGGGTGACCCAAAAAGTAATCCCAAAATCGCCGAGTTACTGAAGCAACTGCCCATCACTTGGAGCGAATCTGAAGTGGCGATCGGCTCTCACAAAGCCAGCGCTGAAAGCCACGTGCCAGTGATGATCTTTCCCAATCCTCAGGCTCCGCTGCGTTATGTGGTCCTGAACAGTAGCTTCACCTACCGCGAGTACGACTACTTGAATAATGCCAGGCAAGTACCAAAGCTACCTGACTGGGCGGCGATCGATGTCAGTACGGCACCCGATGCGCTTGGCCGGGCAAAGTCGGCGGCAGACTTTTCGATGAACAGTGGAAAAGTTCGCTAAACTGGAATTCAATGAGTTCGTGAATCCAGCCGCAGATGGGCGTATTTCCAAGTGGAGGTGCGCGGTACCTCGGTTCTTGGGACGCTGGAAATCGCAAGTCCGGGACGTATGAGCCTTACTTTCGCCCTCCCGGACCGCGCTCGTTCCTCGCTTAGCCACCCTCCCGAAAAATGATCCAACGGCTCTAGTTGCACTCTCGTTCGGGAGGGTCCGTTAAGCAGGCTCAGTGAGAAACGACGCCGGAGTAGGATAATCGTAATGGATGTTCTTGGACCCTCCCGCGCGCTGTTCTCAGCTAACAACCAATCAACCTTATTTGCGGGTAGGGTCGCACAGCGAGTTCAACGAGCATTTGCGGGGAGGGCGAAAAGGGGAGTAATTTCAAGTCTGAGTTTCAGCCCCGTTTGATTGATCGCTCGCATGTTAACGTGGTGTGGCGATATTCTGAATTGATATGTACTAACGCAGCGACTCTAAGCGCCTTGCTTCGTCGCGGGCATCTTCGGCTAGTTGGATGTACTTGTGATCTTGTGTTCCAGCGAACGTTCGTTGATAGGTTAAACTGAGTGCCGTAAAGTTGAACGGCTCATTGGGCTCCAACTGACAAGCCTTTACACCATGTTCGATAGCCTTGTCAAACTTGGCAGAAAGTGTGTAAAGGCGTCCAAGAGTTAGATGGCTCAGTACATGGTTCGGTTCATCAACCAAAAGGGCCTCAAGAGTCGAAATGGCTTCTTCCGACTTACCCTGATCCTTCAACTTTTCCGCCGCGTTATATCGCTCTACTACCGTTGCCATTTGGGTTCTTAGCTTGGTTCGTGGACTGATGATTGAATCAAATTTGGCAACAGTATAATCAAGTCCGGATTTGCTGAGTAGGCTTCAAATCAATCCCCTGAAACTCTTCTCGCCAGGCTTCGGGAAGCAGCTTGTAAGCGTGCCCGGAATTCCTTTGGTCCCGCCAAGGCTCTCCTGCACGCTATTGTACCGCCGTAACTGCGCAAACTTTCACCGGCCTACGCAATACTAATTTGACGGATGTGCTCAATAGCTGACATCATCAAAGCGAGCAAGATAATTTTCGTAACCTGGGATTTTCGCGTACTTGAGGTACTCGAACTCATGCTGCCTCATGATCATTCGCGACTCGTCGTCTAAGTCATCTAGGCCGACAATGTGTAACATGCCATGAACTGCGTAAAGCACCAGTTCATCGGCAGGACGCCAACCAGCTTTCTCGCTCAAACGCTCGGCCGTATCCCAACTAGCGATAATCTCGCCACTTGCTAGAGGAGCTGGATCAAAGCCAAAACTGATTACGTCCGTTGGCCAATCGTGATTGAGTTGTTCACGATTCAGTTGATGAATAGTTGGATCGTCGACAACTGCAATGCTGAGTTGAAGCGACTCCAACTTGAACTTCTCGACTAACCACTGAGCGGCGTGTTGAAAACGTTCCTCGAGCAGGTTTTCCAAGTCAGTGCCAAGCGTTTCAAGGTGAAAAACAATATCTAGCTCGATAGCTTCCATGCCAATCATCCTGGCTTAGGTAGAGACAGTTCGATTAAGCCGATGCCTGACCGGTGTACTTGATTCGACCGTGGTAGATGGCGGTTAACGATTTGACCAACGAGTTCTTAACTTGATCTAGTTGCTGTAGAGTCAATCCACATTCATCGAATTGTCCATCTAGCAACTTGTTCATAGCAATTTTGTCTACCAAGTTTTGCAATCGGGAAGCGGTGGGCTCAACCAGAGTGCGGCTTGCGCTTTCAACAGAATCGGCAAGCATAAGAACGGCAGCTTCCAAAGTTTGAGGCTTCGGACCAGGATATCGGAAGGATGTTTCGGAGACCTCTTCTTTGTTTGGATCTTCTTGGCTCCGCTTGGTAGCCTCGCGATAGAAGTACTCGACAAGCGTCGTACCGTGGTGCTGTTCGATAAAGTCGACGATTCTTTGCGGCAAATGGTGTTGTCTAGCTAAGTCGGCACCGTCTTTAACGTGAGCAATAATTACCAGCGTGCTCATTGCAGGTTGCAGCGTATCGTGACAGTTCGCGCCTTGATCCTGATTCTCGACGAAATAGTTGGGCTTGAACATCTTACCGATGTCATGGAAGTAGGCTCCCACGCGAGTAAGCAAGCCATGAGCACCAATAGAATCGGCTGCTGCTTCTGCAATCGCCGCAACATTGATGGAGTGATTGTAGGTGCCGGGTGCTCGCTGAGCCAGTTGACGAAGCAAGGAACTACTTGCATCGCCAAGTTCCAGCAGTCTAAGATCGGTTTGAACCCCAAATACTTTCTCGATCACTGGCAGTAAAAACGCAACCCAGGCCGCCGCCAAAGCAGCAAAGCCAGCCAGTCGCCCCGACTCAAACGTGATCCATTGCAATAGCTGCACAGCTCGAACTAAGAATCCGGCATTGACCTGAGGAATCGTGTTGTAGCGCCCAACCACCGTATCCAAGCTCAAGTGAATCAGGAACACAACCGCGCCTGTTGCAAGTCCAACATAGATCAACTTGGTGCGAGTTCTAATTCGACCTACGAACAGTGCAATAGCACAACCGCCGCTACACATCGTAATTAACGATGTCCAAAGCCAAGTACGAGCGTCGTCAAGATTGCTAGGCAAGTCGAAACCAGTATCGCTACCTGACGGCCAAAAGGTGATGGTGAGAATGATGACGCACACAAGCAGCGGAACCAATTCGGCTCGCATCGGATCGGGCGGTCAATTTTGTTAAAGAGCATGTAAAAACAACTAGACCAAGTAGCCTCAACAACGGTATTGGCTGGCATAAAGTTTTGCGTCGTATTGGAAATGGATATACAGTCCGCAGAACAAATACAGACCAAATAGGATGCCGATGAAAGCCAATAGGTGCGAGACAGTCTTGCTCTTGGTGAGCTGAGCGACCCACGCGTCGTATTCAGCGCGTAGAAGCGGCAAATTGTTGATTCGCGAGATCGGCTGACCCGCTGTTGCGAGCTTACTGACGGTCGGGAAATACGAGACCATCGCTTTTTGTACAGTCGACTCAGCATTGTTTCGGGCCTTCTGGCTCAGATCAAACTGATAGCTCAGGGTCTCTGGCAGTTCCTTCACCAAATAGTTCGCGACCAGCTTGGCGATGATCGGTGTGTCGGTACCAGAGTAGGTCTGCTGGAAAACTTCAGTAACTTTTGCCGGAAGAGCCGCCACGATATCAGCGTGTCTGACGGCGCTCACATCGATGAAAACTTCGTCGTTGGGTGAGCCTACTGGGATGACCATGATAGAACGCTGATTGCCCTGTTCACTATCATGGGCCAATGCCTTAAGAACACCTTGGTCGGCAATTGGATTGAGAATCTTCTGTAATGTCGGACCAAATTTGTTTAGCTGCTCGGGATCCGATAGCAATCCGCGAATGTAACCAAGAGCTGTTTCGGGAGTTACCGAAGCTGTAGCTGTTCCATCTTCGGTGAGTTTCTTGAGCGTAGATTTTTGCTCATCGGCCAAATCGTCAAATTCTTTCTCTCCCAGCAGCGCGTAGATTTGGTTTTGCAGAGCGCTCCGCATTTGCGAAATGGGTTGTGGACGATTCTCGTAGTAACACAGCGTCTCGCGTCGACGTTGGTCTCTCAAGAGCTTAGTTTGTTGCGAGTCTTCCATCTCGAATGCGACACGAGCCACGATATCTCGGTCGGGGATCTGGCCTTCTCGATAAGCGAATGGTGGATTCCATCCTCGAAATATAAAAACGATGGCGGCAGCCGATGTGATGGCGATCAACAATTGAATAAGCGATCGTCCGGTCAACAGAACAGCTAGTTGCCGTCGCAGCGCGCTGGGTTCGAGTTGCAGAGAAGCAACGCGCTCGCTTCGAGTTCTAATTGTATTGGATGATGCCATGTGTGGCGTTATTCGAGCGGATCGCTTCCGCTATCCTCCAACGGATTCAAGCTCTCACTTGCAGCAGCGTATCGATTTACAATTTGTTGCACGAGAGGGTGCCGAACAATGTCGGTGGCATTGAGTGAAACAAAGCTTATTTTACGCAATCCGCGGAGTCGTTGCCATGCGTCGCGCAACCCGCTGGTGACTCCACTCGGCAAGTCAACCTGGGTAATATCGCCCGAAACCACCATTTTCGAGCCTTCGCCCATTCTTGTCAAAAACATTTTCATCTGGGCGGAGGTGGTATTCTGAGCTTCGTCAAGGATCACAAAAGCACCGTTGAGCGTTCGTCCGCGCATGTAGGCCAGCGGAATCACCTCAATCACATCATGCTCCATCAGATACTTAACTTGGTCATAGTCTAGCATCTCGTTTAGTGCATCAAGCAAAGGACGCAGGTAGGGGTTCAGTTTCGCC
>JAXMBP010000049.1:0-42969 GCA_046349795.1 Pirellulales bacterium | reverse complement strand
ACATCCAAAGCACAAGAGATTGGTAACTCAATTGGTGTTCAGTTACGAAAAAAGTAAGTTCGATAAACGCCCCAGTAGAATCGGTGCGGAACTTTGAGAACTGAGAAGTCTGACACTTACGTTTGCCGAGATGTCATTCAGGGCTTATCGAGAATTTTCGTCGAGCAAAAAACGCATGTGCAAGATTCAAGGACTTTGCCCCATCCCCTCGCTTGCACATGCGCGGTTTTTTCTCGCGACTAGCACAAAAAATCGTGTAAACTCCAAGATGCGAAAAAGTGCGATTTCGTGCCACGGATTCTAGCACTTTTTTTCTTCGGCTGTCAATTGAGCCCGAATTCTGCTGGAATAGCATTGATCATTTGTGCGGAAAAAATCGCAGATTTAGTTTAAGTGAGGGGTGTGTCCTGCGTGCTTAGGGCGGGGTTGTTAGAGAGCGGCACATTCTGCTCAGGCCAAGTCTGGCAACTGAGAAAAAGTGCTGTGAACGACCGAGGATATTCGCTCTGCTTAGCCAAGAGTCTGCGAAAAAACTAGCGGCTGTATTCTGTACTTGCGCCGACCTCGGTCAACCAGTAGACAGCGAAGGTCGCCAGCCAATGGTCACCTTCATAGTGTCCGCTAAAGACGTAGGACATGCCAACCTGACCGTGAGCAATTGAAGATTTTCGGAGTGTTGCACCCAAAGGAGAAGTTAGGTCAAGAAATCTGGCAATGCCGTTGAGGCACCATGCTCGAGATAGATCCAGGCCTGCCAAGTGGACTAACTTTCCATCAGTCACATCACTCACTTGCACTGGTGTGAGCAGGTTGCCAAGTTGCTCGGTGCGGCTATTCAGCTTGGGCAGATAATCGTTTAGCCAAGCCTTAAATTGATCAGAAGGTAAGACTCGGCGCATCAAGTCAGCTTCATTCCAGCACGATGAGAAGAAGTCGTGTCCGGATGGCTCATAGCGAGTTGGATAATCGGTGTCTGCAAGGTAGTAGTGCTTCGCGCGCTGTACGATCAACTGCTCCAGTTCAACGTCCTTTACGGTGCGGGCATAATCTAAGATTTGCGATAACGCGAACCCGGTGTCGGTGTGTTCACCTGTGCGAATCGGATAGCTTAGCTTCGGCAAATAGGCATTGGTGTTATTGACCAGAACGGCCTCCAATGGCTTCAAGTTCTGTCGCCAAGCTTTGCCATAATCATCGAGTTTTCTAACTCAACATTAATCGTAGAAACCCAAGCCCAGCCATACATGCGGCTCGAACGATTTGTTCTCTTTGGTCTGAAACAGTTTTGCTTCTCGGCTTCGATATTCGACAAGCTTAGATGGTCGTTTAGCTTGGTGCGGATCGAAGCAGCATCCTTCAGGTCTGGGTAAAGTTTCAGCAAACGTACCAGCATCCAGTGAGCGTGAACACAACTGTGCCAATCGAACGATCCATAAAAGGCGTGAAACAACTGTTTGGGGCCAATGACTTGCTCAGGCCCCGACAGAGTGATGCTCGGCTTGTTGGGATACTCCTGATCGATATTTTTCAGAGCCAATTGAACGAACGCATCAACCTGTTTGGAACTCAACCGCCGCCCAAGCGTTGGTAGTTCGTCTTGCACTTGGCCGTAGCCTTCAGATGTTATCGCTAATAAACACGCAATGAAGATCAGAGTGCGGTATCGATTCATTGTTCAATTCCAAGCAGGTTGACTCAGCCAAAGATGCCATCGTTTATGGTTTGCTCATTGTGACAGCTTGGATGGCAAGGGCAATCCTGGTTGGAAATTAGGTTGCGATGAGTTGGCAGGAGCGATTACGAGCAGGAGTATGATTACGATTACTTGCTGCAGGCTAACCACCGAGACACAGAGGCACAGAGATTTGGCTCCGCTTGAGTTTTTCCACTCTCCTGTAAGGGCACGATCAACCCGTTCATGCGAGCATGGCGTGCAAGTCGATCTGAGTAGCCTGCTCTCAGTCGATTCCATTTGAATATGAGTCTTTAGCGCCCGTGTGTCTCGGTGGTTAGCTCATGCGAAAAGATGTTTAAAGCGGTTCGGGCGCCGCGCGGCACCCGAGTATGTTTCTGACATCGGCCTGAGTTTTGGACGGGAGCCCCCGCACTTCTGTTTTGGTACAGAGGATACGCAAGCTGGAATCGTAAGTCACTCAAGCTTTCTTGAGCCCTATCAACTTGAGGACCAATTTGATAGCACCCAGAGAATAGCCGACGACATACAGCAGGGTGAATGATGACAGTACGCCGCCCATCAAGCCGCCAAACTTCCAATTGGCGATGGCAAACAGAGTTGTTGAAGAATCGGAATTCGAATCGATAAAGCTCTGGCACTTGGCCGCGACACTATCGATGCTGGCGGGCGAAACGCTGACTTCTGCAAGTTGTTCGTTCGAACCGTGGATCTGTAAGAATCCTTCACCGTCCACATGGACATACTTGTGGGTATCTCGACCATACTTTCGCTGCCGCTTAGTCTCACCGGCTCGCTCGTGGTGACTAATTTCGGTTACTTGATCAACGTGTTGGACTTTGAATGGAACCACAAAAAACATGCATGTTCTTGTCGTACAGCTAATGGTCTCCTGGTTTCTCTGAAAAGTTATCCAGGTCGCGGGAGCAATCATGGTGGTTAAGCCAGGGAACACAACGCAGATCAAAAACACGATAACGTGCTGCAGGATGTAGCCGCCCAGCGTTGGTTTCTTACCGGAAATATCCATTGAAGCAAAATCCTCTTGCAGGTTCTGTCGTTTGCAACTTCAGGATCGACTACTACGGATCATGTCAGCATCCGCAGCTCGTTGCCTGGCCAGCTCGTTTTGTTCCGGAGTGAGCATAATTTTAAGGTGTTCTTCAGGTGAGATGCTGGGAGCCAAAATCATTCGAAGTTGGCTTGTTTCACCTTTCAATGCCGGGCTGAATTGAAAACGAAACAGGAAAAGTGATTTTCCCGTAATCTCTTGGTGTTTAGCTGTTTACCGGAGGCGTACGCTACTGCATGTCCATGTCTGTGCCAGAAGTCTTTCAGCCTAGGAGTGATTCGATGGCTCGCTTTCTTCGATTTGACTTTGGCAAACTGAATCACGCAAGCTGGAAGCGTACGTCACTAAGGTCCGGCGTGCACTAGCTGTGGGTTGCGGCAACACTGGCTCGTCGTGACTGAGTTGCTAGAGCCTCTCGAATGGTTTCTGCCAGCGCCGCAATTCCTCGACGAATCTGATCTGCAGAGGCCGTGACGTACGATAGTCGCATCGTGCGAGGATCTGGATTCGATGCATAGAACGGTACGCCCGGAACGAACGCTACGCCTCGATCAACGGCTTTCGGTAGCAGCTCTACTGCACTTAACCCCTCGGGCAATCGAACCCACAAGAACATTCCGCCAATTGGCTTGTTCCAACTTACATCCAAACCCGACATCTCATGTTCAAGAGCTTCAAGCATCACGTGACACTGTGACTTGTAGAGTTCACGAATCGTTGGCACGTGACGATCCAAGAAGCCATCTTTCAAGACTTCGACCACTATGCGCTGATTGAATGTAGGCGTATGAAGATCGGCAGCCTGCTTGGCTTGTAACAATTTTGGCATTAGTGAAGAAGGAGCAACGATATAACCGAGTCGAAGTCCTGGCGCTAGGACTTTCGAGAAGGACCCAAGGTAGATGGAATTTTCTGGGTTGCGCGAAGTCAGCGGAGCACTAGGCGGTGCGTCGAACCATAAGTCGCCGTACGGGTTATCCTCAACCAGCGGCAAACCCAGCTCGATCGACTTGGCAACCAGTGCTTCGCGACGCGAGTCGCTCATGGTGCGTCCGGTTGGATTTTGAAAGTTCGGAAGTACGTACAGGAATCTGGCTCGATCTGCCCCGCAACCGATCTTATTGTTCAGGTCGTCTACGATAACGCCCTGTTCATCGCTTTCGACACCCACTATCGATGGTTCCATCGGCGTGAACGCTTGAAGCGCGCCCAGGTAGGTTGGCGTTTCAACCAGTACGCGGCTACCAGTATCGATAAGAACCTTTGCAATCAGGTCCAATCCTTGCTGACTTCCCGCTGTGATCAAAATGTTGCTTGGCGCGACATCCCAAGGTAGCCAGTCAGCGATCTGCTGCCGCAGAACCGGATTGCCTTCGCTGACCGAGTATTGCAAAGCCGTTCGGCCCTCGCTACCAAGGACTGTTTGGCAAGCTCGTTGAAATTCTTCGACTGGAAATGTTTGCGGTGAGGGTAGTCCGCCCGCAAAACTGATGATACCAGGACGTTCTGTGACTTTAAGAATTTCTCGGATGACCGAGGGATTCATCTTGGTGGCACGCTGAGAAAGGATCCAATTGCTCTGGTTCATTTCATTTCCTTGAACGAGTAGACGAAGTCAATTTAGTATAGTCTTCCGGATACTTTTGCGCCAGGACCACGAAGAATGTGAAAGTCCGCAAGGTTGATAGGTTCGCGCTGTTCTCCTGGCATTGGTGAAAGGAGTGATGATTCGAGCAATTCTTTCCCGTTCAGCGGCTATTCTAGGATCTTTGTTGGCAAACTTTGGTCCAGTTGCTTGCCTAGCAGACAAAATTTGGCGTGCTTGAGCTTGTGGAGAATAGTCAATGCTGTGAACGACTGAGGAATTCTGGCGAATCCCACTACAAAACCTTTTGCAATCGCTCGAGCCCGCGACTGGCAACTTCGGGAATAGCCTGGAAGTCACGTAGGTCGATCGAGCCGGGGATGTTGGGATCGATGATGAACTTCCTCGCCTGCACTGGAACACATTGGGTCAGTCCCGCTGCTGGATAGACTACAAGCGACGTTCCAACGACCACAAAGATGTCGGCTGTATTGCAAATATCAGCGGCTACTTCAATCATCGGTACATTCTCTCCGAACCACACTATGTTGGGACGAAGTTGTGAGCCCTTTTCGCAAAGGTCACCTAGCTTGAGTTGCCAGCCTTGGATCTCGTAGATCAAGGTCGGATCTTTGGTGCTGCGCGATTGAGTGAGCAAGCCGTGCAGATGGACAACATTGGTTGATCCAGCTCGCTCATGAAGATTGTCTACATTTTGAGTGACGATGGTTACGTCGAAGTTTTGTTCCAACTCTACAAGGATTTGATGCCCGCGATTTGGGCTAACTTCAAGCAGCTTCTTGCGACGTTGATTGTAGAAATCAAGCACTAATTCTGGGTTACTGCGCCAGCCTTCGGGCGATGCAACCTGCTCGACTCGATGGCCTTCCCATAGTCCATCTGTGCCTCGAAATGTCGGGATTCCACTTTCAGCACTCATTCCAGCGCCAGTCAGAACGACAAGCTTTTGCATGGTCGATTTTCCTTCGGTTTTCAGTATAACGCTGCGGAATCGGCTGACTGATGATTGTATACTACGGCGGACTCAACTCGGTGCCGAAGTCCGCTTGCTGTTTAGATAGTCGATTGCAGTAGTGTGTTCGCTGAAAATTGGGCCCGCTGGCGCTACGGAGAAAAACGATGCTGACAATCTTAGGTGAGACATCGCGAGTTTGTGATGGGATCAGTCGTCGGCGTATGATTCAAGCCGGCGGTGCTGGACTCTTTGGCCTAACGTTGGATCAAGTGCTTCGAGCTGAGGTGCATGGTAGCCCCCACTCTGCCAAGGCCAAGTCGGTAATTTTTCTTTTGCTGTTCGGAGGTCCTAGTCAACTCGAGACCTTTGACATGAAGCCTGATGCTCCAGAGAAGATTCGCGGTCCATTTCGCCCGATCGCTTGCCGCACGCCAGGCCTATTGATCTCCGAACACCTGCCGAAAACTGCGGACATTTCGAACAGATTCTGCGTGCTGCGAACCATGTCCCACTCATTCAATGATCACAGCGGAGGCGGACACTATATTCAAACGGGCAAGCGTTGGCATGTTCCAATCGGTGGAGGATTTGCGCCCGCTCCCAAGGATTGGCCGTCGATGGGATCGATTGTCGAGTATAACGATCAGCTCGAGTTCAATGGTCAGCGTTCGCTTCAAGTTACATGGTGTTGCCCAATTCACTTGGTCGTCTGCAAGAGCTGGTCAGTATCCGCGACCTGGAGAACATGCTGGCTGGATCGGTCAGCGTTACAATCCTTTGACCACGCGAATTGAAAAAAGAACGCTCACTGATAATCCTTATTGGCGAGACTGCACGGACGAAGAGCTTAGATTTCAGATCTCAGGCTTGGAAGAGCGTGAAGGGATTTCAATCGATCGCCTGCATGGTCGCCAGAGTTTGCTTGAGCAGTTGAACGAACAGTTGCGACGTACGGATGCAGAACGATTTCCCGAGGCCTGGATGCGTTTCGTGAGCGAGCACTGGGTCTGGTCAGCTCTCCTCAGGCTCGTCAAGCTCTGAACATTACTCGCGAGAACAGTGAGCTGCGAGATAGGTATGGCCGAGCATCTGTTCGGTCAATCCTGTTTGATGGCTCGTCGATTGATTGAAGCTGGAGTGCGTTTCGTGACAGTTCACTACGACTGCGTAGATGGATACAGTTGGGATTCGCACAAGAATAGCGATGATGTGAAAAAGAGCTTGTTGCCCACCTTTGATCAAGCTTACAGCGCATTGATCACGGACTTGGATCAGCGCGGCCTGTTGGCAGAGACTCTGGTGATTGCAACTGGCGAAATGGGTAGAACGCCAAAGGCAAATGCTGAGTGGGGCAGAGATCATTGGAGTACATTGTTCCCAGCCGTACTTGCTGGAGCTGGTATTCCTGGCGGCAAAGTCATGGGGCAGACGGACAAAGAGGCAGCATACGCATTAGATAAACCTGTTTCGCCAGAGGATTTGGCTGCGACTGTTTATCATGCTCTTGGTATTGATCCCGAATTGCGAATCAACAACTTCGAAAATCGGCCAACTGCAATTGTCGATGGCGGCAGTCCAGTTATGGACTTATGGAGTTGACCTGTCGTAGCCAAACAAAAAACTCTACCATCTTGCAGTTGAAGATAGTAGAGTTCAAGAGGTTTGATGAATGTTTGAGCTTGGAACTAGTCCACGACCGACACAACTTCTCCGCCGGACGCTGTTCCCAAGGAATTCCACGCCGTGAAGTCAATAGTGTTACTGACGAAGTTCACGCTTCCATCGCATCGTGATGCATTGATACCGCCAGTGTGTAAGCTTCGCGCACCCATCATTCGAGGTCGAGTTGCGGTACTAGTGGTTGTACAAGGCATGCGAGGATTGGTCAGTGGTGTACAGTTTCCACCGGTAACAACATCAGGCAAGGTACTGTTTGGCGGCAAAAACGTAACGAAGCCGCTTGCGCCTCCCCACCAAGTGAATCCTCGCAGGTCCGTCAGACGTCCTTGAAGAACCTCAGCAGCCATCAATGTGTTGCTGGTGCCGTCTGTAACTTCGGCCAGCTTCACATTACGTCCGTAAACTAACCAAGTCGGAGGTGCTGAGCCGTTAGGGCCGTCGTCGCTGGTGGAGCCTGTGTAGGCCATGAATGGGGCACCAAGAAATGGAGTACCATTCAAAGTTGTCTGGAAGAAGCTTGTGTTACCGTAGTTGACCGCGTAATTGTGACTGGTAACAGGTTGCAAAGTAGCCGTGCCGCCGATGGGTGCATTTGCAACGTCGCTTGGACAGGTGAGTGTTGGTAGTCGAGTGCTGGTGACCACTCGATTGATCGCGGTACCATAGCGTGGGAATGGATCAGATCCACCGTGATTAACGTATAGAGCGGACAATGTAGATTGTTCGATGTACGGAAGAATAGCAACTTGCCATGTTCCCCAGCAGCAACCCCAACGACCAACACCTCCAGGGAGTTTTTGTAGGTGCTTTCGTAGTTGAGCATCCCCAACGAAAGTTGCTTCAGATTGTTTTGGCAGCTCATTCTTCTTGCCGCCTCGCGTGCGGCTTGAACTGCTGGAAGCAGTAAGCCGACCAATATGCCGATGATGGCGATGACCACCAGCAATTCCACCAAGGTAAACCCTTGTTTTCGATAACTCATGATAAAACTCCCAAAAGGAAATTACGGAATGTCGTAATTGAAAGTAAAAGACGTGTTCGACACAGAAACGATTTGCTTAGAGTTGATGTTGTATTCTGCAGGTATGCGATCTTTGGAAACGATGTTCGCTCCAGTCGGTCCAGGAATTCCATCTGGCGAATCTGCTGGAGTTCGTCCATCGCCAGCAGTGATTAGGACCTTGTACTCACCAGGCGCGAGACCTTGATCCTGAGGGATTTCATACTTGCCATTGATAATGCTCGCGCCGGATTTTAGCTCTGCCGAGACAAACTCAATGATTCCTTCATCAAGAGGTTTTCCTTTCAAGGAAACAGTGCCGTTCACAGCAATTCGATTGCTTTTGGGGGAGCAACCCGCTAACGCAAGAGCAGTCAGGCAAAGAACTAAGATTACTAGCCTCATAAATCCCTCCGGTAGCCAAAGCAGTAGATTAATGAAGCGCAAGCTAACGGTTTGGTAATCCAAAGTCAATTAATTTGGGGACATTTTTGGATATTTCTTAAGGATCAACCGCCCACAATTTACTCGTACCCCTCAGGATGTTGTTTTGGGGAAGGTGTGGGAAAGCCCTAAACAGCGTCCCAATCTTTCGCGACAGCAAGTTCGTGAGTTAGCAGGACCTCAAACGGAACTCGGCGATTTTTGCAATGAGATTACGTACTACGAGAGTTACTGTACGAATGTCTCACACCTTTGAAATGTCGGTTGTCACATTGGCGGCCCATTCCAAGAACGGTCGCCAGGGGCCCTACAACCCGAACATCGACGCATTTATCAATGCTGATTTGCCCCAATCACTTCTACACAAATTGAAGTTGAATTTCCTCGAATAATACTGCGATATTCCCGAATCACCTCAGCTATTGGAGGAAGCTCATGTTGCACTATGGTTTATCCAACATTGTGGTTGGATTCATCATTTGGCTTCCCGTTGTTTACGTCGGAATGGCTATCGCTGAATATGTGGCTCATCGATGGTTTATGCACAAGAGAACCTTCGTAACCAAAAAGGAGTTCGAGCACCATGCAGTTCAACATCACGGGCATCGCTTGATGGAGCCGTTGTTTCCGTATATTGATTTGCCAGTTCGATATCATCTGATTTTTGGTATTCCCGGTTGGGGTGGATTCCTAATTGGGTTTCTCAGTGGCGGTCCATACGCACTGGGTGGCATGATTGCCACGTTAACGATGTTCTTCTGTCATTCTTACTTCTACTCCAAAGTTCACCGCGCTCAGCACGATCTTGAAGAGAATTGGACTCAGCGACTTCCCTGGTTTGCCGAACTCAAGCGACATCATTTGGATCATCACATACGACCGTCTCGCAACTTCGCAGTTGTTTTCCTGTGGACCGATAAGCTGTTTGGAACCCATTGGCGTTCAGCCGACGTTCCGAACATTTCAGCCGCACATGCAGCAATCTCTAAAGCCAAAATCAGCTAAAGTAGTGGACGAGGCCACAAGACCTGCATGCAACGTAGTGGACGAGGCCACGAGTCCTAGTCCCTCGGAAAAACTTAACTCCAGCTTCAAGCCGCGCATTCCGCTACTTTTCGCATTAACCACGTAGATGAACTGAGAAGAACTTGAAGGACTCGTAACCTCGTCAAGTACACCATTCGATCTGGGTGCGGCTATAATGAAAGGCCAAGGTCTCCCACCAATAGCAGCAAGGAATCCGGAAATGAAATGGACCTGGGACTATTTCGGATACTACACATCGGAGCTAAATACTAATCCAGCTCCAATTTTGAAATCTTTAGATCTGAGCGAAGATTTAGCTACTGTCCACTTCTTCCCCGAAACTGGACTGGCAGTTGTGGGGTGTGATCTGCCTGGAAACGTGGGGCCAGATAAGATTGATTCCGCGAAACGCCTAAGTTGCTGGGACTTGATGGTCTGCGATGCAAAGCAATTGCAGGAGATGCAAAACAATGGCCGAAGGCAGCTTGCTCGCCTTGGTCTTGAAACAAAAGTGGTTGAAGTGCTAGTCGCGAACGGTATTTTCACGCTCGACGTCATTAGCGCCCTGGAACCAGATCGATTGGCGCGTCTGATCGGAGTCAGTCAGCCTGGAGCAGACAAGATTATTGAAAGCGCTGATTTCCTTTGTTGGGAAGATAGTAATGACGTAAACCGCGAGGATGAGGAGCGGAAATCTTGAAGAACGTGAATGAATGCAGAAGGACCTGAAGGACTCGTAACCTCGTCCACTACCCGCCACTCGCGCCCAAAAAAAGTAGTTTTTCGGCTAAGATATTCGCGTTGCTAACGAATACGCTAGTTTTGGTCCGCTTTTATCGCCCTGAAACAACATTATGAGTTCTGCAGATTGGGTCGTTGATGTCCAACAATTGCAAAAGAAATATGGTGCAGGCCTCTTGGGCGGAAAACAGTTTCATGCACTTCGAGGTGTGAATCTTCAGGTTCGTCGCGGTGAGGTCTTTGGCTTACTTGGCCCTAATGGGGCAGGCAAAACCACACTCATCAAGATTTTGCTGGGAATCGTCCGCGGAACCGGTGGTTCAGCCGAAGTTATGGGATATTCAGCCGGAAGTCGCGAGGCCAGAAAGCTGATCGGATACTTGCCGGAAAACCTTAGTTTCCCGTCTCACCATACCGCAGTCTCTGCGCTGCAGTTTTTCGGCAGACTAAGTTCCGTTCCAGAAGGTATCATTGCAAGTCGATCCAAAGAGTTGCTCGAAATGGTTGGACTGGCAGGCCGCGAACGAGAGTTGGTCAAGAGATACAGCAAAGGTATGCGTCAACGACTGGGACTTGCACAAGCACTTCTGCACGATCCGCAGCTATTAATCATGGACGAACCAACAGACGGACTTGATCCGGTTGGTAGATCCGAGATTCGACAACTGATTACTCAACTAAAGAAACAAGGCAAAACCGTCTTTTTGAATAGCCACATTCTTCAGGAAGTCGAATTGGTCTGCGATCGCGTGGCAATCTTGGCAATGGGAACAGTTCGAGGCGTTGGAACACCGCAAGAATTGACCGCTCAGTTTCAAAACGCAGGTAGCAATCGCGTACGAATGGAATTGCAAGGATCGGAACTAGCCATCAAAGATGCCTTGTCGCTGATCGCAGCCGAAAATGTCGAAAACATTCAACTTCCTTCTGGCACATGGAAGTTGTCATTTTCTACAAGTTCACAAGATAGTATCGATAAAGTTGTTGATAGTCTTCGAGCAGCCAAAGTAAGCATCTGCAAGCTCGATCGGACTCAACTATCGCTTGAAGAAGTATTCTTAACAGTGGTTCAACACTAATGAAACCCTACATCGGCATTTTGATCGACTCGTTTTGGGAAGCTGTTAGCAGCAAAGTTCTCTGGGCTCTTCTAGTTGCCTCGACGTTGGTGCTTGCAGCGCTAGCACCATTTGGAATCACCGTCGAACGCAGTTTTAAGCTATCCAATCCCGAACTAAATGGAGCGCTCAAAGGTCAGATCTTTGAGAAAATTGCCAAGGGATTGAACGGTAAGGGCACTGCGGCTCAAAATCAGTTAGCCAGGCGATTGCAACCAAAGTTTCAGGAACGCGTTCGAAAGAAAGCCGAAGATCCAAAATCCAACGATGATATTAAGACTCGCGAAATCGTTGACGAGTTCAATCGACTTCTTACAGACAGGCAGCTCTTCAGCGCCGATGCATTTCAATCTACTGCGAAGATCGAGCGATACAAAGAGATTATCGAGAAACTGCCTGACCAAGCATCAGATGATGAAGTTGAAGAGTTGAATCGTAGACTGTTGTTCATCTGTTTTTCTAGCGAGATTGCCCAGACGCGCGGAGAGCAACTGTTCCTGTCATATGCCGGTTTTAAGCTCACTGACGTAATTCCACTAACAAAAAAACAGATTCGACAATATTTCGAACCGTTGGTGCTAAGCGTTTTGCTCAAGCTGGGTTTAGCCGTCTTTACGATCTTCATTGCCATCATCGTTACCAGCTCGATCATTCCTGAGACCTTCAAAAGCGGCTCGCTGCATCTAATGCTCAGTAAGCCAATCTCGCGAACATGGCTTTTCTTGTCGAAGTTCGTGGGTGGTTGTAGCTTCGTGATGGTCAATTTTGTTTACATTATTCTCGGGCTATATCTTATCGCTGGAGTGCGGTTCGATATCTGGAACAACGGTTTGCTCTATTGCATACCACTGCTACTTTTCGTCTTCATTATCTTCTACTGCGTAAGTTCGTTTGCAGGTATTCTTTGGGGTAATGCCATCGTTTGCGTAGTGGCCTGCATGGTTTTCTGGGGCTTCTGTTTTGCCATTGGTTTCGTCCGCGAAGTCATGCACGATCCAGTGGAAAGCAATCAGTTGATTTCCAGAATTACCCCCATCGAAGATAAGCTCTATTCGGTGACTGAACTTGGTAAGTTGCAAATTTGGAATGCAGAACATTCAATTTGGCAGCCCGCTACGGATGCGTGGCGGCAGATCCTAACGTTTGGTCAATTGGATCAAAGCGTCGCTTGATTTACGCTAAGAGTTTGGACAAGCTGGACCTTTCGAAGAGCATGGTGATTTCAGGACCTCGCAATCTGTTGCTGATCGATATCGATGAGAAAAATAATGATGAGCCCAGGGATGACACCTCAGACGACATTCCCAAGGAAGGTAATGCTCAGCAGCATACAAATCGTCGATGTCAACAAAACTTCGCGGAACAGGGTTTGGTCTACCGAAAATGGTCCCGAGATTCCCGCTCAGGTCTCAAACATCATTCAGTTGGCGACAATGTAGTTGCAGTCTGCCGTGTGGCTTATCTGTTGGATATGGATGCATTTAAGGCAGCATCAAACGTAAACCGAATCGCCGATGCAACAAAGAGCTTACAGAACTTGTTGTTCGGCATAAAGTCGGACAAGAACGACAAGAATGGGCCATTCAAGTTAGTGTCCCCCGAGGAGTTATTGATCACTGACAATGTTGCCTCGGCATCGTCCCGAGATGGGGATGGGGTGATACTGCACAACTCGGGCGGGTTGTCTTTGCTGAGTTTTGACGGTAAAGTTTGAGATTCTCGGCGAACAAAAACTGGAGGGAGAGGGCACCGAAGCGGCGATTGTTGCTGCCAATAAACAATTCTGCCTGGTTGCTAGAATGGATTCTCCAATCGAACTGTTCGATCACGAATTCAAACTTGTTCATACTGTCGCCTTACCCAAAACTAGTACGATCAAGCAATGGTACTGGAATCCTACACAAGAAAATCAACTAACTGTCGTGACACATCAGGGCCAATTGTTCAAATTGGATTGCGATAAAGGTTCACTTGAGCGACTTTCGACCAAGTTGCCGGGAAAGGTTACCTGCTTAAATTGGAAGTCCGAGACCGAAGCTTATCTTGGTGTAGCTCCAAATCAAGTGCACCTCATCAACATGAACGATGGCTCAATCGTTAAGAGCTATTCACCACAGCTTCGTAGGTTCGAGTATGTTTACAACTGGGTTATCAACCCGCTGTACAAGATCAACCCTAAACCGGCAGCCTTGGACGATGCGATGGCTTATCTACTTACAGGTAAAACAACCTTTGATGAGAATATCGTGACTACAAAGCTTGAAAGCAATAAGCGTGAGCTTTCGATCTGGCAACCTATCTTTAGCAACATGGCCTTTGTGATCATCATCCTGAGCGTATGTTGTATCTATGTTACCAGGAAAATTACTAGCCGAAAAGAACTGTGAGAAAAGTCGACTCTCATGCTCACAGGACTGCGCCGCGAAGCCGCATGAATCAAAAAGTGCAACCATTCTTACTCTGCCATTCGTGACTTGCGCTTGGCATCTTCGGTATACGCTTCCACTTCGAATGGATTATCAAAATAGGCATCTTCCGCGAAGCCACATCCACGCAAGAGGCTAGTAAATGAGCTGGTCCACTTGAACTGGCCCCCAAAACTCGAATTGCCGAACGTGAACGCCCTTTCATGGACCGGCATAACGTAGGCCTTCATCGTCTTGACAATGATCAATTGCTAGCGTGAATCAATCGTTTGGTTACCTGTCGGCAGCTTTCGAATAAAACTTGCCCGCTCCTCCGTAAGAACTCCAAAAGCACCATCGCGTATACGAGCTTTGCCACCTGTGAATAGACCAAGTACTCCGATGCAGATTCAAGCATTGTGTAAGGGCTAGCCCAGAAGATTTTCAGGAGTTTGATGATCAGCCGGAAAACGATCATCAACTGTTACTTGCTGCTGAGGTTTGCTAGCAACAAAAACAATGATCGCCCGAAAGTTTACCACAAAATGGGTCTCTTTTCTCCCGAAAAGGCTCAAGAGTCTGGTGAAGGCCGAACTTCAAACTCTCTTGACGATGCGGCTGAAAATTGACTACAGCAACTTAGTTAAAGTGTAGCCGCTGGCTTAGAACAAGCCTAAGCAGTTTGGCTAATTCTGTGAAGTGTAGTCCGAGCCAGATTCGGTCCCAAATCAACATGAAACCAGCCTGCCGACAATATCTACTCGTCGCGCTTGGTGTGCTGCTTGCAGCTACACCTGGCTGGAGTCAGCTATCGTCATCGTTTGGGTCACAAGGTCTGCGACCTGCCACTGGCGGCTTGCCATCGACCTCCGGTTCATCCAGTTCAACTGGCTCAACCATGGTGCCACTGAACCCAACGCGAGGCCTCGGTTTTGATCCCTATGCCTCAACACCCAACGTTGGCGGCTATGGCAGTTTGGCCGGCGCGATGTTCTCACAGCCAAATAATGCAAACAACTTGGCACCGACTACAGTCTTCCAACCACCAAGCACGCCTTATGCAGGTTCATCCATCCCATTCGGTTCATCAACCTACAATCCAGCGCTGACTGCTCCTGGAGCATTTGGATCTGGCTACTCCGGTTCTGGTTACTCAGCTCCCGTTACTGGACCCTATCAGAGTTATCCAAGCATAGCTCCTAGCACTCCGCTTGGTGGAATTGGCATGGGCAGCTACCCATCTTACAACGGACCTGGGCCAATCATGCCTGGCGCCGGTCAAAGTGCTATTGTTCAGACAAACCCGTCAATTTTGTCGAACAACTACAACAATCCTGGTGTTTTCCCGAGCAACACTCCATCAGCTCTTTTTCCCGGATCCTACAACAACGGCAGCAGCGGAGGTTTGTTTGGCGGACTGTTCGGAGGTAGCGGATACAACGGCGGCTTTAGCAATCAGCCCTACAACAACGGTTACAACAATGGCTGGGGTGGTGGTGGTTACAACTGGAATCAGCAAGGCTCGTTGTTCAACAATCCTTATGGTCAGCAACCTGGGTTCATTCGCTTGTTTCAGGGGCCTAGATTTCGGCACGCTTATCTCCACGGCAATAAAGCTCACAACGATCTATCGATCAACGATACCGATCTAGCTTTGGCTGTGTTGTGGCCGAACTTTGCATTCTCGAACCAACCGATCTACATTTTACCCTCATTCTCGTTGCATCAATGGGCTGGCCCTCGACCAGATCTAAGCCCGACGAACAACGCTGATCTTCCTTCGAAAGCCTATTCAGCTTTTATCGATGCGGGCTGGCAAAGCGATCCGAATTTGATTCTTGGAGCCGAGCTTGGACTGCGAGTCGGCATGTTCTCCTCCTTTGAATCGCTCAGCATCAAGGGCCTGAGAATCCAAGGCCGAGGTATCGGCCGCATTCGCTTAACCCCACAGTCGACACTCAAGCTTGGTGTGATGTACTTGGATCGAAATCGAGTAAAGATCCTACCGGCAGGCGGAATTTTGTGGCAACCAAACCCTGCCACTAGATTGGATCTGTTCTTCCCCGAGCCCAAACTGTCTTCATTCCTAACCACATTGGGAACGATGGATACGTGGTGGTACGTAGCCGGATACTATGGTGGCGGGAATTGGCGAATCAAGCGCACCGATGGCTCAAAAGACAACGTAGATATCAATGACATTCGCATTGTGCTCGGGATCGAATGGGGCCGAAACGATATGATGCGAGACGGAAAACGCATCGGCTTCTTAGAAGGGGGCTATGTGTTTGACCGTGAACTCTATTACAAGGCTCGCCCAGGCGACAACCTACGATTGCAAGACACTTTCGTGATCCGGGCGGGATTCGGGTATTAAGGATTAGGCCTGCTATCGTCGCTGCCGATATCGCTCTGAAGCTTCTACCAAAATCTCTCGTTCTCGCTCCGTTAGGCTAGCCTCCCCATGCTGACTAATTTTGGCCAGTAACTCATCAACGATTGCGTCGTCGCGACTAGCAGGATGAGCTGTGCTGGAGCTTCCGCGATTCAAAGCTTGCTTAACTTTCGCCCCAGAGTTGGGCAAGAACCTGTCGACCACTTTTTCAAGGTTCCAACAACGTTTGTAGTACAAGTAACCAAAGGCCACGCCGCCAAGGTGAGCTGCGTGCGCGACGCCAGTTTTCCATTCGGGGTCGTTCAGTTGCATAATCAGCGGATGCAAGTCGTACAGCACGTACAGTCCCAGCAACCAAATAATCGGAATGGGAAAAAGAAAGTAGATGCGAACTGTATAGCCTGGATTCCACATCGCAAACAGGCAAAACACAGCCATCACGGCCCCTGAAGCTCCAATGGCTGGCGCTCGATCTCCGCTAGTCAACTGAATGATCACATACGTCAAGCTGGCCACCAAAGCTGCCGCAACATAGAAAATCAAAAACTCCCGTGACCCATAATGCAACTCCAGAGATCGGCCAAACCAATAAAGTGCAAGCATGTTCATGACGATGTGCCAAATGCCCATTCGATCATGAAGCAGAGCAGTGGTAATCAATCGCCACACTTGTCCATGCAATACCTTGTCGGTCTCTAAGCTACACCATTGTTCGACAACGCTCTGTCTGGGAGCAAACCCCAGCAGTCCGTCTTCAGTTTTGAGCCTCACACCTGAATTAGAAACGAAAAAAAGCTGAGCCAAATAAAACAGGACAGTCACAATGATGATCAGTTTGACTGTGGGAGTTTCTGACATGACCGAGTTGCCTCGATCGTCGTCCTTGTAGTAGTCCCGATTTTCTATACCCATGCTAGATCTTTGAGCAATTGATGAATCACATTAGGTTTTCATTCTAAAGGGCAGCTACTGTGTCGCCTCTAGCTGCACAAATGGCGGTTCTTACTGGTTCTTCCAAGCTCTGGCGAGCCTAGCTACAAACTCATTCGCCATCAAAAAAACCTTTCAATACTGCAACCAGGCCGATGATGAAAAGGACCGGTGGATAATAAAAAATTCGATTCGCTGCCAATCCCACCACAAACCAAACTGTGGCACCCAACATTGTTAGCAATCCGCCACCGATCTTCGCCCAATCCACATTCCACGTTTCACCTCGTTCAACATATCTTTCCTGCGACACTTCCGAAGCCGCATTGGCCAAGTACATGTTGGCTGTCGATTGAGCTGAGTAGCTCGATTGAGTGTTGGTCTGGCCGTAGGGATCAGCACCTGAACTTGGAGATGGCGAGTAATGAGAATTGGCTGATGGAGGAACGTTGGCAGAAGGATAATGGCTAGGACCTGAATCAAACGAAAATGGACTTGAGTTAGAGGCATAGTTGGTTTGACTTTCTTGTGGCAATCCATCTAGCCAGCTACTCGAAGGTTGTCTCGGAGTTTCAGCCGTGTTGCCAGGCACGAGGAGCACAGTTCCGCAAGTGCAGCGAACTTTCTTGCCTCGACTCGTAACAGGAGCCTTCAACCGCTTGGTACAGGAAGAACACACCAAGGCAATTGTTTCGCCTGACGCACTTGCGCTTGAAGCCGTAGTCGATGGTTTCTCGGATTTTTGTGACGATTGGCTTATGCCAGGAACCTTACAAGTTCCCTGACATGCTTGGCACTTTGCGGTCTTACCAACGGCGTTATCGGGTGCTTGTAATTGCCTTTCACAGTGCGGACAGCGAAACAGTATCGACATTTTATGGACCTCGGGCAGGTTCGCGGGCAAATGGCAGTCACAACCTAGTGGCTGGGAAAATTAAGCCAGAAATACTATCATGCAATCGAATCGATTTGCAATTCAATCAACCCTAAATTTGACTACTTTTTCATCAATAGATCGTTCACGCTGTCTAACCCTCCAGACTTCGCCATAGATACCAAGACGCAATGGTCGCGTAAGGCCGCCAAGGCTCGGCAAGCTGTTCGATCTGAGACGCATTTGGCAACTGTTCAAGACCATATTGCCGCTGAACTGCGTTCTTGATTCCTAGGTCATCAACCGGCAGGACATCCATTCTGGCCATCGAAAAGATGAGGAACATCTGAGCTGTCCAGCGACCGATACCCTTGATCTGAATCAATTGCTCGATGATCTCGTCATCGCTCATACGTCCCATCTTGTGTAGCTCAACAACGCCAGCGCCAACTTTGTCGGCTAAGTCCAAAAGATACGTTGCCTTCTGTCGTGAAATACCCAACTCTCGAAACGAATCGAGATCAAACTGCTGGAGGTGTTCAGCAGTAAGAGTGGGCAACTTGTTGACCTTGGCTTTGTCCATAATTGCTTGATGCAATCGCAGCTTGATCGTAGCCGCCGCCGCTGTTGAAATCTGCTGAGAGATGATCGAAGATACCAACGTCCCAAAACGATCCGTCTTGGCTTTCGCGGTAAATGGTCCGTGATGATTCAAGAGAACCTTCATCACCGGATCCGACTTTTGAAGGTGCAGTCGAGCTGATTTGACTTGTTGAGCAATGAATGGCATTTCTGAGATTCGCAATGAGTAACTAGTTATTTCGGAGGCCCCATTCTAACTTATCGTGGTTGGCTAGGCACGGTCCCTCAACCCCAGTCATCCCTGTACCACGAGTGAGGTTTTCGGTCTGCTTTATCACGATCATTTCAGGCCTCTAAAGAACTATTTCGGCGCGATATGCTCCGTTGATTGCGCTGGTTCGACGCAGCCACACAGGCTAAAATATTCTCCTCATCCTCAACCCACCTCCCGTTTACAGCCCATGATTAATCCCACCTTTTACAAGAAAAGCCGCGTCTACGATTTCTTCATCAAATCGCTAGGTTATGAACGCAGCTTGGATCGATTTTTGCGACAACTGCCTCTGGAGCACAAAGGCTCGCTGCGCATTCTGGATGCAGGCTGTGGAACTGGACTACTTGGTTTGGGCCTCATGCGACGATTCCCAGATGCTCAGTTGATAGCCACCGACCTTGAACCAAATTTTCTCAAAAAGACCTTGCACAACGCCAAGTCTCGCGGAATCGCTGATCACAGGATTCAAGTTGGTACAGCCGACATTTCCCACCCAAGCCGCTACAAAACCTTCGATGGGACCGAGATCAACATACAGCCCTCTTCGATCCACTTGATCTGTGTTGGAGCCGTTATCGGTTACTCGAAGGATATCGAGCGAAGTTTGATTGAGCTTGTGCAACTGCTGCAACCGGGCGGAACTATGATCAACCTGGAAATGAATGAAAGCTTGTCAGGACGATTCGTATCACGACGCTATCACTACTTCAACATTCCCATCACTCGAATGGTCAATGTGCTGCGTGAAAACGGATGCAACGTTACTCATCGTCGACTCAGCTTCACGCACTTGCCCGCGAAATTAACTCGAACCGCCATTGTGGCCACAAAGAATTGACCTCTCGAATGCGCCGCGGCAAATTCTAATCCCACCACCAGCGATCTGGCGGAATTATTAGTTCAGCCTCTCTGGCCTGTCGAAGAGTTTTAGAGACCGGCAACAACATTTCGGGCTCGAATGTTTGACTAGCCATGATTGAAACGCCACCTGATGGAGCAATCATCACGCCAGATTCCCACTTAACATTGGCGACCGACTTCGCCGTTCGACAAGCAACTTGAGTCTCCGTGGGTACGTTGCCCGAATCAATCAACGTCGACAGGTCTAGCGAAGTTCTGTCGAGCAATTGCTCTCGCTGAATAAAGCTGGCAACGATCAGTGCATCCACCATTACTCGCAGTTGACCAAAAACCGGGCTCAGCGTAGCAATCTGCTCATATCGTTTGGTAAACGAGTCGGCAAACTGTTTGGCGGCAGGAAGAGGATTCGATTTCAATTGAACCAGTCGTCCTTGAGCATCCATCTTGTATTCTTCGGTGCCAAGCTGAACGCCTTGCCCAGAAATCCTCAGCGACAAACGATCATCGGTTATCTCGACGCACTTGTAACTGGGAGTAAACCACCAACGTTGGAAGTTATCGGCTGGCGCGCTCTTTAATTTCGCAAAGAACACAGGCATATCGATCGGCGCCGGCTCGCGACCGATAGCGATTAATTTCATTCGATAGTCCGCCTCAATCATCACTTTGGCCATGTGAGTCTTCGACGAAATGCCAAACACACTCACATTGCTCTCGCCCAGGATCTGCTCCAAGCCATTGAAAACTGATTGTGCAACCTGGGCCTCCTGATTGCGGGCGACGGTTCGAGGAATCGTCTTGCGAAACTCGTTTAGGCGTTGCATCGCAGTTGGATTGGGCCCAATGCTACAGCCCACCCATACATCTCTCGGTGCCCCAGTATTGAAGACCTGCAAGGCGGTTACTAGATCTTCTAACAAAAGCACTGGGCGACGATTGAACATTCCCACCACACGTCCATCAGCGTCATTGAGCCAACCCTGTGCTGGTCCCGCCAAGATAATGTCATTTTGATCGGGCAATGCGAAAACGAATTCGATACGTTGAAGCCCCGCCAGCCGTTGTAGCTCTTCAGCCAACGGTTCGCCCTTCGCGTCATGCTCGGCTACTCTTTTCTGCAAATTTGCGAGTGATATTTTTCGAAACGCAGACGGTTTTTGAAGATCTTCATTCAGTTGATTTCTTGCAACAGCCGCCCGTTGCATGAACAGCTCACCACCAGGAGGAGCAAACTGGGAGTGGGTCATCAGCCCGTCAGGACTCACCGCTACTCCAAACACAGGCTGCTGAACGGTGGTTGCTGCAGCTTGGCCATGGGCGGGACTGAGTTCAAGCTGAAACAGCGAACTCATACCGAGAAGAAGTAGAAACGAAATCCCCATGAAGGATTTGAGGTGCAGGATGTTTGACATTCGGATCACTTGTCCTCTCACTAAGAGTGTTAGCACCCAAACGCATTTTACCGATTCGAGTATTCCCCGGCTAGCAATCTGAACTGCAAGGACTCTTCGTTTTGGAAATTCACACTTGGTTGTGTTAGTCCTGAGGAACGGGACGTTAACACTGGCTGATACCAGTTCTTCAGACTGGGCTGAGTAAATTGTTGGCCCTTCGGCCCGTAACACAGAAATACCGGCCGCATCAAAACTTGCGTCGGCTAGCCTGCCTTAGCCGCGCAGTCCCTAATGCATCTGGTTTTTCTGATCCAGACAGCTTCTAATACGGCTTTAGCGATTTTCGAAATCAATCAAGGTCCGTTTCGATCGGTAAGAATCTATGAGCAATTGCGGCAACGACGGTGACTCCATTCAAAAACTTCAGCAGAGTGCATTGGCTGATGATCGATGGAAGATGGTGAGGTCGGCGATCGAGCACGAGGACAATTTGATCAATCAGAGGCTAAGTTGGTTGTTTGCCGGGCATGCCTTCTTGTTTATCTGCTTTGCGATGCTTCAGACCACATTGCTTTCCAAAGAGGTGGAGTGGGAGCCAGCTTTGACGATCGAAATGGGAATCGCTGTCGTGCTCCTTTGCGCGGCATTTATCGCGTTGATTACTCACCGTAGCGTCGCCTTCGCTTACATTCACTCCAACGCGCTGCGTCAGTGGTGGGTCGATAACTACAACCCAAACGAATGGCATTACAAGGATCGTAGCGTCATTTCTTCCTTCTTACACTTTTTTACCTGCGGACAAAGGCCCGAAGATTTTCGTCAGGTAAAAGACCTGACTCAGCAAGAGGTTGCGTCCACTGACGCAACCATCCCTAGCACCACAACCGTGGAAAAGCCCGCAGCCAGTTATCCTCCAATAAAGGGGCATTTTCCAAAGCGATTTGGAAGCATTCCAGCACTGATGGCTGTCATGGATCTAGCTTTAATAGCAGTTTGCCTGGGAGTCGGCCTTGAAGTTGGCGGCAAGAAGTTCTTAGAGGGTCAAGTAACCACACCGAGAATTGAATCCAGATCCAACTCGGCCGGCAATCCTGGAGCGGATCAAGGAAACCAGCAGATGGAAAACGACGCTTCACAGGGAGGAAACGAAGGTGGCGGCGATTCCGGCGGCGGCAGTCGTTCTGCTGGAGCATTAAACATTCCCTAGCGCGAGAAATGCCTGCGTTTTCGCATATATGAACCTTAGTCGATAGCCGCCGTCAGTCGTGTTGATTCATTCATGGTAAAGCCGCGAGTACATTGTGGTAAGAAATCAGAGTTCCATCCACGAGGCAATTCTCAACGTTTTCCAACTGGATGCACCACTCGCTGCTCCCGACAGTGCCTAGCGCCGCTAGCGTCTGCGGTTCAAACCTTGGATAAAAACCCCAAGCCTGAAGATTCAAGCCCGCTAACAAAAGCTTACTAGCCGAGATCGATCA
The DNA here is from genome assembly GCA_046349795.1 of Pirellulales bacterium. Classification (GTDB taxonomy): domain Bacteria; phylum Planctomycetota; class Planctomycetia; order Pirellulales; family Pirellulaceae; genus Aureliella. The sequence goes on along the minus strand of JAXMBP010000049.1, from coordinate 20,438 downwards.
GCCAAATTCAGCGTGCTCAACAGATTTTTTACTAGCTTTCGGCTCTCGTCCCCATCAAAGAGTATCAAGTCGATGTAACTATAGCTTGCTCCGTAGGCTCCACCGAGCGTATATCCGGACTTAGCCTCCCGCAAACGCTCTTCGAGCATATCTTCGACCTCAGACCGGAATTCAGACTCTTTATCGGCTGGTAGAGCATCAGAGTCGACTTGGATGTAGACCAATTCGGCTCCAGTTCCTTCGAGTAGATCGGTTTGAAGTGTTCCACGATTTTCGATCAATTCAAAAATTGCTTCGGGAATACAACTGATGCCGCAAATTGTGTCTCCGCGCGCAAAATCGCCACGCTCAGGCAATTCGTAAACAGCGTACTCTTCCAAAGGCGGCAAACGCTGCCAGCCTCTTTCCTCGATGATTTTCTGTAGGTAGGCTCGAAGATTGACCAAGTTGACCATGGCCTTCTCTGGCTTAATTGGCTTGATACCAACATCACCCAACCACATTGATGCTCCAAACTCGCCCAGTGCTTCGTCGAGCAGCAAGAAAAGAATTTCATCGTGATGCGACCGAGGCACTTCGCGAAAGTTCTCGTGCCAAGCTCGTAAATCGAAGACTTGGTTTTCCTCGTCGACGCGAACCTTCAGCAAGAAATTGGTAGTGTCAATCGACTTCTCTTTTCCGACCGTCAGCTCCATTCCGGCCAACTTGTCTGGTTCAGTGGGCTGTCGGGAGCTATAGAACGACCAGCCCGGCACCTCGACTGCACATTCCAGCCAATAGCGCGCGACGAGCTGCTTGACTGCGATACACTCTCCGCTGACCGTTAACGAGTGAGAATCTTCGGTTGGTCCAGGCCCAAAGACCCAAGCCATGTCGTACAGAAAACTCGACATGTGCTGATTGAAACCTTCCACTAACGAATCGAACTTGTTCTGTTCGAGCGCATCGAAGTATTGTTGAGAAACGGACGGAAACCACTTCCAGAAATTTTCGACTCGCTGCTTGAGCGAGGAAGATGAGGTCTCTGGCATGCGCGAGGCTCCCCGAAAAAACCGGTAGTGTACACTACAGGCTAGGCCAGGTAGCTACCTTGGCCATGAGCTGGACTAGGCAGCTAGTCGACTTTCCACGTTCTGGCAAAACGTAGTACGGTTCTCTAGCGCTTCGACTATCACCTTCTGGCGAAGGTAGCTACATTACGAGGTGCGGGATTAGCCTTCGCTTTCGTCGATGCCACGAATGGCAACATTGACGCACGAAACGATCTGGTCGGCTGTGATCTTAAAGTGTTTGTAAAGTGTTCCCGCAGGACCCGAAGCACCAAAGCCGCTCATGCCGACAAAGTGGCCGGCCAAGCCCAGGTACTTATCCCAACATTGACGAATACCAGCTTCACAAGCTACTCGAACAACACAGCTCGAAGGCAAAACACTCTCGCGATACTCTAGAGGTTGTTCATCGAACAGCTCTTGGCATGGCATGCTGACCACGCGAGCTGCAATACCTTGCTGCTCCAGTTGTTCAGCAGCTTGGATGCACAATGACAACTCACTACCAGTGCCGATCAAAATACAAGCGGGTGCACCTTTACTGTCCTTCAGCACGTAACCACCCTTTGCCGCACCGCTTACATCGGCATACTTGGTTCTGTCCAAAGTGGGCACGTTCTGCCTCGACAGAACCATCATCGATGGATGATCGGAAATCTGCATCGCAGCCCGATAGGACTCAAGCACTTCGTTAGCATCGCCGGGTCGGAAAACATAGAGACCAGGGACAGCGCGACAGGCTGCCAAATGTTCTACAGGTTGGTGCGTTGGCCCATCTTCACCCACGCCAATCGAATCGTGAGTCATCACATACAACACAGGTTGATGCAGAATGCTGCTCAATCGCAAGCAGGGTCGCAGGTAATCGGTAAATACAAAGAAGGTCGCGCCAAAAACTCGAAGACCACCGAGTGATATTCCATTCATCGCAGCGGCCATTCCGTGCTCGCGAATGCCGAAGCGCAAATTGCGGCCTGAGTAATCGTGGCTGCTAAAGTCGCTTTGCTTTTCCAACAAGGTCATCGTACTGGGTGCCAGGTCTGCGGAACCGCCAATCATCCAAGGAAAATGTGGGGCAAGCATATTCAGTACTTTGCCGCTGCTCACGCGAGTGGCTAAGCCTTTCTCGTCCGCCGGAAAAGCCTTCAAGCCTGCATCCCAACCCTCAGGTAACTTTCGATCTACCAAAGCTTCAATCTGCTTAGCTTCGGCAGGATACTTCGCGGCGTAGCTACTGAATAATGATTCCCAGGCATCCGAACTTTCGCTGCCTCGTTTACCCAATGTATCGCTGAAGTACTCAAACACCTCGGAAGGCACTTCGAATTTTTCATAGCTCCAGCCATAGAATTGTTTGGTCAACTTGATTTCATCTTCGCCCAGAGGAGCACCGTGAGCCGCATGCGAGTTGGCTTTATTAGGTGATCCATAGCCGATGGTGCTGCGAACGATGATCAGTGTTGGCCTATCGGAGCAAGCCTTAAAGCTGTCGAAGGCCGAGGTTAGTGAGTCCAAATCGTTGGCATCGGCGACTCGCACAACGTTCCATCCAAGCCCTTGGAAGCGTTGGGCTACATCTTCGCTGAAGGCCAGATGAGTTTCGCCTTCGATCGTGATCTTATTGTCGTCGTAAATCCAGCACAGATTAGAAAGCTTCAGGTGACCAGCCAGTGATGCCGCTTCATACGAAACGCCTTCCATCAAATCGCCATCGCCGCAGAGCGCATAGACACTGTAGTCAAACAGCTCGAAACCCGGACGATTGTAGGTTGCGGCCTTCCACTTGGCTGCCATAGCCATTCCGACGCTGTTGCTAACACCCTGGCCCAACGGTCCAGTCGTGGTTTCAATTCCTGCAGCTTCACCAAACTCGGGGTGACCCGCACAAGGACTGTGTAATTGGCGGAAGTTCTTGATATTTTCGATAGTGATACTTGCCCGATCAAGAACCTTTCCGTGTTTGTCGGTAGCTTTGACTGACGAAAGGTGAAGCAACGAGTACAGCAGCATCGAAGCATGACCACAGCTCAATACGAATCGATCTCGGTTTTCCCACAACGGTTTGCTCGGGTCAAAGTTCAATGCACTGGTCCACAACTGAAACGCTACGGGCGCAAGAGCCATTGGTGTTCCTGGGTGGCCGCTGTTGGCAGCTTGTACGGCATCCATGCTCAGAGTTCGAATCGTATCAATGGCCAATTTTTCGATTGCTGGTGTTGAAACGCTCATTCTTTCCTCATTGCCTTTCAATATGCTTTAATTCTTGGATTTCTTTTTCTTGGGCACAGATCGCGCTGACTCTGACAAATCAAACCACAGTTCAGCAAGCAAATCATGTTCGCAGGCTTTGATTCGCGAGAATCATTTTTGGAACTCTGGCAAATCCCACTACGGGATTTTTGGATTACGGCTTACCTTCGCCCATAATCGGCACATCTTGCAAAACGGGAGCTACGTGTGCCCCAAAGTCGCTTCAATCAACGATTTCTCAGATCTTTTCGTCACTGATTTAGGCTGCGAAGATACCCCGAATAGCCATTTTTCGCAATCGCTACAACAGTCAGCTATCCCTTGAGGGCCAGCGTGACTAGTCGAAAGCTTGACCATTGAGTAAGATTCTGCACCTGCTGTTCGGTATCAGAAACTCTGATGCCAGTTTTTCAAGTCAGTCCGAGGAGTTGTGTACGTCATGGGTCCAGCCGAAATCCGGGATGAAATTCTCGATATTCTTAGCGATATCGCACCAGATGAAGATCTGAGCGGTTTGAAGGACGACGTCGCATTTCGCGAGCAATTGGAGCTGGATAGCATGGACTTTCTGGACATCGTCATGGAGCTTCGAAAGCGACATCGCGTTCAAATTCCAGAAGAAGATTATGGCAATCTGGCAAGCATGGCCAGCACGGTCAAATATCTCGAGCCGAAGATGGCTGACATTTAACAAGCTGTCAGTTGGGTTGCAACCGCGGGGTTTGCAGACTTGCAGCGTAGAACCGAATATCGATCGGTAAATGTTCGGTGTACGACACGATCATCATTGGCGCGGGAATGTCAGGGCTTTCTGCTGGCATTCGTCTTGCCCACTACGACCAAAAGGTCTGCATCCTCGAAAAGCACTGGACCATCGGAGGCCTGAACGGCTTCTATCGGTTGGGAGGTAGAAACTACGATGTTGGTCTGCACGCCGTCACCAACTTCACTCCGCCCGGAACCAAGAAAGGTCCACTAGCTCGACTGTTGCGACAGTTGCGATTCAAGTGGGAAGATTTCGAACTTTCTCCACAGGTCGGCTCGGCCATCGCGTTCCCTGGAGTTCGTCTAGGATTCACCAACGATATCGATTTTCTTCGTAGCGAAATCGGCCGAGCATTCCCTGCCGAAATCGATAACTTCGAAAAGCTTCTGACCGCTTTGGTCGACTACGACGACTTAACCCAGGATAATTTTGGTGGTTCAGCTCGCGAGTTCCTTCGTTCGTCGATCCAGGATCCGTTACTCATCGAAATGATTCTGTGTCCACTGATGTGGTACGGAAACGCTCGCGAAGATGACATGGACTTCGGACAGTTCTGCATCATGTTTCGCAGCATCTTCTTGGAAGGCTTCGCACGCCCCTTCGCAGGAGTCCGCCTGATTCTGAAACATCTCGTTCGAAGATTCCGGTCGCTGGGCGGCGAGCTTAAGCTGCGAAGCCCCGTGGCGTCTCTCAAAGTCGAAGGAGATCGCGTCGTTGGAGTCGAACTAGAAAACGGACAGGTCTTGGAAGCCAAGCGTGTCCTGTCGAGTGCAGGTATTGTCGAGACGCAGCGATTGTGTGAAGACCTAACTGAGAAAGTTCCAGACCAACGACCGGGCCAATTGACCTTTATCGAGTCGATCTCCGTCCTAGACAAGCAACCCAAGGATGTCGGTTTTGGTGAAACGATCGTATTCTACAACGACAGTCCGAAGTTTGATTGGCGACCTCCTGCATCCGGTTTGTGCGATACTCGGACAGGCGTAATCTGCAGCCCAAACAACTACCAATACCCATCTGAAATTGGCAATCTTGAGGATGGAATCATTCGATTGACTACCATTGCGGATTTTCAGTCCTGGGTCAATTTGGAAGAGGCCGAATATCAGAGACAAAAAATGTGGTGGTATGACCGCAGCGTAGCATCCGCCGTTCGTTTCATTCCAGATTTTCGCTCGCATGTCATCGATACCGATGTGTTTACTCCCAAGACCATTCGGCGATTTACTTCACATGACAATGGAGCCGTCTACGGAGCGCCCGAAAAGAAGCTCGACGGCACGACTCACCTAAAGAACCTATTTCTGTGTGGAACGGACCAAGGCTTTGTTGGTATCGTGGGCGCGATAGTCAGTGGCATTTCGATGGCCAACATGCACTGCTTGAAAGGCTGAGTTTCTTCGCCTAACGATTTCCTTGTCGTGGACGAGGTCACCAGTGCTTCGTGAATTTTATTGTCGTCCTTCAAAATTTCGGCGACTCGTCTAAGCGGTTGACGCGATGGCTTGAAACAGACGGATCGTTTGGGAGGCGTGCCTGGACCTCGAATACTGTTATCAAATCAGAACTCGTAACCTCGTCCACTGCAGTTTAAGGTGTGGCTTGAAACACTATCTCCGTGCCTGCGTCGGACAAATCGATCGAGTGGAGCTTGCCTTGATAGGTCCCCAAATAGGCTCGAGTGCGATTTGTATTCAAAGCCGCCGAGCTAACTAGGGGAGCCGAAAAATCGAACTTCTTTCCTTTCTTTCCCGCAGAAACCTCTACGAGTACAGCTTTCCTTTCCGTCCCGACTACTAAGCAGTGCTTTTCGTCGAACCTAAGCAACCAAGACGGGCTATCGAACTCTTTTAGGTCGTGAATTTGTTTAGCTTCACTGATGTTCCAAATTCTAAGGCGATGATCTTCGCCGACGCTGATCACATGCTGATTGTCATCTGCAAACGACACGGACAATACCGGTTGTTCATGGCCATTGAAGGTGATTTTCGACTTGCCGTTTGATGCATCAAACACTTTGCTCGTCTTGTCGCGACTGGCACTAACAATCCATTTGCTATCTCGCGACCAGGATAAGCCAGTTGTCCAATCTGAGTGATCTTCGATGCGATAAAGCTGATCAAAGGACTTTTCTTGAACAGCAAATACGGTTATTGCCCCGCTAGTTTCGCCAACGGCTAAATGCTTGCCATCTGGGCTTCCGGCCAAACACAACGCGGAGTCTTGGCAGAACAAAAGATCCGCGATCGGCTGGCCATTGGTCAAGTCGAACACGCGAGCCTCGCCAACTCGCCCTGGCGTACCACTGGCTACTGCAATACGCTTTCCATCGGACAGAAACTCGATGGCGTGCACTCGCTGAGCCACTCCAGGGATGCGGCTAACCAGCATTCCATCATTAGCAGACCATAGCAATACTTCGTAATAGCCTGATGTTGCGATCAATTCACCATTCGTCGATACAGCTACGGCCGAAATCGGTATCGGCGCGGGATAATGCTCTGGCGGTTGTACTTGTTCGCCTCGAGGTGCTAAGCGAAAGATACTGTCGTCACGTTGTGCACCTGAATCCAAGCGAGCCCCCGCGTCGATCCAACGCTTGATCAGTTCGACTTGTTCAGCCGATAGTGGCGATGAATCTTGTGGCATCGAGTGATCGGCGGTGAGTTTATACAGCGGCGACTTCTCAGCTTCGCCTGGAGCCACGGCTGGACCGGACTCTCCATTGCCCACTAGGTTGGCATAGGTTGCAACAATGTATTGCCCCTGAGGGTTTCTCGGGTTGTGACAGGTCAAGCAATGATCGCGAAGTATCGGTGCAATCTTCTGGCTAAACGAAATCCACTGGCCACTGTCGGTCAAGAGCTTCTCGATCTTTTGTCGGCCTTCAAGCTGCGTCTTATCCAGTGTTTGGAGCTGGCTTTCAAGATGCTTGAGCTTTAAGTTCAGATCAAACTGTTGTCGCTGAAGTTCCGCTAGCTCCAAACGGTTTTTTTGTGCTGCTTCACCATTCGTTTTAAGCTCGACATCCAGCTTGGCAATCTGTTCAGCGATAGGAACTTGCGGAGTCTCAGCTTTCTCTGGCTTGGCTTCCTGAGCATGCAAAGGAACCGCCCAGAGGGTTGCTAGGAAAAACAGACTATCGACCAGCCACGGTCGACTTGGCTCTAACGCTTTCGACATCATGCAATCACATCCATGATCGGTCGGCCAGCAATGGTCAAAGGTCTATTGGCTCGATCGTGCACCTCGGTGGCAGGATCAATTCCCATTAGCGTGTACAGCGTTGCAGCAAGATCTTCTGGACGAACAGGATTTTTGTCGGGGTACATTCCATTGGCATCCGACGCGCCGTACGTAAATCCTCGCTTGACTCCACCACCAGCCAGCAACGCCGTGTAGCATTGAGGCCAGTGATCGCGGCTGATGTTCTTATTGATTTTTGGAGTCCGTCCGAATTCGCCCATCCACAGCACTAGCGTCTCGTCTAGCATGCCTCGATCCTGAAGGTCGTCAAGAAGAGCTGGCAAAGATTGATCGGTGATGGGGTGCTGATACTTATCGACGATCTCGTACATTCGCGTATCATCAAATCCATGCGTGTCCCAACCACCTTCGTTGATTCGACGACCGCCGATCGAGCTTGAAAAATAGACCGTAACGAACTTCACACCTGCTTCGATCAAGCGTCTGGCCAACAAGCAGCTTTGCCCGTAGGTGTTCTTGCCATAACGTTCGCGAGTTGCATCGGATTCGCTTTCGATGTCAAAGGCGGCTCGGACTTTTTCCGACGTGAGCATCGAAATGGCCTTTTCGTAGTAGTCGTCAAAGCCTCGAACCTCCAGACTTCGATCTAGCATACCTGCTTGTTGATCGACTAGCTTTTGAAGCTCTCTACGTCGTTGCATTCGATCCAATTGCAGGTCGCTCGGCAGAGTCAACTCCGGCAGTCGAAAAGCCTTATCGTTGGGATTATCTTTGAAGAAAAATGGATCGTGGCGTTTGCCTAGGAAGCTGGCGTGCTGACCTGGAGTGACAGAGCCGTCGGAAATGGTATAGGGATAAGAAACAAAGGTTGGCATCTCGTTTCGATTGGGTGAGAGCTTATCAACGATGGAGCCAAACGCTGGCCAAAGATCTAATGAGTCTCGCAAGCGTTGATCGTCGCTTGGTGGAGCATGTCCAGTCAAAGCATAGTAACCGGCGGAGTTGTGGTTCTTCATGGTGTGAGTCATGCTGTGAATCAACGTGACTCGATCCATCCGCTTGGCCATCTCTGGAAAGTGCTCGCTGACGGGAAGTCCGGGAACTGAACTCGATATCGGTCGCAGTGGTCCACGAATCTCGGCGGGTGCGTCGGGCTTGAGGTCAAAGGTGTCCAAGTGGCTCGGCCCGCCCCACTGGAAAAGAAAGATCACCTGCTTTGCTCGGACCGGTAGGGTCAAAGGAGTTGCCGTGGCGTGGAGAATCTTGGGCATCGTAAGTCCCAACATACCCAACCCACCAATGCGCAGTAGACTCCGTCGAGACAGATCCAGCGATCGATATCCACAAGGCATGCAAAACTGGATGGTTTCATACTGGCAACTCAGTTAGTGTTAGTTACGAAACAGAAGTTCTTTTGAGTTCAACAGCGGCCCCACTGCAAATCTTCGAAGAACTCTCCTTTGCTTGAGTTGTTGCGATTGGCTCATGTTGTTCAAAACTGACGACAGCTCATCGGGCCTTGGTCTAGACAATGTAGCCCAGTAAAGTTCATCTTCATTTGCCGGTTCAGCGTTCTGCTGCCAAGGTTTTCCTAGACGATTGTGTCGATTGTTTGATTCGCTCGTGCAAACTGGACCCGCAAAACGAGTATTGGAAGCATCCCAAGGTCGCCTCGTTGCTTCGTTCATTCGCAGAGCCAGAAGACAGTGAGGGCTTGCCAAACTGCACTCAAAAATTGATCTCCAGAGCTGAGCTTTCTTCGCACTCGTTCGACTCAGCGATATCGACCGCTCGCGTGCCAGTTGGATAACCTTCAAAACTGGCAGGAATACCCAGATCTGAGATTGAGCATCTATGATCTGCTCGGCCGTTAATCGTCGAACTACCGCGCTGGCTAATAGCCTGGGATCGAGCTGTTCAGTCTCGGCAAGTTCTTTACGATCGAGTTTTGAATCCAGTTGATAGGTACGAGACTGCGCGATGGTTCGAACCATTTGTTTCAGACTGTAGCCGCTGGAAATAAACTCATCAGCCAATCGTTCAAACAACTCAGGATGCGAAGGTGGGTTCGTCGCTCTTAAGTCATCGATCGGTTCAACCTGACCAACGCCCATCATGTGGTACCAAACGCGGTTTACTTGAGCGCGTGCGAACATACGATTGTCGGGTGAAGTCATCCACTGAGCTAGATGTTCTAGACGATCCGACTCATCATCCATGTAAGCGGCGCTTCCGAGAAGCTTGGGCGTTGCAGGCTTACCAGTTCTCGCATTCTTGACGGTCGCTCAAGCTTTACTTGCGATCTGATCGCCGATAAACTCATGCTTATCAGGATTTAATGTTGCGATCATTGGCGATGATCTCGTAGTCGATCCCTCAAAAACGCTGGACCATTGATAGTATTCATCTGGACCATCGATCAAAAGGATGATTGTGACATTTCGCGCTTTGCCAATCAGACTGGCGAGAAAAACCTGCGTAGTTTCGGATCGAATGAATGCATCTCGGTGAGCTCGCCGGTAATTTACAGCCGGATTGTCGTGAGTTCGACTCGCGAAGTAATGATCTGTCGAACGAACTGATCCAGTGGAAGATCTTGTGCGAACTGAGTGTTCATCCAGTTGAACAGCTTCTGCCAACGCCGTTCGCGTCAGCGTCTTCTCTTCATTGCGCATTACGTCAGACCACTTTTGAGCCCAAAACGATGCGAACTCAGGCGACGCTAAGTATTGATCAATCGGCACTACGCTTGTCCTGGTGTCTTGCAAGAAATGTTTGCTTCGTCAGCCGTAGGCAAGATGCCTCGCACGTCAAGGACAATCGTCGTAGGAAGGTAGCATCGTCCGCCAGCGGAGCCGGATTGAGCTTGAGTTGATGCAATCGACTGAAGACGTGACTATCGATCCAGTTGTTCACGGGCGGATCGGCCCACATAAACTCGGTCGGATTCGATCTGCAGGCGAGCTGAATGGGTTGTTGACCCGAGAGGTAGCGTACCAGTACGGTTGCAACTGAAGGTTGAGCGAATCGAATCAGGCCGTCTACAGTGGCAGTTACTGTTGGGTCGCTTGGTTCATAAACTGCCAATCGAGTCACATCGCGCTGAGATCCATCGGAGAAGTGGGCTACGACTGATAGCTGGATCTCAGATGTCGGAAGGTACAGAACCGTTTGACTGCAAGAAACATTCAGCGAAGTAACTCTGGCGGCATCCTTGTTCGGCGAAGGCATTCGGCTTTGATCGAAACGCTCGATCAGCTCGTGCTCTGTAGATTATCTTCAGCGAACCGCTTGCCACCTTCGTGAGCAACTTTGCTCCGTGGCCTTGAGTAATGTGAGGCTTTGCTGAGGTGATATCGGATCGATTCGTCTGCCTGAGAGCTGCGACAGCGAGCTGCTAAAATCAAATTCCGGATCTTGACCGCGCAGCGAAAGAAAGAACCCACCTTTGCCATTGATATTTCCATGGCGGGATTGCCAGCGTTGCAACTGGCTTTCGAAAGTACTACCGTACGTCGCGTTCAAAGTGATAACCGATTCAGTATGGGCTGTTTCAGTTGTTGAACTTGCTGTCCGTCTCAGAGTTATCTATCGCTCGAGTGACAGATGATTGGCATGCAAAAACAAAGACCGCGGCTGAAGAGAATGTTTAGTCTATACGCGTAACGCATCATTGCGGTGAGTCTCATCAAAGTAATGCGGAATTGGGATTCAGCATACCGAGCTGGGTAGGTGGTGGGCCGGAACAGATTGGGGTTGAACTTCAAAGTAACGGCGAGGCAGGATGCATTCTTGATTCGGCCTGCAATCTTCAGAATAGAAGCATTATAACTGCAGAAGTTGCAGGTCTTGCTGTAGCGGTTTTGGGCTAAAAATCGTTCGCCGTAATGGAACTCGCCAAAGTTCCATTCTGCTGTAGCTGGATTCGCCAGAATTCTTCTACGGCCAGTGGAACTTGCCAAAGTTCCTCTCCGCGTTCACGGCACTATTGAGACCCCATTCCCGTCTCTGTGTTTCAAGAGCTTAGAAGGAGCATCGTCGGCTGTATGCAGTCACAGCGCTGAAGTGTAACTGATCGCTCCGCAGTCAGCCGAACGCCCCTGTAGTGACAGCTGAAAACAAGCCTCCGCGGGCCTGGGTGACGCTGGGTGAAAAAGCCAAGCCGCCTCCCCGCGGAGCGAGTTACATTTTTGAATTGTAAACTATAGGTCCCGCTATACTTCCGCCTCAAGCCAAAACAACTGTCGCCATGTGAGTCTGCCATACTCATTTTCGTCTCGCATTGTTCGTCGTCATATCGTTCGTCTTTGTCTGTTGATTCTATTGGGCTCGCCGATTTGGATTAGCGTTCTGCAATGCGATGGATACTTGATCCCGCGTCGCTGGAATACTTTGAGGCCAAGATTCGTCGAAGTGCTGATTGAACACACTGCTACGGAAGTGCCATAACTCCATCGACGCACTCGCCAGATCGAATCTTCGACTGGATCTGCGTGAGGGATGCTGGTTAAGGGGCGATTCAGGACCTTCAGTCGTTCCTGGATCGCCACAGAAAGTTTACTGCTCACCGCAATGAGCCACTCAATCCGATTTGGTCCTCCACCGGGTGAAGCTCAGCGACCATGTGATCGAGGACTTTCCGGAAGTGGATTGTAGTAGCGCAGCCGACCCTCGCGATAAGGCTCCGACGGCTGACGAATTTAGCAAATAAATCGTGGGACAAAAGTGCTCGAGTCTCGTAAGAAATGGTGGAGCTTCCAACCGATCGTTTCACAGAAGTTGCCTCAGTCCAGTTCACTTTCGTCGCCGATTGACCAGTTGATCGAAGCCAAACTAAAGTCCGCCGGAATTAAGCTAGCGGAGACTGCTTCTAGCGAAACTCTCATCCGTCGGCTGTATTTCAATCTGCTTGGTTTGCCTCCAACGATTGAACAGCTACAAAGCGATAAAACCAAGTTAGATCAAGCACGTCAAAAGAACGATGCTTCGTTTCAGCAGGCATGGGAGCAACTGGCGGATCAGCTTCTAGCGGACCCAAGATTCGGTGAGCGCTGGGCGCGACATTGGATGGACTGGATTCGCTATGCCGAATCTCACGGCAGCGAAGGCGATCCTATCATCACCAACGCTTGGATGTATCGCGATTACTTGATTCGGTCGCTGAATCAAGATGTTCCTCTGGATCAATTGATACGGGAGCATATTGCGGGTGATTTGATTACTCCGCGGGTCGATCAGAAACTTGGTCTGAATGAATCGCTTATTGCTACAGCTCACTGGCGGATGGTCTTTCATGGATTTTCACCTACCGACGCATTGGATGAACGCGTTCGTTTCATCGATGACCAAATCAATGCATTCTCAAAAGCCTTTCTGGGTGTGACTGTATCGTGTGCGCGGTGTCACGATCACAAATTCGATCCGATAAGTCAGGCGGACTACTACGCGTTATATGGAGTTCTGTCTTCTTGTCGTCCTGGTCGTAGCTCAGCCGAATCGTCCGAGGTGTTGCATCGACATAGAGATCAGTTGGTGGATCTGAAGCAAAAGCTGCGAGCCGAATTCGTACAGTTGTGGCAGGCTTCGATTGGCGACCTCTACGATCATCTCAAGGCGGAGTTGGCTGCTGCTGAAGCTCGTAAACCCGAGCAACTCTCGATACTTGAAAAACAGTTCTGGGGTCCTGTACTCGACCGAAATGATGGAAAGTTGCTGCAACCTGTTAAGTCGGGTGATTGGCAGTCCAAGGCAATGTTTTTCTGGGATCTAAACGATGCTCAGGTCGCCAGCAAGTGGATTCGAACAGGAGTTGGACTGGAGTCTTCAACGCCAATTGGCGATATCATCGTGTCGATAGCGGGTGATCGGAGTGCCGGTGATCGGACTGGCGAACGGGCAATCGAGGAACTGCATTCTGGTGGCCTCACATCCAGAACCATTAGCGACAAGGATTCCGCTCGGCTTAGCTCGCCCGATTTCGAGTGCCCGAAAGACTCGGTCGTTTGGATCTTGGCCGAAGGAGACGGAGCAGCAAGCTTTCGGTACGTGGTTCAGAACTATCCTCGCAATGGAACCATCTATCCAACTCAGAATCTAACTCCGGGCCTTCAATGGTATAAGTTCGATATTAGCTATTGGGCAAGCGACAAACTGCATATCGAAGTCACCACCGCTCGTGATGCTCCTTTGCTCACCAACGATCGCGCTCGCAGTTGGTTTCGAGTTTGCCAAGCGTGCGTACTGCCTCGCGATGTTGCTCCGCCAGCGCCACGCTTCATGCAGGGCACTTGGAAAATTCGGCTTGATGATAATTCGAGCGATCCGAGTTCGATGTTATCCTCTTACGCCACTCAAATCTCTCGAGCATTCGCAGCCTGGAAAGAAGGCAGCGCAAGTCGAGATGACATTGAGCTGCTGAATGCTTGTCAAAAGTTGAACCTGTTGCCAAGTAGGTTCGAGCAAGCAAGCGATTCTATCAAGCAACTCGTTTTGCAATGGCGCGAACTCGAGTCTAAGATACCTGCTTCGAACCGTGTTCCATGTTTGGAGGAGACAACCGGTGTAGATGCTCCACTGTTTGTGCGAGGCAACCACAAACGTCCCGAGCAAATCATACCGCGCCGATTTCTAGAAGCCATCGACGCAGCGCCCTATCAAACTAAATCCAGTGGTCGCTTACAGTTGGCCGACAATGTCTTAGCCGACAATAACCCTCTGACGCGTCGCGTGATGGCAAATAGAATCTGGCATCATCTGTTTGGAGCTGGAATCGTAGCGACTCCCGACAATTTTGGACGGCTTGGGGCGATGCCTTCAAACTCGGAGTTGCTCGATTGGTTAGCGGAACAATTAAAGTCGAATGGCTGGTCGTTGAAGTCGATGATCCGCACGATCATTTGCTCGGACGCTTGGCGCAGAACTTCCATCGCATCGGCAGAATCGCTTGAGCGAGATCCAAACAATGAATTATTGAGCCATGGGAACGTCCGTCGCTATGAGGCTGAAGTCATTAGAGACGCGTTGTTGGCAGTCGCGGGCAACTTGGATGTTACAGCCTTTGGCCCTCCTTCCCCAATGGAAGGTACTCGTCGAAGCGTTTATCTACCCGTCATTCGCAACTCGTTAAATCCTCTGCTGCGTACCTTTGATTTTCCAGAGCCGTTCAGCACGGTGGGACGTCGCGATCAAACGAATGTACCGGCTCAATCTCTGACGATGATGAACGATCCATTCCTAACTCGACAGGCAGAAGTTTTTGCCAGCAATCTAATTCGCCAGTATCATTCGTTGGAACCGCAGCTCGCAGCTATGTTAACAACTAGCTTCTCTCGCCAGCCAACCTCTGAAGAGCTTTCGAAACTATCGAGTCTTTTTCAGCAGAGCAAGAAGAGAATTACTGCAACTGTCGCCGAGTACCAAACGGCAAAGCAGGCTGTAGGTCAACTACAAGCTTCCATCGCTGGACTGCAAGCCAAGATCCGTCAACAAATCTCTCAGTCTCGCCGATCGAAACAGCAGGATCAGGTTTCGAATTCTGATGTTACGAGGGATGAGCAGGGCAAGCTGCGTCCCTACCTGCAATGGCAATTCGATTCGCAAACTACCATCGAGAATGCAAATCGTCCCGGCGGTCTAAAACTTGTCGGCAATGCAAAAATCCAAGACGGCGCACTGTGGGTCGGACAAGATGCTTACGCCATTTCAAATCCAATCAAAATGCAGATTCGCGAAAAGACACTGACGGTGCTAGTTCAGTTGGATAACTTGACTCAACGTGCAGGTGGAGCGATCTCAATTCAATCTGCCGATGGCGGTATCTTTGATTCAATTGTGTTTGCCGAGCAGACTCCCAAGCAATGGCTATCGGGAAGCAATGTGTTCGCACGCACGAAAAGTTTTGAGGGACCCGCCGAGGCCTCAGCGAATTCAAAACCGGTACATCTGGCAATCGCTTACGATACCAATGGAACGATTCGAGCTTACCGGGATGGCCTGCCTTACGGAACAGCCTACCAGTCTGCCGGATTGCAGGAGTTTGTTGCCGATAACACTGTTGTCACTCTAGGATTGCGTCATCTACCGGCAGGCGGCAATCGAACTTTGTTCGGCAAGATCTTTAAGGCTCAACTGTTCGATCGAGCGCTCAGTGCCGTAGAGGTTCAATCGCTAGCTAGCGATACTGAGTTTATTAGCGAGGATGAGTTGCTGGCCGCTATGAGTTCAGCTCAACGAGCCGATCTTGCTTCGTGGCTAGCTGAATTGCCAAACGCCGAAGAGCGTTTGAACAGCCTCGCGACTCAATTGCCGGTTCAGGTCAATCAAAGTGCCACCGCGCTCACAGAAGCCGATGTGAATCGCTTGAGCCTTGCCCAAGTTGTCAGGACTGTGTTTACCTTGAAGGAGTTCATTTATGTTCCGTAGTAATGCAGACCTGCAATCGCAATATGGATTGACGCGACGCAGCTTTCTAAAGTCCAGTTCGATGGGCTTCGGAGCTACTGCCTTGGCAAGCCTGATGGCTCAAGCTGTTGCCGCAGATGAACTAGCATTGCCTCAGACAGCCGCTCTGCGCAAACTGCATCACGCTCCACGAGCTAAACATGTCGTGTTTTGCTATATGTCGGGCGGCGTTTCACACTTAGACACTTTTGATCCTAAACCGGAACTGTTGAAGCTGCACGGCAAGCCGATGCCGGTGCCGGTTGAACGCACTCAGTTCAATCAAAATGGCCAAGTGATGGCTAGCCCGTTCAAGTTTCATAAGTCTGGCGAATCTGGAATCGAAGTTAGCGAATTGTTTCCTGAGATCGCCAAGGTGGTCGACAAGCTGGCGATCGTACGTTCGATGACGACTCCTGTGAATGAACATGCACAGGGCAACTTTTTCATGCACAGTGGATTCCCGTTCATGGGACATCCCAGCGCGGGAGCCTGGTGTTCCTACGGCTTGGGCAGTTTGAATGAGAACCTGCCGAGCTATGTTGTACTGCAATCGGGTGGAGCCGTACCGCCTCACGGTGGCGTCAGCCTTTTCAGCAACGGCTATCTTCCTTCATTTCATCAAGGATCGATTCTGAATGCAGACCTTGGCGAGGCGATCGCGAATGTTCGCTCTCCCGATGATCTTCAGTTGCAGATGGATCGCTTGTCTGCCATGCGCGAGTTGGACCAAGGCTTCTTAGGTCGTGCAGGTAATCAGAACGAGATTGCTTCGGCGATTAAGAACTACGAAACAGCCTTTCACATGCAGACCGCGGTTCCTGAGTTATGCAACATTGCGGGAGAATCGGCTGAGACGATGAGCCTTTATGGCTGTGACTCGGCGAACAAAACAACGGCTGCCTATGGTCGGCAATGTTTGTTGACTCGCCGATTGATCGAGCGTGGCGTTCGATTCATCGAGCTTAGCTGCTTGAACGAGGGTATCGGAGCCGGCAACGCGGCCAATCCGTGGGACCAGCATGGCGAACTGGAGCGTGGCCACCGCGCGATGGCTCTACAGATCGATCGCCCCATCGCAGGACTGATACGAGACTTAGAGCGGATTGGGAAGCTCGACGAGACGATCATCGTTTGGGCGGGAGAGTTTGGTAGAACTCCGTTCTCGCAAGGCAGCAACGGACGTGATCATAATCCGATGGGCTTCTCCGTTTGGCTAGCTGGTGGAGGTATACAAGGTGGCAAAGTTCACGGAGCGACAGACGAACTCGGGTACTTTGCCGTCGAAGACAAATGTCAAGTTTACGATCTATGGGCAACAGTGTTGCATCAACTTGGCATCGATCATACTCGACTAACTTATCGCTACAGCGGCCGCGATTTTCGATTGACCGATGTCCACGGCAGCGTCATTAAGGGGATAGTGTAGGAGTTTGATTGAAGTTTCTAGCTTGTAGCTACGCTCGCCAGAGTGTGAAAGATTTCGCAAGGTTGAACATTGAGCAAAGGGATCCGAAACAAACGCATCTTTCCAGACTTGTAAGCACGAAAAGTAAGCTAAGTTCTTCACGGAGTTAGCATTTGTCAACGCACACTGCAGTTTATTTTGAAGGTGTAAGGGTAACAAAACTCGAGGAATCGATTCGAGCTTTTTTCGCCGATAACGACCCATCCAAAGAGCTGACATCGTCTGTGTCGAGCAGTTTGCCAATATACGGTGATCTTTTTCATTTTGGCAAACTCCCTACTGCTTTTTCATTTGCGGAATGTCCTGTTGGATGGTGTACCGCGCACTTCAACTGTTTTTCTCGACTAACTGATTTTGCAAACAGTTATTCGCTATTGTTGAAGAATCGAGTGATCGTACTCAACATGCAAAGCACCAGTTGCTGCTACTACATTGGAGTACATGAGTCAGGCACTCTGCGGCGAGCAATATCCGTTGAGAATGGCGATTGTAGTCTTCAACATGGCGAGCCCTTCGAGTTTGAAGCTGAGTCAAGGGTAGATGGCCGAAGCCGCGAATCTGCTGTGATACAGTATTGTCATTCACTTGGATTGACAATTACCGGTCAAGCCTGTCACCCGCCTGTTTGGCACCATATTCGACTCGTAGATCAACCCGCAAGTCGAACCTATACGGCTACGACGAAATCCTTACCGTGGTGGAAATGGATCTTCGGTTAATCTGGTTTATTTGAACATCGGCTACTGTTTTCGTCTGGAATTGAACTGCAAATCCTATTTCGTGATTTTGAACTAACTTGGCAGGACGTATAGTCGAAAGTTAATAACTCAAATGTCATCAAACCTTGGTGGTTGGCTGCCGATCGAACCTCATGAGATCATCCTTGAGGGATTCGATGGTTCGGTAAAGTTTGTAGTGGATTCCGTGATCAGTGATGAAATCAATCGACGACACGATGCACTTGGAATGACCACGTCGGTGCAAGTGGACCGTTGTGACAGTAGTCCGACATTCGAAGTCACGGCAATACATGCGATGTATGGCTCTTTGACTTCGGTCTACCAGCAGGTACACGCATTCACTACGGGACACACTTCGCTGGTGACTATCAAAGCGGTTGGCTTTCGAATGCGGATGTACCATCACGAATTCGGCTCGCGGTCGGGCATATGCGTATCCGGTGATATTTCGGATGTCATAGAGTCCAAGAATTTCCCATGGCCTGAGCAGGACATTGGAGATCGACTATTGCTCGAGCGCCGGTCAGCATTCCATTTGCGATTCGGCTTTCGTACCAGCCTAGTCGATCCACCTCATGTGAAGAATTTCGAAGAGGGGCTTTTAAAGCTGCTTCGTCATCTTCAAGCGATAGGCTGTGCATGATCCAAGCCAGCTCAATGTAGCAGTCCATCAAGGCAAAGCGTGAGTGAAATATCAAAACCCCGCGCTATCGCCGGCGCTAGCCGAGGGTTCTGAACCTTTACAATCCTTCTGCTTATTCGCCTTTAGCCTTTGGCTCACCGAATTCATGGAACAGCATCAGCATCTGTTCTGCTTTAACAGAATCGAACTTCCTGCAGTGATCAACGGCGGTGCCGCCAAATTTGTCACGTATGTCGAACCTCGCCCTGTGCTCTAGCAACAGCTTCACGATGTCCACGTTTCCTAAACACTAATTACAAACTCTAGACAGAGTTCAATTCCGAGCGTCGGTTGCTCTGCATGCAAGAACCTTTATTAGCAGCGATGGCCGCGTGATGCTTTGTTTTGGCAAACCGTTGTTGAAGAGTTAGTCAGCAAAGATGCAAGTGTTTAGTTCTTTTGTGGTTTGAGCTTCTGTTTTCTCAAGCTCAAAAGCTCTTGAGCCAAACTCCAGTCGACTTCGGATGACTCCAGCCAATAGGCTCGCGCCTTCGCTTCGTTTTGAATTTCAGGCAATTCTCACTGCTTTTCAGTTACGCGACCAAAGATATTCGGAAGTAAACTCGTATTGATAACCGGGCAGGGCCAAAAAATACAAACGCGCTCCTGCTCCTGAATCGTACTCGTTCATAGTGCCATACTCAATTGAAGCAGTAAACGGGAATGGGCTCCACGCATTACCCGTGTAAATCCAAGGAGTTGGGTGCGAGTCAATAGCATACGTATTGTGATTACGGTAGGGATCAATTGTTAGGCTGTGAACGGTTGAATTGACGTAGTTAGCCCGAATCTTTGATCGAACCAACTCGCTTGTTGAGATCTTCGCAAATAGATGTGACAGCAGCCATGCGCCAATAAACAAGCCGAGTGCCCAACGAGCCGGTTTGCGGTATCGCGTCCTAAAGGCAAGAACAGAAAGTGTGGTTAGCGTCAAGACGGAGAGTGAAAAGAGGATAGCACTGATCTCGAAAAAACTCTGGATCACTCCAAAGACTGCAGCAAAGACTATCATCAGGATGCAAAGATGAAGCAGGGAGAATCTCACCAGTTGTCCTTCAGTTGGCGACTTTACAAGTCTCAGGGAAGTTGCTTTGTAATCCTGCGAATCAAGTGCTTGCATGCGAACAATCGTGTCATCTCAACCGAGTATCAACAGCACGCCTTCGCATTCCAACTTCCGCTCATCCGAGGCAATTGGTACTCCTTGCCGTTAACTGCTCGGCGAAAGGCGCGTATCTCCCAAGTACCACAAATTGTTTCCAAATCCTTGAATGTACCAAGATAGTGTACAACGAGTTTGCGATTATCGAAAATGCACCGCGAGCCAGTTGCAGAATCCAACGCCCATGAGCGCGGGTAAGTTTTTGAGAACCAGATTGATTTGTTGCTGGCAACCCTACCTCGCACTACGGCAGGTTCTGGGACTCCATCAACACCGTCCCGAATTTCTCCGATAATAAACCCAAAGAACTTGAGCCGAAATGATATCACAACCTCACCACCTCGAACTTTGGCGTCAATATCGCGCCGAAGAAGCGACTCAGCGATCGACTCGGCGTTCCAAGCTTGATGAATTGGAAAGTGAAAATACATCGTCATCAACTGACAGGATTGAGCATCAGCGGTGCGATCGGAGAGCTAGGACCGTAAACTTCCAGGTGTTAGTAGTATACTTCAATTTGGCGCGGCAAAACAAACTTTAAGTGACTTGCTTAAACGGCTTGTGCCAGTAGTACTTCGGATGCTTGTCGATTCGGATGTGCAGCCACGCAACTCCACCACCGGCAGTGCTCAACCACAATGGTTGATCGCCGAGTTTGGCGCGTACGTTACGACT
>JAXMBP010000048.1:0-45367 GCA_046349795.1 Pirellulales bacterium | reverse complement strand
CAATGGCAGAGCATCGACGGATTCTCGCAAGAGCAAGTTCGACAGATGCTGATGTGGACCCTGCTCAACCACAACGATTTCGTAACGCTGAGATAGGTCAATGATGCAATACTTACGAAGATCGTTCTTGACCGACTCGGCTTTGGGATTTGGCGGCTTAGCGTTGACAGCGATGCTCGATCGCGACTTGCGTGCCAACGATTCTGCGTGGCAACCGCCCAATGGATTGCCACATTTTCAACCTAAGGCTAAAAGCGTCATATGGCTTTTCATGAATGGCGGAGTCAGCCAGATGGAGAGCTTTGATCCCAAGCCAATGCTGAACAAATATGCTGGTAAGTCTATTGCTGAAACTCCTTTCGCAGACGTGCAAGATCCCAAGAAGCTGGCTATTGAACGCTTAGTCGTGCCCGACGCCAACGGCAATCAGCGCAATGTTCTGTATCCACTACAGATGACCTACCGTCATTATGGGCAAAGTGGTGTTGAAATGTCGGACTGGTTTCCACACATTGGTCGCAATGTGGACAAACTGGCAATAGTGAGATCGATCTGGACAACCGACAGCAACCACGGGGCACAAACGCAGTTCCACTCCGGTCGACATATGAATGATGGTGAGTTTCCGACATTAGGTGGTTGGATACACTACGGATTGGGCTCGTTGAATGAGAACCTGCCGCAATTCATCTCGATGGGCACCCGCGAGTATTGGAACAAACGCGATGGGCACTATCTGGGTCCGGCTCACGATGCAGTGCCACTGCGAGTTGATCCCAAGAATCCGATCGACTTCGGACGCCCCGAGCAAAAGATGTCTGAACAGGCTCAGCTTGTCGGTCGCAAGTTGCTTGAACAGTTGAATAGTCAACGACGTCTTGCATATCCCAACGATCCCGCGCTTGAGGCACGAATTGCATCGTATGAGCTTGCATTCAGAATGCAGAAGTCTATACCCGACGTCATGGATTTTTCAAACGAAACCGCAGAGACTCGTCAACTGTATGGCCTAGATCTATCGCATTGCAAAGACTTTGCCAGCCAGTTGTTGGCTGCAAGACGCTTGGTTGAGCGCGGCGTTCGCTTTGTTCAAATACAACATGGTGGCGGCGGCGCGGGAGGCTTGGGACGCTCATGGTGGACTGAAGAGCAATCACACTAACAATGCCAGAGCAGTTGATCAACCGATCGGTGCATTACTTGAAGACTTAGATCGCCGGGGATGTTGGATGAGACAATTGTCGTCTTTGCAACAGAGTTCGGGCCACTGCCTGGAACTCAAGGTTCAGACGGTCGAGATCATCATATCTTTGGCTTCTCAGTTTGGTTGGCTGGGGGTGGTATCAAACGCGGCGTGGTTCATGGAGCCACGGATGAGATTGGCTTTCACGCCGTTGAGGATCGGCATTACGTAACCGACGTTCATGCCACTATTCTGAAGCTGATGGGTTTAGATTCACGCAAACTCGAAATACCTGGTCGAAAACGATTGGATATTGATCACGGCAAGCCGATCGACCAGATCATTGCCTAGTGCTCGCTAACTCGAGCGTCCCGCGGCTCGCAGTTGTCGATCTCTGAGCGCCGTGCCTTGAGCGATCTCCGGGGCAAGTTGAAGAAAGATCTGTCGAAGCCTTCTTCGGTCGGCTTCTCTTAGTAGTTCGTAAAAACCCTGAGCGTAACTCTCCAAGTTTGGGTAGGCGACCAGCATTCCAAAGTCAATGCATTGACTAGTATCTTCACTCGACCTCGTGAGTAGGGCTAACGCGGAATTCCGCTGCTCATCCACAGAAAGCACTTTCAGTTCCCCGAGATGCTCAAACAGGATCACCTTCGCACTTGGTTGATAATGAGCATGACGTGTACCAGGGCTGGCCTTCGTGCGAGAATCGATGTCACGCAACTGTTCGACTGAAATGGCCGAAGGCTCAATCTGTTGTATCTGCTCTAAAGTCACACTGCCTGCTCGCAAGACTACCGGGAGATCCGTGAGGCACTCGACAACGGTCGATTCAAGGCCAACTCTGCATGTTTCGCCACGAACAATTCCCTCGATCCTGCCGTCCATATCTTCCAAAACTGCCCGCCATGTTGTGCAACTCGGTCGACCCGATCGATTTGCGGAAGGAGCTGCGATAGGTTTGCCCGTCAGCCTCAATAGCTCTCTGGCTTGTTCATGAGCAGGAATGCGGATGCCAACTGAGTCCAAATCGGCTGTCACCAAAGAACTAATCGATTCTGATTTTGGAACAACCACGGTGAGCGGCCCAGGCGAGAAGGCTTCCAGCAAACGCCGCGCGATGGGACTAAGACTTCGAGCCGCCACTGGCCATGATTCACAGTCTGCTATGTGGACAATCAACGGATTATCAGAAGGTCTGCCCTTGGCTATAAACAACTGCTCAACCGCGGCTGAATTCGTTGCATCAACTCCCAGACCATACACCGTTTCAGTTGGAAACGCGACTAGCTTGCCTCCTCGCAACCATTCAGATGCTAGATTTAGATCATCGGTAACTTGTGTAGAAGGCACGCGGGAATTCTTAAGGTTTCTAAGAGAAGTTGCTGATTGTCAGCGCTCAACAACGCAGCGTTCCAACTGGCACGTAACTGCATCAAGAAGCGCCTTGATTCTCCATGAGTTGATGCAATCGTCAAGCTTGAATACCGTCCGAGTTTGCGTTAACTTCTCCCTCTGAATCAAATTTCTCGGTCTGCGTCTCGTGCTTGATTGTTGCTCTTGCTAGCCAACAAATCACGACTAACACCGCGAGTTCCAGAAGCTCGATGGTGTGCACGTGTAACCAGCTTTCATCTTCATAAAGCAGGTGATAAACCAACAGCTTTGAGAACCTGTTTGGCGAGAACCTGACCATCTCCAACGTTAGCAATGTTGCTAAAGCCAGGTAAGCAAGCTGCAAACGATGTGATTGTCGCATCAATAGACGTATGCCAACGATCAAGCCTGTTATTGCGAGAAAACTGGTCACAACTACGAAAATAACCGCATTGACCGACCAATATTCATTCCAAAACAAGGCCTTTTGGATTCGCGGAACGATGAGACTGTGGAGATCGAGTTGCTTGTTGACACCCATCAACAGCATGATCGCGCCGAGCAAATACCAAAGCAAGCAAGCTCTAGAACGAAATAGTTTACCTGCAAAGGTCGCGCTGGTTGAATCCGTGGTCTCCATCGAACTTGAGTGGCAGTTCCGCGTGCTTCTAGCAACTCGCCAGCAATACCACATCGCAACCAAGTAGCCAACCACGATAATCCAAGCAATCAAAGTCGGGTCGTTGATGCCAAATTTCCAGGCGGCAGCAATCAGGCGAAACTCGATTATCGATGACATCGCGATCATTTTGCGGCCGCAGGTTCGATTGGTTCGACGCTCGAAGCCTCGAAGTTGGTTTCCACTTTGGGCTCAACTCGCTTCAGCCATATTTCGCGCCAATAGATAAAGTCCTGACGTGGACAAGCACCGAACGCCCATGTTGCACTATCGCAGACACAACCCTCTAAGATCACAGTGTTCTTCATCGTTCGCATGACGCCGATTCCTTCAGCAATCATCTTATCGGCCCGTACTGTAACGCGCAAGATCTTGCCGCAATAGGGTATCATCTCGGGAGCAAAGTGCAGTCCACGATTGAAGCCGCGATGGTCAAGCGTTTGCTTGATCTCCTGCAGGCTCTTTACCTGCACTAACTCTCCAGCTTGCAAGTTGAGCAATTCCACAGGCGTTTGCTTGAGTGAGCCCACTGGAAATGGGCCAAACAACTTCTCTCGACCTCGCACAGAAAACCAAACGGCAATGTTACGCAACATTTCAATCAGTCCATAGTTACCCGTTGCGACGTTGCGAATGCAGCGCTTCAATCGTTCGGCGAAACTGACAGGTTGAGTGGCGATCAGAAGCTGACTGGACTGGCAATAGAATTGCTCAGGTTCTTCTGTGTTGTTAGTGATCAAGCGGTTCTCAAGTTCACTTCTAGCGTCGGGCGAGCCGGACACTGCGGTATGATTAGCCTTTGATTTTGATTGTTCTGTCAGCTTGTAGCCCTTCTGCTTTGGCACGTCAATTTGAACTGGCTTGAGCCAGGCTTCGCGCCAGAAGATCGAACAACCTCGCTTGCAGTTGCCATGAGATTGACCAGAACATCGGCAGTTCTCAAGCACGACAACGTCATTCTCTGGAAATGCTCTCACCGAAGACTCGTCGCCGCAAGTTTCATCGCCATCAAAGGAAAAATGTTCAACTCTACGGTACACTCGAAACTGCTTGCCCAGCATTTTCAGCATCTCAGGCATAAATGGCAAATGACCATTTGTTCCGCCACTATCGAGAGTTGTCAGAATTTCCTCGGCGGACCTAACCTCGACCAGTTCTCCACGGCGAACTCTCTCCTGCGGCTGTGATCCTTTCTTTTCCATCATCGCGAGGTTGCCTCCAGCTTTTCCTTAGGTTTCGCTTGTAAAGTGCTAGTGGAAACGCGAGCGGGCAAATTGCAGTTTCCGGAATGGATAGATTGCGCCTCGACATGGCTGGCTAAAACTGAATTAATGGACAAACGACTATCACTCTTCGCAGATTGCGACCCCTCCACACTAACACTTTGTAGCCTGGCAACCAAGGCATCGGCCAATTGCTCTACATAGGGTTCTGCCAACATTGCGTGAGGGTTAAATGGAAACTCAACGATATCCAAACCACCGAGCGCAAGTCTCTCCCAACCCATTTTCGGATCGGGGTAGAACTTGTAGTTGATATGCGGCTTTAGCAATGTCAACTTTCCCGAGTAAGGCTTGGGTCGGTATGTTTCAGCAGCCGTGTCGTTGAGGGTTTGAATCTTAAGCTCGACCCCTGACGTGGCTCGTCCTGCTTCGACATCAAAGCCTGGACGCGACGTAAACAGATTGGCAAATTCACCATCGCGGGCAACTCGGAATTTCTCTTTGATGTACTGAACCAAATGTCTTGGTCTCAGTCCAATAATGTTGCCCAAATGAAAACGGATTTTTTGCAGTAAGAATCCAATCATGCTGCTCTTTAGCGCCAAGCTAAAGTTGTACGTATCCAGCATTGCAACCAAAGCAACCTCTTCACCTGACTGATGCAGTTGCTGAGCCATTTCATAGGCGATAGTTCCCCCCAGACAATAGCCACCCAGATAGTATGGCCCGACAGGCTGAACGGCGCGAATTTCTTTCAAGTAATGCGTTGCCATCTCTTCTATGGTATGCAGTGGCTGACTCTGTCCATCCAATCCCAAGGACTGCAAGCCATACAGCGGAAAGTTGGGAGCCAATCGCTGAGAAAGCGCGTGATAGAGCAGCACGTTTCCGCCTGCTCCGTGAACGAGAAACAGTGGCTTGGCGGTCCCCTGGCTCTGAATAGGTATGAGCGACGACCACCCAACAGTCTTCGAACCGCTTTGATCATCAAGGATCTCGGCCAATTGCGAAACTGTTGGTGAGTGGAACAAGGTCGCCAGCGGTAGTTTTCGCTTAAACTGCTCTTCGATTTGCGCGAATACCTTGACGGCCTGTAGCGATTGGCCGCCTAACTGAAAGAAGTTGTCGTCGATCCCAATCTTCTCGACTTTCAGCACTTCCCGCCAAATCGCTTTGACCCTTTCCTGAGTGTCCGTCAAAGGAAGGTCGGAGTCTGCATCCTCCTTGAACGTTACTTCAAGAGCTGATAGTCTCGCTTGATCGACAGCTCCATGCGCATCAATCGGCAACTCGTGCAGAAGTACAAAGGCCGCGGGAACGCACTGAATTCCCAATTTGCCTCTTATCGATTGTTTGAGTTGACGCGTGAATTTTATCGTAGAGCTTTCATCACCCAAGTTAAGTTCATCGCAACTTGCTACAGAAAGATAAGCGACCAATTTGGGTTCATCGCTGATGTCATCACAAACTAGTACTTTCGCGTCGACAACGGTTGAGTGCAGTCGAAGAGTCTCGTCAATTGCAGCCAAATCCAGCTCTTTGCCTAGAAGCATCACGCGTGATCGATCTCCATCGATCAACTTCAATCGACCGTCGGGAAGCCGCTTGGCCCACAGATTTGTCAGAATAGCGGGCTTACTATCGACACCTTCTAAGTATGCCAAGAAGCGTTTGTTCGTTAGCTCGATTTCAGCAACATATCCACTTGCCAAGCCAGTTCCAGCAATTGCAATTCGCCCTGGGACATTCACTGGCATAGGCTGTTTGTCGTCATTGACAACAACAATCGAAAAAGAGCCAATCGCTGAATCGAAAGCTGCTTCTCTGCCGGTTTTCAGTTCAGCGCAGCACACCCAGCCACAACTTTCTGTCAAGCCTAGTAGACTCCAGGCTTTCTTAAAACGCATGGATAATCTGGCCACCAAGTCATCCGAGATAACCGCGTGACTCAAGGCAATCTGCATTCTGTTTCCGCTCGCGAAATCAACGCTCAACAACTTTCGAGCTTGAACGGCTGTTGCGTTGAGCCAAGTAACCCCTTTTTCCGAAAGCCAAGTCGCAAACTGTTGTGAGCTTAGGGTCGAGCTATCTTTGCAAACTTGAATCTTAGATCCCGAGCACAAGGGTATCAGCAGTTGCATTAGTGATTCGATCGTCCCAGCAGGGCTGGTCAATGCCGCAGCATCGCCCGTACCAAGTTGGAAAACGTTCCGCATGGCCGCGACTCGCTGCATGAGGCTTGAAAAGGCAACCTCTGTCAGCGTCGCACCAGAAGATGCCAGCGAGGGCGTTAGCCACAGTTTTGCCGCATTGCTCTTGTCTTGCTGCGAAACAGTGATAGACGCAGCTTCGACTTCCAGCTCAGAGAACGATAGCGTTTTCAGTGATGGATTAGACAGCCCTGCGATCGATTCGTTTTCACCTACTAAGATTGTTTCAGAGGTGATTCTTTTCAACTTTTCGATAACGTTTTTCTCTGTGCCACATATCGAAATCGGTGCTACCAAAGCTCCAGTTTGTAGCGCTGCAAGCACGGTACAAACCGAGTTAACAGAATTGTCACTTAAAATGGCGATTGCTGGGACCTGAGCCTTCGAATGTCGACGCAACACTTCGGCAATCGCGTCTACCTTATCGACGATCTGTCGGCGAGTTAAAGAATCTTGTCCATCTGAGATCACCAGAGCGTTGGGCTCTGCGTTAGCTAATTGCCTTAAAACTTGAATTGGCGACAACGGTGATGTGGCAGATATAGCTGTACATCCGTTGAGTACAGCCTCGTCAGGACTCTTAAGCATGGAAAGGGACCGAACAGTGGCCTGCGAGCCTTCGCTAACGATTTGACGTAGCAGAGTTTCAAAACCTGCGAGCCAATTTTGAATAGTTTCGCTATCGAAGAGATTGGTATTGAAGTCGCACTCTAGTCGCAATCCTTCGGGTTCTTCTACAAGGTTGAGTCCCAAATCGAATTGGAAGTAAACTCGAGGTCCAGCAAAGAATCTGTGTTTCAGTCCGCTGAAGGCAACCTTTGTCATGGCTGGGTCGATATTGAAAATGACAGACACCAATGGGATGCGGCTTGGATCATGTGGCAGATCAAGCTTAGAGATCAATCGACCAAAGGTGAAGTGAGTATTCTCTTGAGCGTCCAACAGTCCATCCCAAGTGTTCTTCAGAACTTCCAATAATGGCATGTCCGCATCAACTCGTCCACGAATCGGGAGAGTGTTGGCACATTGTCCCACTAGAGTTTCAAAGCCTAGTGTGCTCTGCTCCGAGAACGGAACACCAACCACGATATCCCGAGCGCCACTCAGCTTGTGCAGCCAAACTTGAAAGGCCGTCAGAAGCACCGCGAAGGACGATGATTTTTGAGCTCGACCAAACTGTTTGAGTTGATCGTAGAACTCGGTTGAAAGTAACAGATCCTTTCGATCTGCATTTACTGTACGGGTTAGTGGTCGATGGGACTTTGTGGGAAGATCAAGCGGAGCGGGCGCTGACTGAAATTTGGATTGCCAGAACTGCTCACAGTCCTTAGCCGCCTGTGATTCCAAGTATTCGCGTTGCCACAATGCATACCGTCGCATCGGAACTACGGGGCGTAGTACGGCGGCTCTGTTTTCGAGGATCGACGAGTAGATTTCGCTCAACTCCTCGAACAATACATAGTGCGACCATCCATCACAGGCGATCATCTGCGCTGCAACGATCAACTGATGTTTTTGATTGTTTAGCTTGACCAACTGAGTGGATAGAAGAGGTCCGGTGGTTAGGTCGAATAGCGTTCGACTCGCCGCCAACATCAATTCCTGGACGCGCTGATGCTGAGTCGGCTGGTCGAGTTCGCTTAAATCGAGAAATGGCAATTCGACGGATAACTCAGGCTTCACGATGACATGAGTGCCATCTTCACTGAACGTGCAGCGCAGGCCTTCATGGCGCTGAACTACCATATTCAACGATCTACGCAGAGCTTCGACGTCTAAGTGACCTTCAAATACAAATGCATTGCAAGCGTGATGAGGCCCCGCAGCTTCGGGACTCATCTGAGCCCCTAACCACATTTCGCGCTGTCCTTCAGCCAGCGGAAAACGATTAGAGTTTTCATAGTCGATATTCGTACCTACAGTAGCCGAAGCGATTTCATTGCGTTGAGGCAAGAATCCATCGGCCTGCATCTGCTCGACGCTCTCCCGAAACGCTTCTACGAAACGAGCGAGATCAGCATCGCTGTGAGCTGTGGTAAAGTAGCATGGCCGGCCTTCCCAAATATGAATGCCTTTCTCCCGCATGTGGTACCACAGTAGACTGGCAAACTTAAGGTCCGAGGCGTAATCGATGGCCGCAAACGCTGAGAAGCTCGACATGCGGATTGGAACCTGTAATTCTTCCATGTGTCGATTGACCGCCTCACAAACGTTCGTGACTCGGCGGAAGATAGTTGCCTGAAGCTCTGGCCCGGACTCCTTCAAGAAATCCAGTACTGCATCGGCTGCTGCAATCGCCAGTGGGTGCCGCACAAATGTGCCAGCAAAGAAAGTCATGCCGACTTCGGGGAAGGAATCATCGCCGTATTGCCACTGTCCTCCGTCGAGTGCATCCATGAAAGTCGGCGAGCCGGCCAAAATTCCGATAGGCATTCCTCCACCCACAACTTTGCCATAGGTCGCCAAGTCAGCTTGAACACCAAAATAGGCCTGAGCACCACCAGGATGGCAACGGAAGCCGGTAACCACTTCATCAATGATCAGCGCGGCACCGATCTCGCGAGTTAAGGCTCGAAGTTGATGCATGAATTCTCGCGGCTGAAGACTCGGATTGCGGCTTTGCACAGGTTCAATCATTACGGCAGCGATTTCATCGCGGTGTTGCTTGATGATCTCCAGAGCATCAGGTGAGTCATAGTCGAGAACCAAGATGTTCTCGACCAAGCTAGCCGGGATACCTGGAGCGATCGGCTGTGCTTTGTATTGACCGTTCGGCCACGCACCTCGCACCAAAACCTCTTCAAACATGCCGTGGTAATCGCCCGAGAAATAGACGATGCGATTGCGTCCAGTTACCGTTCTGGCGAGTCGCATCGCAGCCATCACGGCTTCTGAACCAGTATTGCAAAACGTAACACGCTCAAGTCCAGTGAACTCTGAAATCTTCTTGGCTACACGACCAGCCAATGGTGATTGCGGTCCAATCTCGATACCGATATGCAACTGCTTCTCGATTGCCTTAATCAACCAATCAGGTGAGTGACCGAAGAAGTAGGTGCCGAAGCCCATGGTGATATCGATGTATTCGTTACCATCCACGTCCCAAATGCGTGAGCCCTTGGATCGAGCCGAGACGATCGGATAAACCATCTCTTTCCATTGCGATCGAAATCCAGAAACAGCTCGCGGGTCGGCAAAGTGCGGGCGATGTTCCGCCGTGTAAGCCTTAGAGCTACCGGTCTTGGCGATGTAACGTTCGATAAAACGGTCGAGAGCCTTCTGCTGGTGATCTGTCAGTCCGCCTTTCTCACCTTTCTCTAGAGGCTTGTACGGTCCGAATCGTTTTACTTCATTGGTTTTTGTGTTGCCTTCCGAGCCAGCACTCGTTGGCTTGTAAACCATTCGTAGGTTGCTCGAAGATCCCGTCGGCGCTCGGCGGCTTGCTTCAAGCAGCTTCTGCAGTGTCTGTACGTGACCGTCAAGTAACCGTTGGACATCGCCAGGATTTTGAATCGAACCAATCACAGGCTGCGCGAATGTACCTGATTGTTGCAATGCTTGAGTACCACCATCGCTAGCAGTCGCAGTGGCTGCAAGCGGCGCGGGAGTATCTGCAAACATCTCTGCGGGTACTTTAGTCTCCAAGAATGCGGCGATTCGCGAAATGGTGGACAAGTCTCCCAATAACTGCCTGAATGTGATCTTCACAGCGAAACGAGAATCAATAGCCTGGCTTGCTTGCGCTAGAAACAATGAATCAAAGCCCATATCGATGAAAGTGACATCATCATCTTTCACTGGATTTCCCGACAGATTCAGAATGATCGAACGCAATTCGGCGGCGATCTTGTCTTTCAGTGGAATAGCTGCCGAAGTTGCTGAACTTGAGCTTAAACTTGAACTCGGAGTTGAGGTTATCGTTGAAGCTGAGGTTGCTACTGTAGCGGTTGTTTCCGGTGCGGTCGTTTGAGTCGCAGTTGTTTGTGTCGATGACTCCGTCGAGATACATAAGTTTGCTCTTATTTCTCCCGGCGCACAATCACAGGCGGTGTCCGACGATTGACTCGGGACTGAAGTCGCTTCAGCAACTGTCGCCAGAGAAGTTTCTGATACTTTGTTCGATCGAGAATTGTCAACCCAGAAGGCCGAGCGTTGGAAGGGATAGGTTGGCAACGGAATTCGAAGTCTGCGCTGTTCTTGATGCAGCGACTTCCAATCGGGTTTAGCTCCAGCCATCCAGACTTTGGCCAAACCCGTCAAGGCTTGCTGATGGTCGTTTTGTTCGCCTTCCACTTGTACCATCGAAGCCGCGATTCGATGAGGTTCTACATTGGCGGAATGCTGACGGACGAATTGAGACAATGCCTGACCTGGTCCAACCTCGATGAATAGCGCCGACGGATGTCTGGCAACAACTGCTGACAGTGCATCTGAAAATCGAACGGTTTGTCTGAGTTGTCGCGACCAGTATGCGGCATCAGTGACATCCTGTCCGGAAATCTGCTGTCCAGTGCAAGTGGATATCCAAGCAATCGATGGTTGCCTGCGGATCGCCTTCCGGCAAACAGAAGTAAACTCGTCTAGCATCGCATTCATCATGGCGGAATGAAATGCGTGCGAAGTGGCCAGCAATCGACAGGCGATCTTTTGACTCTCCAACTGCTGCTTGAACGACTCGATGAGCGGAGTTGGCCCAGAAATCGTACATAGCTTCGCGCTATTGTCGGCTGCGATGGACAGGCCGTCAGGCAGAGTCGACTGGAGATCCTTCGCGCTCATCCTGACACCAAGCATCGAGCCAGACGGTAACGCTTGCATCAACCGCGCGCGGACGCTCAACAGAGCTAGGGCATCCTCGAGGGTAAACGTTCCCGCGATCACCGCACAAACGTATTCCCCAATGCTGTGTCCAACTAGAGCGCTGGGCTTGATTCCCCAAGCCATCCATTGCTGAGCCATAGCATACTCGATGACGAATATGGCGGGTTTAGTCACCGATGTTTCGTCGATCTGCCTTTGAGCTTCTGCACGCTCTAATTCGCTCTGAGGATATAGTACTTTCCGGATGTCGGAAGCTCAGATGCGTCAGCAATATTTCGGCACGCTTGTCTAATGCTTGGCGAAATACAGACGCACGCAAGTAAAGATCACGGCCATCTCAAGGTACTGAGCACCTTGACCTGGAAACAGGAACACAACTGGCAATTCGAATTCGGCTGGTTTCTTGGAAGCAGACGAAGTATCCCTAAGTGAAGTAATCAGGCTTACGATCCCACTCGACAACAATAACCGCATTGGCTGAATGATTTGCGACCAACCTGCAACGTGTAGGCCACGTCTGCAAGGTTGATCTCTTCATTGCTTCAAGATGCGCCGACAGGTTTGCTCGCATCTGATCAGAGCTGGTTGATTACGAGCAGACAGCGGCAGAACAAACGGACCGGAAGCACGGTCCGACTGTTGTATTGGCGATTCTTCAAGAATCACATGAGCGTTCGTACCGCCTACTCCGAATGCGGCTGTGCCGGCTCGTCTCGGTTCGCTAGTTCGCGCCCCAGGGTTTCGGCTGAGTAACTGGATAGAATGGACTGTTCTGAAAGTCGATGTTTGGATTGGGCTTGGTGTAATGCAGTAGCGGTGGGATCATCTCTTT
The DNA here is from genome assembly GCA_046349795.1 of Pirellulales bacterium. Classification (GTDB taxonomy): domain Bacteria; phylum Planctomycetota; class Planctomycetia; order Pirellulales; family Pirellulaceae; genus Aureliella. The sequence goes on along the minus strand of JAXMBP010000048.1, from coordinate 33,045 downwards.
TTGGAACTGCATTACAGTCTTGATCAAACCGACGGCACCCGAGGCAACGTCAAGTGCATGTTGGAGGTTTTTGCCGAGCCGATTGCGGAAAATCCGTCTCCATCCGCATACCGTCTCGAAGGCTTTAGTCCGGTGCTGCAATCTCGATTGGATCACCTAAAGGCGTACCTGTTCCGTGAGCCTCGATATAGCTAATCGAATCGGGATGGACATTGGCGGTAGCCTGCGCCCCTTAGCGATGACCTCGGCCTGAGCATTCACGCTCAGCGCGGCATAGCCAATCTTCTCAAAGCCATCGTTATTGATAGCTGTTCCGCCAGTCACGGCAAGAACGGTATCGCCATCGGCAACTGCATCGGAGAGTCGCTTTAGCAGCAGCACTCCGCAACCGTGGCAAACACCGTACCGTTGGCTGCGGCATCAGGTTCGACATATCCCATCCGACGAAGCTAAGCCCTCTTCTTCGTAGAAATAATCGCGCCGCTGAGAAGAAAGTAATCGACACTCCGCCAGCCAGCGCGCTATCGCAGCCGTAGCTCAGCGGGCTATTACAGGCTTGGCTTATTGCAACTAGCGAACTTGAGCAGGCCGTTTGAATTGCCATGCTCGGACCTTTGAGATTCAACTTGTAAGACACGCGAGTCGGCATGAAGTCCTTGTCATTACCGAGCATTGCCTGGTATTCGCCAACCTGATAGTTTCCAGCCAGTTTGCCAGCGAATTTTCCGTCGCTGAATGGGTTATGAAGAAGGTAGGTGTTTAGGCTGGAGCTTGCGAAAACGCCGATCATGCCCGAGTATTCGAAGGGATTGTATCCGGCAACTTCAAGCGACTCCCACGCGCACTCCAAGAAGATGCGATGCTGAGGGTCCATGATCTCGGCCTCTTTGGGATAAATGCCGAAGAACTCGGCATCGAACTGTTCGACATCTTCCAAAATACCGCGAGCTGCTACGGTTCGACGACTTGTCCGACCAGCTTGTGTCCCAAGTACAGTAAACTCCAGTTGTTCTGCTTGTAAACGCGAAATGCAGTCCTTACCCTGCATCAAGTTCTGCCAGAACTGCTCGACGTTCTTTGCTCCTGGGAATCGGCCTGAGATTCCGATAATTGCAATTCCATCAAGTTCCATTGAATTCGAATCCATGTTTCTAGTTGTATCTCGTGAGGCTTGTTTGATAACTTGTCAGAATAACTTGAAAGGCTGACGCTTAGTTCGGTCGACGCTTTGCGGACATCGCTTGCCGTTGCATTTGGGCACGTTGTTTCAGTTGTTGCAATCTCTCTTCGCCGGCCTTTGGATTTCCTAAGTGCTTTGACATTCCGCGAACGGTTGGATTTGCGAACAAGTCGGTAATTGGGAATCGCCGCTCGAGCAAAGCTTCGAGGTGTTGATGCAGCCTTGCCAGCTTTAGCGAGTCGCCGCCCGCATCAAAGAAATTGTCATCTATTCCCACTCGGTCGACGCTTAACAGTTGGCACCAAGCGGAATGAATTTGTTTTTCCAAGCCGTCTGAATCAGAGGCTGAGACGCTCGTTAGTTGCGGACGCTCCTGAACTAGTTTTGTGAGAGCCTTCCGATCGACTTTGCCGTTAGGCGACAGTGGAAATGCATTGTGAGGTTCAAATAAGCTTGGAATCATATGGGCCGGAAGTATGCTGGATAGATGCGTTCGTAAGTCAACATCTGCGAAACACGACTCAGGACGGATGGTGTAGCAGCAAACTAGTTGAGCATCGGCTGAGGTCGAGTCGCTCTTCACGACCACAATAGCTTCGTTTACGGCAGCGTGAGTCTCGGCGGCTCGTTCAATCTCGGGCAACTCAATTCGGAAGCCTCTAATCTTCACCTGGTGATCCAGTCTCCCCAGAAACTCAACGACGCCGTCTTGATGCCATCGAGCTTGGTCACCTGTTTTGTAGATGAGTGAACTTGTGATGCCCGAAATTGTGTTTGGAACAAACTTCAGCTTCGTCAACTCCGAATCGTTGATGTATCCAGCTCCCACACCAGCTCCACCAACACACAACTCTCCTGCCTGTCCAATTGGGCAAAGGGTCATGTCAGGATTGACGATTACCATTTGAACGTTATCAACGGGCCGACCGAGAGGCACAAAGCTGTACTTGTCCAAGTTGTCTTGAGTAAGTCTATAGTAGCCGCAGATATCGGTACACTCTGTCGGCCCGTAGGTGTTAGCGACTTCACCTCGGCTTATCGGATGCGTGATCCAAGGTCTGACTCGCGACACTGAAATTGGCTCGCCGCCCCAAAAACGCAATCCGCAGCGATTCCATATTTTGAGCCATTGAATCATCGAACGGTTCAATCAATGGGTAAAATGCACTCGGAGTACAATTGATCAACGAAATGGAGTGCTGCCTAATCAAAGTTGAGAGAGATGAAATGTCGTATGGTCCGCTCGGATAGAGGTGCAATGTTCCGCCGACCAACAGCGTGGCATACAGATTCTTCTGAGTCAGGTCGAAGCTCAGTGAGCTGACCAATAGGCATCGATCATGATCCGTGATTTGAAACTCGTTAACAAACCAATGAATCAGGTTTGAAAACCCTCGATGGTAGACTGCGGCAGCTTTCGGTTGCCCTGTCGATCCAGAGGTAAAAATGACGTAGATTAGATTATCGCCCGTAGCCAGTGAGTTTGGGTTAACTTCACTTTGTGCGGCCAAAAGCGAATCGCTGGTATCTAGTTTAAGCAGCTTAGACTGATTTTCAAACAGAGTTGCCCTCGAACTGGTAGTGATTAGCAGTTCGAGCTTTGCTGAACTCTCCATGTAGTTCAAACGTTCACGCGGATAAGAAAGGTCAATCGGAACGTAAGCGCGCCCGACTTCAAGATTCCATAAATGGCAACGATAACCTCGATCGAACGATCCGGCTAACACCGATTAACGAACCAGGGCCTATACCTCGACTTCGAAGGTAGTGGGACAATCGGTTTGCACGAGCGTTTAACTGACGATAGGTAATGGACTTGCCCGACTGTTCAACCGCGATAGCCTCTGGCGTGCGGGCAACCTGAGCTTCGAACAGCTCATGAACGCACTGAGTCGAATAGTTTTTAGCAGCTCCGCAGAAATAGCTCTGTGGAGGCGTAAGTTCAGCCAACATAGTCACGAAACTCTAGTAGGAACGTCAGGGTGTGGGCTAGTTTGGCAGCTTCCGCCAATCTCAGTCCGAAAATCAAAAGCGAAAAGGAGGTTGACGGATTACATCAAATTTTAGATCGACCAAAATCGGAAACAAGGAAAAATAGCCGCTTCTTGAAGCTCAGAAGAGACAAGAGGGCTGGTGGAAATGAAAGTGCGGGATGAAATTCCATAAAGTCGAATTTTTGCAGCCAATTTTGGCGTTGCAACCGTCGCATCGGACTAATCCATTCCAAAGTCAATCGCTCTCGAGCTCTGTTAACCGATGAGCCGGCGAGAGTTGTCCAGATGCAATTGGCTTACGAATTGCCATTTCTAAGCAGCAGGGGCCAATTGGTGCTACCCAAAGGTCAAAGTCAGTTAAATGACAGCGAGTTTGATATGAGTCGATCGAGTGAGAATAAGACGTGGGTGGCCCGTCCACGAATTGGTCCGGCAAAGAGTTGAGTTTGATGTACACGACAGAGTAAAAGCCTGGAAAGCCCCCTCAACTCTGGCCCCTCTCCCCGAAGCGGCCGAAGCGGGGCGAAGGGAAATTCGACTGTATGCTGAGTCTAAGCCTCAAGTCTCAAGCCCGCTCCATTGCTATCAAAGTCCAAGAAGACTGGGCAAAGCCTGACGAGCCGAAGGCGGTCGATTCCAGTTTTGATCGAAGCAAGTCGATGGAACGATGTTAGTGAAAGTGTGTTCCCATCCATCGTCCATGCATATCCGATTAGGCCCACAACGCAGATGACATCGACACCTGTGGAACGAGTACGACAAGCCATCAGTAGCCATTTAGCCAGGCTATCGGGAACCACTGTGGCTTCGCTACACGAGTCGATACTGATTCGAAACGGTCTTTACTGCGGACGCAAGTTTCAAGCAGTTGGTTACGAAGTGGTTTGGTTCGTCGAAGAGGATGAGATCAAGTTCTTCGGCCCCTGTGGCAGCCTGCTTCATGCGGACTCTGTCATCACATTCCTGGATAAGGAACAACCTGCGGAAGTTACTTTCCACCGCCGCGCTGCCTAGTTCATCTGTAGTACGATCTTAGTCGGCTTTGCTCGACCAGCCTTCAAATTCGCTTTCTCCGCACGCTGCACACCTACCTGATCCCTTGCAGTACTTGCATGTTCCAAGGATTTCTTCCAGTGTACCTCCCTTGCAATAGCAACACACGCCGGGATTTCGGTGCTTAGCTGACAGGTTGCAACTGTAGCAACGTCGAAAGATCCCAGAAATACGCCACTCCTTGTCCAGCCGTTTCAAAAGCAACCTAATGTCTTCAAACGGTGATTGTCTGTAGATTGGAGGCGCAGATTGGTCGAGTATCTCTAGGAATATTCGATCTTCTACCTCGTGAAGGATGTTGCACTCAATGGAATCTCCCGGATCTGACACCGTGTTTGCGACTCGACTAATTCCCGCAGTATGCTTTTCGAAAATAGAATCGCAACCATACCGAGCTAAGAATGCCATCTTCGGTCCATTAAGTCGATGTGATTGACGTTGCAAAAAATCCTCATGGCAGGCCCTGATGTAATCGGTTAGTAGTTTTTGCCAAGCGTGATTTTCTTGACTCATGATACCACTGTCCGATTCCAATTTGAGAACAAACGCTTCGCATTTTCAGCCACAACCAGGGACATCGTAGCAACATCCACCGAGCGCAGAGATGCGATAGATTCTAGCGTATGTCGTACTAACGCTGGATGATTGGGCCTTTGTCCACGAAACGGATGAGGTGTTAGATACGGGCTGTCGGTCTCTACCAAGATGCGGTCTTGCGGAATCTGTGCTGCTACACGCTGAATGTCTGCCGCATTCTTGAAAGTGACCATTCCTGCAAATGAAATGTAAAAGCCGATCGAAAGGCAGCGATTCGCCTGAGCTTCGTTGCCGGTAAAGCTGTGCATCACAGCTTGAAAAGGCTGCTTGGCATATTGCGAGGCTAACCAATCAATTGCTTCATCGATACAATCACGCGTGTGAATAATCACCGGCAACATTCTTGTTCGAGCTAGATCGACTTGTCGCTCAAGCCATTCAAGTTGCGTCACCCAAGGGCAGTCGTCCCAGTAGCGATCAAGTCCAGTTTCCCCGATCGCGACGACCTTCGGGTGGTTTGACATTTCCTGGATCACGTCCCAGTCAGCAGCGGAAGCTTGGTGAGCGTTGTTCGGGTGAATGCCAACGGCTGCACGAACAAGCGAATGTTGCTCTGCCAGCGAAATGCACTTAGCCGAATCCTCTGCGGTGGTGCCCACACAGACTATTCCCTGAACACCTGCCTCGACGGCCTTTAGCAAATATTCTTCGATGTTGTCAGATAGTTGACTGTAAGCTAGATGAGCGTGTGTATCGATCAAGATGTTCTAATTCTGCGAAAGTTTAACCTGCGGGCGAATCACTAGCTGTTAAAATAACTTCTTGGATGAGTTCTGAAGACTTCTGTACTGTCTCTAAAATCCAACCATTTCTTCATCCGATTGTGGGTGGAGCAAGCAATTTGTCAATTCTCAACAAAGATCATGCCTCGAAAACAACCTAACCGACGACGTTTTCATCTCGCCGCTGGTACGTTGGCTCTTGCCACATCGCTGACAACGAAACCCATTTGGGCCGACCAACAGCAATACTCGGCAGATGTTGTAATCATCGGTGGCGGCTTAGGAGGTTGCGCGGCCGCGCTAGCTAGTTTACGCAATGGGCTGTCGGTGGTGATGACCGAGCCGACCGATTGGTTAGGCGGCCAATTGACCAGCCAAGGCGTTCCACCCGACGAGCACAAAGATATCGAGACCCACGGAGCAAATCGATCTTACCGTGAATTGCGACAGGCGATTCGGGCCTACTACCGCGAAAATTATCGTCTGACAGATCAGGCCAAGAACACGGAACATTTCAATCCTGGCCGTGGCAGTGTGTCTCGCCTGTGTTGTGAGCCCAGGGTCGCGGTAGCTGCTCTCGAATCTCTATTCAAATCCTCGATTGAGTCCGGCAAGCTTACATTATTGTACAACGTCACTCCTACCAACGCCGATTGCACAGGTGACAGAGTTAACTCCGTTGAGGTTACATCAAGCGTTACGGGACGAACGACTCAGCTTATTGGCAAATACTTCGTTGACGCCTCGGAGCTTGGCGATCTATTGCCACTGACTGGGACCGAATTCGTGACTGGAGCTGAATCGATTGCTGAGACCGGCGAACTGCATGCTGCTTCGATAGCCAATCCCGACAATCAACAAGCCTTTACTGTTTGTTTCGCAATCGACTACGATGCCTCTGCGAACCATGTCATTGAGCAACCGAAAGAGTACGCTTTCTGGCGAGATTATGTACCTCAACTGACGCCAGCTTGGTCAGGTCGGTTGCTCGATTTGAATTACAGCAGTCCGCGAACGTTGCAGCCCAAACTGCTTGGGTTTGATCCGACAGGTGCGCCAACAGCGGGATCATTGAATCTTTGGAACTATCGCCGACTCATTGATCACCAACAGTTCCTGCCCGGCCAATTCGACAGCGATGTTAGCTTAGTGAATTGGCCTCAGAACGATTACTTCTTGGGCAACCTTGTTGGTGTAAGTGCGGAGCATGCCGCGCAACATGTGCAACGAGCAAAGCTATTAAGTTTGTCACTGCTTTACTGGTTGCAAACAGAGGTGCCCAGAAAGGACGGCGGAAATGGCTATCCAGGGTTGAGGCTTCGCCGCGACATCATGGGTACCGAAGACGGACTTGCAAAAGCTCCCTACATTCGCGAATCGCGAAGGATTCGATCTGAGTTTACGATATTGGAATCGCATGTCGGTAGAGCTCAACGAGAGCAGCAGTTCACCGGCGATGCAGCCAAACGTGCTGAGTTATTTACAGATAGTGTAGGCGTTGGCAGTTACGCCATCGATCTGCATCCCAGCACTACTGGCGACAATTACATCGACTTCGAAACGCACCCTTTTCAGATTCCATTGGGCGCGTTACTACCGATTCGAGTTGCAAACCTGTTACCTGCCTGTAAGAACATTGGTACCACTCATTTGACCAGCGGCTGTTATCGTCTGCATCCAGTCGAATGGGGAATTGGAGAATCTGTTGGATGCCTAATTGCATTCGCTACACAACGCAATCAGACTCCGCGTGGCGTGAGAGCTAAGCCAGAGTTACTGAGCGAGTTTCAGAACTGGATTCGCAAGCAGGGCATTGAGACGCGCTGGAGTTAAGCTGTCCATAAATACCTCGTGATTTAAGCCAATAATAAAGGCTCTCGAATTTGCCGGAGAGCCTTTAGTATTGGATCAGCAATTCAATACGGTCTTAAGACTTACAGCTTGGCTTTGACGGTCATCGCTTGATCGCCACGCTTAAGCTGAATTTCAATCTCTTCGCCAATCTTGAAGGCCCCAATCGCGTTGACCAGTTCGTCACTGCTAGCAACGCTCTTGCTGTTAACCTTGAGAACAATATCGCCAGCCATGATACCAGCCGTTTTGGCTGGGCTAGGATCTGCGACACTAGTCACGACGCATTGCTTGGCATCACCATCCAAGCTTACACCCAATGTTGGCTTCTTGCGTCCAGCGTTCGGACCGATGCGAGCGCGTTCAGTCGACTTCTTGAATGTGGGACGATCTTTGTTGGTGGCCAACTTTTCGGTCAGTTTTGAAGTCAACTGAGTTATTTTGGCAACACCTTTGAAGTCGATCAAATTTACGTCATCGCTCGGTCGATGATACTCACCGTGCAAGCCAGTGAAAAAGTGGAACACAGGGATGTTTCGAAGGAAGAAGCTCTGATGATCGCTCGGCCCCATGCCTGCGTTTTCTTTGTTCAGTTCGACGCCGAAAGGTTTGTTAGCCTCGTCGATCCAGTCCGAGAACTCTTCGCCAGTTCCCATGCCGAATACGGTGACTGAGCCATCGCCCAAGCGGCCTACCATATCCAAGTTGACCATGGCAGCGGTTTGCTCAAGAGGCACAACCGGATGGCGTACGTAATGTTCACTTCCCAACAGGCCGCGTTCCTCAGCCGCAAACGTCATAAAGATAATGGTACGATGATTTTCCGCTTTGAACTTAGAAAGCTGTCGAGCGATTTCTAAGATACTGATCGTACCTGAGCCGTTATCATCTGCCCCATTGTGAACCGCGATCGTTCCGGGAGCCAAACTGCCTTCTCCGCCCATGCCAACGTGATCGTAGTGGGCTCCGACAATCACATACTCATCTGCAAGCGAGCCTTTGCCTTTCAATATTGCGGCTACATTTCGAACTGTGGCATTCATTGGGCCAATCTCAGTGCTGCCCGTAACTTTGATGCCGTTGATTGGCTGACTTGCGGGCTTCTTCGATTCACCAATCTGTTTTTCAAGTTGTTCCAGCGACTTGCCTGTGCCTTTGGTGACGATTGGGTCAAGAGCTTTCCGAGTCAGGTTCACAGTCGGTACCCGAGAGGAGTTCATCCGCGCCCGCCGTCATTGGGATTGAAAACCTGATCCTTCGATTGCCTGCGCTGCGAAGGTCATTAACCACGATCATCCCCACTGCGCCATGCTGTACTGCGTTGACAAGCTTCGTAGAGAAGTATGCAAAGCGAGATGTTCCACTACCAAACAGCGACGAACCGTCTTCTTTGGTAGGCTCTTTGCGCAGCATTACGACAATTTTGCCCTTCACATCGATATCGGCGTAATCGTCATAGTTGAAGTCCTTGGCCGTGATGCCATAGCCAATAAACACCAACTCACCGGAGAACTCTCCATTGGAGCCCAACGAAAGCGATGTCCATTGTTTGCCGAGCGTCAACTCGCCCTCGGGGGCACCTTCGAATTTGAGCCAGTTCTTTTTGGCTGCATCGCCGTCTTTGGGAATGCCGAAGCCGTGAGGCACCGTAAACTCTTGAAAGGGGCTATCTCCAAAGACCTTAGTGTTTAAGCCAAGCTTGGCAAAGCGCGCGGCAATAAACTCTCCAGCGTCCTGCAGACCTTGCGTCCCAACACCTCGGCCTTCCCGAGCATCGTCGGCTAAGTACTCAAGATCCTCTCGCAATCTCTTTTCGATCTGGTCTAACGACTCTTGAGCGGTAGCCCAACCAACTGCAAATAGGCTTACACAAATCGCAACTAGATATGCTCGACAATTACTTTGCATTCTGACACTCCGCGGAAAATAAGTCCAATTGACGGCAATAGTGTAACGCAGCCAATTAGGATTGCGAGAGATACCCTGATTCGTTGGGACCGAACTGGCCGATTCGCTGCTGAAATTGAAAATCAGGTACTAATTGAAATCGCCAAGCCGAATCGGCTTGGCGATGAAAATTCGTTAAGCTAACGTCGAAAAGGAGCAAGTTCCGTTAATGGCCAACATCAACATCAGCGGCCGATTCCTTGGGATGGAAGGCCATCAGCAGGATGAATGCAGCCAACGCCGACAAGCCTGCCGGAACCAAGAAAATTCCCCTCCAATCCGTTACGTTGTCCTTAATGAACATGGGATTACCGATGTAGATCCAGAAGATCTTGCAAACAATGTCCCCCAGTCCAAAGATCATCAGGTTGAACAAGCCCTGAGCACTTGTTCGAATGTCCGAAGGGAAACATTTGTCGATATAGATGTATACCGTCGCGAAGTAAAAGGCATAGCAGATACCGTGGATGATTTGCACGGTGATCATTAATTCCTTATGCTCTGGCAAAAACGCATACACCAAGAATCTAAGTGTATGACCAAGCACTCCGATGATCATTGTTGCCTTCCAGCCCAGCTTATGCAGCGTCCAGCCCAGAATGAACATAGTCAGGATTTCGGCCACCTGACCGATACTCATCACCGCCTGAGTCCAGTTGCTTGCGATCCCAACCGTTGAACTGCCTAAGAACGAATCGGTATGGAAGAAGTAGGTGTTATGAACGAACGAATCGATCAAGGTTACTATCCAAAGGATCATCACCACGGGATTCTTCAAGATTCCGAAGGCTTTAATCAAAGCCAGTGAGTCGCCGGGCTCACCTTGTTTCGGCGGAGTGTGAGGCAACGTCAAACTGTAAGCAGCAAGAGCCAGAGAAGCGACGCCTGCCACAATGAAAGTCCATCGAGTACCCGAGATCAATTCGGCTCCGGTTAGCTTGCTTCCAAACACAGCACCCAGCCAACCTGTGAAGCTGAGCGATTCTCCAGCCTCCTTTGCAGTGGCAATAGCTTGATTCACCTCGGCCCAATTGGCTAGCAAGAAGATGAAAGGCCAAGCTGCCAGAATCCAGCCGATTGTTCCTCCCATTCGAACGATTCCAAACTCTTTCACCGGATCCTTCATGTTGGCAAAAGCGATGGAGTTGGTTATCGACATGGTTGGTACGTAGAGGACACAGTGAACGACCATTAGAGCAAAGAACGGCCAGAAGGCTGCTTTACCAGCGTCGTCAATTGGTAAGAAACCCAAGCCGAGAATGGCTAGTCCACTGATCAAGTGACTAAAAGCCAAGAACTTCTCTGCGGCAAAATAGCGGTCGGCCATTTGATTGCTGAAGAACATTCCGAGAACGGCAGCCACGGGAAAAGCTAACAGTATGGCCAGGGTTTGATTACCGTCGAAACCCACTGCAGGCAAGTAGCCGAATATTTTTGGCAGCCACGCACCCCAAATGAAGAACTCAAGCAGCATCATGATGAACAACTTGAGTGTTTGAGATTTGGGCGGTGAATCGAGACTAAACATCGGGAGAGCTCCTGGGGTGGCGGGAAAAGTCGAATTCTAAACATCCGTCAATCGTCCGGAAAGATTCTGAGCCGCCTTTTTTCAGACTTCTGCAATGTTTGGCCCCCACAATCGTCATTGGCTCTAGAGTCTATAGGTTGAGGAGATGACTGTCAGAAACTTATGCAGAGTTGAAGTGTTTCTGCTAAACTAAGTGAGCACTCAAGAGGCATCCGCAAAACTCTCAGGTTACCCACGAATGATTCGAAATCCCCATTTTTCTTTGTTGTGTCGCTCTATTAGCTTTCTCACTCTGGTCTCACTGACAACCTTGAATGCTGTCGGCCAAGACTGGCCACAATGGATGGGAAAAAACCGCGATAATGTCTGGGACGCCGATGGAATCCTGGACAAATTCCCTCAGAGCGGCCCGCAGGTTGTCTGGAAAGTTCAAGTCGCCAATGGCTATTCTGGACCAGCAGTGGTTGGAGACAAAGTCTATTTAACTGAGTTCAGTTCGCAGGCCAAGATCGGTGTCGCCAACTTCGAACGCAAAGCTATGGAAGGTGTCGAATCGTATCGCTGTATGGATGCAAAGACCGGCAAAGAGATTTGGAAGCTAGAGTATCAAACGAATTATGCGATCTCTTACCCGAATGGCCCCCGTGCGACACCGCTGGTCGATGGTGATCGCGTCTACTTCCTGGGTGCTGAAGGCCGTCTGGTCTGCGCCCAACGTGACAATGGCAAGCACATTTGGACTCGCGAATTGAAGAGCGACTTTAATGTGAACTCGCCGTTGTGGGGCTACTCGGCTCATCCAACCATTGATGGAGAAAAGCTAATATGCGTTGCAGGAGGCGAGGGCAGCCAAACTATCGCGCTGAACAAGTTGACAGGCGTTGAAATTTGGCGATATGGTACCGCATCTGAGCAAGGCTATTGCCCCGTCACTTTCTATGTTCACGCCGGCAAACGACAGATGTTGGTGATGAGCCCTGATTGGTTAGCCTCGGTCGATCCTGAAACAGGAAAAGAGATTTGGAAAGAGCCTTACCAAGCTGACAACGGCTCGATCATTATGACACCTCTGGTGATTCAGAATAAGTACATCTTCGTAGGAGGCTTTAATCAGAGAAACTTGCTGCTTGAGTTAGACCCAAACGCTTCCGCCACCAAGATGTTGCTGAAAGACAAACCAAAGCAATTGATGTCTCCCGTCAACGTCCAACCTTTTGCTGTCGACAACATCATCTATGGAGTTGACGCGGATGGTACTTTAATGGCAGTGGAGATTCCTTCAGGTAAGCGGCTTTGGGAAACTTCTCAGCCGATCGCTAATCGTCCCGAAAGATCAGGAACCGCATTCATCGTGCGCAACAAAAATCGCTACTTCGTTTTCACCGAGAATGGCGAGCTGGTAATCTGTCAACTATCGCCCGAAGGCTACAAGGAGATCGATCGAGCAAAAGTCATCGAGCCCGTGGCTGGCGCCGTTAGCCGACCCGTGGTTTGGAGTGCTCCTGCTTTCGCAGGAACTCGAATGTATGTTCGCAGCGACAAAGAACTGATTTGCGTTGAACTGAAAAAGTAGTCTGAAGCTTGACGTCGTATTCTGCGCACATAGCAAGTTTTCACATCATGTTTAGTCCGCACCAAGGTCTTGGACGAATCGTGCATGAGGATGTACTGCGCTGCGGTCAACGCCAAGTTGTTCCGCAACGATCAACTGCAGAGTATTCCAAACGTCGGTTGGGTTGCGAGTCGAGTAGCGAGTAACTAAGGTGTTGAAGTTTATCGCGACAAGGTTCGTCACAAGATCGCGAATGGTTGAGCAATTTGGCGAAGGATAGACTGCAAACGATTGAGTCAGATACCATAAAATGGCCGCACTACCGATTCCAATCCCCACAGCAGCGAATATTCCCAAAAGCAAACTCAGTTGCGTGAAGCCGAGAAAGGCGGCCATTACAACGATTGAGACAAGCAAACAATTGAACAGTGAAAGCCAAGTCGGCCTGCTAAGACTAGGAAAACGCACATTCATCAAAGCCCCAAGTTTTTGCCAATGGTTCCTTCTGAACTTGAGCGGAAAAGCGTGTTCCAGTTTCGTTTTGGGACGAATGTCCGTCTGCGACAAGTCAAGCGATCGCAAGTGTCGACGCAATTCATAGAATGAAGCCGCCGTTAAGCAGGCAGTCGACTCGATTGATGAATCAGGCGTTTGTTCGAGAATATACTCGTAGACATCGCCCACAGTGAGCATTCTGCAGGCGCGATCGTTGGGAATTGAAATGTTGAACGCTTCCTCGATCTCCATCACCAGCTCAACTGCATCGAGTACCATTACAAGCTCCGTACCACCGGCAAAGAATGGTGAAAACCGCATTTGGGGTCTCCACCAGGAAGCTATTGTACGCAAGTAATGGGAAATTAGCTGAGGCGCTCACAGGCTGGCAGAATCTAAATCGCCAAATAGTTTGGGCATTGTCTCGTTAAGAATTTCAAGAACCGCTTTGCGATCTTGATCGCTCAGACGCTTGTATTCTGCAATCGGTTCGGTGCTGGTGAGCACTTGATACAGCCGCTTGCGAATCTGGTTGTAGATCGGCTCGGGCAAATCGCGAAAGGCCTTCGAGTAGACCATATAGCTGCAGGGATATTTGAAAAGTCGTTTGGCTAAATCAAACTGTCGCAAGCTTCTGCCTTGGCTATCCACTTCGGCTTGCTTCTGCGATCTTGCTTGAAAAACGTTTGCGAATTGAGTGTTGCCGTGGACCGGCGAGTCTAGCGTCACTTCTTCGGCAAACAACAAGTAGCGGACCACATCTTCTGCAGCGCGGGTGATTCGACGCTGCGTCGAATCGCTCATCGTTCCCTTGGGACGTCCCAGTGCTTCATTGATACCTTCATCGTGATAGATTGCACTACGAGCTTCCATACTAGCCCTCGCCAGCAAGTTGTGCATCTGACTTTGGTGTTCAAGAACCATCAACGCAACAATGTCGCTGTGTGGTGTCAAGTAGGGCTGAGTGTTAAACAGATCCGACAGATCGTCGACATTGGCTCCAGCTTCGGCATCCATCTTCTCTGGTTCAACGCGATCTCGCGCAACAATATTTCCCAGGTGACGCATCGACCCGTGGTCTCCCGAGACGTACCAACCACCGAATCGCTTTGAAAATTCAGTGGCATGATCGGTTACAAAGGAACGAGTACCTGAACGAGGGCGACCGTTAAAATCGGAGTAAACGCTGCGCACCAGATAACCTGGTACACTTTGAGTTCGATTGGTAGCGTGACAGGTCAAGCACTGGCCTCGGTCAGCGATGATCTTAGTCGCTTCAGAGTCCTGATCGAGCGTATAGAAGACGGCACCCAAGTCAGGGTCGGTAGCAGCGATCTCAAGCACTTCTCCGTTTTGACAAAAGCCGATATAGGCATCGTCGTTGAAATAGATCGCTCGTGGCTGACGAGGACTTATCTTATGAATTTGCAACGAAGTCTTGGAGAAGACGAATACTTGCGATTCTGAATCGATGTTCAGCGTCTTCAGAATGCTTGGCAGCCAGCCGAGACGCTCGTCATATTCCAACTTAAGTTGACCAGACTCCATCTGCTTGATCACACCAGCGATGGGATCTCGCGATTGTACTTGACCGTAATTTACTGGAGCCTTTTCAAAATCGATTTGAGCCTGCAATCGCTGGACGGATGCCAGCAAACCAAGCACAGTTAGCAGCAGTATTCGTTTAGCCATGTTTTCCGACCTTTCCGCGAATGGGATAATCGACCACAATCAGCCTACAAAACTCTAAATCGGATGTCAATATCCTATTTAGGGATAACTCTACCGCTCAACGAACAATTTTCGAGTTTTTGCCGGCTTGAATCGCGTCAAAAGAGGAATTAGCGTGACAGATTCTAACAGTTCCCCAAACTTCAATGCAACCAATCAAAAGGACTCGGCCTCAATTCCGGTCGCTTCGCTCGGTCCAATTCATAAAAATTTCGAAGGTCAAGCTAGCTCAGCGACCCCTGTCACCCCAACCCCTGGCAACAAACGACTACCAGCAATATTCGACAATAAGTGGTTTGTTTTGGGAGCCATTTTTGGAGCAATGATGTTCTTAGGATTGCCTTTGCTTTGGCGTTGTCCGGCTTTTTCATGGATTGAAAAGCTAATCTGGACCATTGCGACCTTGGTTTACTCGTATGCTGTGTTTTGGGTATTTTTTTGGGTGATGAATTGGAGCTGGCGACAGATCCAGGAAAGTATGTAGGTATGGGAAAGCTGTTCGACTCAGAAACAATTTGTAAATCCCGTGCAAGTCGATAGATTGATAGCCTCTTAGAAGACTTGATAACAGCTTGAGGGTATTGAAATGAGGTCAAGAGCTTGTCGACAATCGGGCTTCACCTTAGTTGAGCTATTAGTGGTGATCGCTATTATTGGACTGTTGGTAGGGCTATTGTTGCCAGCAGTACAAGCAGCTCGCGAAGCTGCGAGACGAATGCAATGCAGCAACAACTTACGACAAATCGGCTTAGCGCTACACAACTACGAGGGCGCTCATCGGCGCTTCCCTATGGCATCCATCGTACGATTTGATGCAGCCGGGAATTCCAATGGCGATGGTTGGACTTGGCATGCGAGGATACTGCCGTATATCGAACAAGCGCCGCTCTACGATCGCGTAGCCTGGGTAATGGGAACGAATCACGGAGCGCAGAATTCGCCCGAGCAACTATTGGCAGGGCGTGATACGAAGATCTCGACTTTTCAGTGCCCGACTCATCCGGACTCGCCCAACATTAGCAGCTCCAAAAACAAGTATCAGGTAAGCACCTACAACGGCGTGTGCGGTGACATCACCTTTAATATCGTTCACTTGGACGAACCAACCGACATCGGCTATAACGGCAACGGGATGTTCTTCTTGAACCGTGGAGTTAAGATCGCTCAGGTTACTGACGGAACTTCTAACACTTTTTTCGTAGCCGAGGTTCAGGATGAGATCGCCGGACCACCCAGTCGCATGCGAGGCGGCGACCGTCGTTACTGTTTCTCTCATGGCGGTGACCAAGACAACCCGCCGAGAGATGTTTCCGAGTTCTTGATCGGTATGGAATCAACAGACCCTATCAACAAGAACACGAAAGACTCGAGTGGCAACTATGCAGGTGACGGAGAGTATGCTGGCAGCTATCACCCGGGCGGCGCTACGTTCCTGTATGTCGATGGCTCAGTGAAATTCATTTCGGACACGATCGCCATCCCAACTTACCGAGCACTTTCGACCCGAGCTGGCGGCGAAGTTGTGGGTGATCACTAGTTATCGATCGGCTTGAGTGGAAAGTCCTTGCTAGGCTGGTGTGACTGTAGCATCATCGATTCAAGTTTAGCGACAATTTGAGGATATTGCTTTGCCAAGTCCTTCTTCTCGCTGGGATCCTCAAGCATGTCGTACAGTTCAGTTACAACTTTGCCTTGGTTCAGCTTTTGCCGAATTGCCTTCCATTTCCCAATGCGTATCGATTGCTGACCACCGTAACCAGGAAACTCGCGATAGAGATACTCTCGCTCGGCTTGCGGTTTGCCTTGTAACATGGGAACAAGACTAATTCCACTCAGATTCGAAGGAAAGGACTCTTTCGAGCCGATCAACTCCATCAAAGTTGGCATCCAATCCTCAAAGCCGCTCACAAAATCGCTGGAAGTGTTTGGCTTGATTAATTTGGGGAAGCGTACCACGGTTGGCACACGAACTCCGCCTTCATAAAGCGAACCTTTCAAGCCGCGAAGCTCGCCGACGCTTTCAAAGAACTCGTAATCGACCTCTTCTTGCAAGTGCGTGGTTCCATTGTCACCACTAAAAACAACGATTGTGTTCTCGGCAATGCCCAATTGATCAAGTTCATCGAGAATCGCACCGACCTCCTTATCCAATCGGCTGAGCATAGCAGCATAGGCGGCTCGAGGCGTGAAGTGGGGAGTGTATCCGCTTTTGGCTCGTGTGAACGGAGGGTCATTCCATTTCAGCTTGAGATACTGATCCAATTCGGCGTCAGGAACGTGCAAAGCTACGTGGGGAAGCGTGCTTGGATAATAGAGAAAGAAGGGTCGCGACTGGTTGTCACGAATGAAATTGATGGCCTGCTGCTGAATTCTATCTGGAGCATAGTCGGTGCCCTTGAAAGAGCTGTAACTTGCCGGATTATTTGGATCCGAGCCCTCAGGCAAGCTTGCATGTCCAGGAATTGGCGGGGCGTTTTTCAATGCGATGTGTTTATCGTTGTCCCACAGATAGGAAGGATAATAGGTGTGTGCGTGTTCTTGGCAAAGGTAACCAAAGAATCGATCGAAGCCTTGCTTCAGCGGTTCCCCTGTTGAACCAGGGCCACCCAAGCCCCATTTTCCGAAGCCTCCAGTCGCGTAGCCATTTCGCTTGAACATCTCGGCCAATGTCACTTCATCGTCCGGTATTGGCCATTGCCCCTCTGGCTTCGTTGACCGATTGTCTCGTACAAACGCTCGACCTGGGTCTTTGCCTGTCATCAAAACACAACGAGAAGGCGCGCAAACCGCGTTGCCGCAATAGTGCTGAGTCAGTCGAATTCCCTGGTTAGCCAACCGATCGATGTTTGGGGTCTTGATCTTTTGCTGTCCAAAACAACCAATCTCACGATAGCCCACATCATCGCCCAGAATGAAAACTATATTGGGTCGATTCGCCTGCGTCTGCGCTTGGCAGGAACACTGCAGCAGACACACAGCAACAACATTCGCCAGCGTGAAGACTGTGACAAACAGAAGTCGTTGATTCATTACGTAGTGGATTTCGCCAGAGAAAGAGTTAGTTGTAAGCATTGTGGTATCGTTCGTTGCAAATTTACTTAAAGGCCAGCAATCGACCATTTTCCAGTGTCACGAAAACTCGGCCCTGCGAGTCGACGGCGATGCCTCCCTTCACTGCTTCTGCAGGTAAATCCTTTTGCCAATTCTTCTTACCGGTTTCGATGTCGATCGACACCAAGAATGGCTTGTCGGCGGTAGTAGCCGAGTGCCCCGTGGCCAACAGCGTTTTTTCAAACACGGCAAAGCCCGTGAATCTTCGTTGCTCCTCATCTTTCCAGATATTCGTTGGAGTCTCTCGACCTCGTCGACGCAAGAACTCTCCGGCTAGGTCCTTCTGAACCTTTCCGTGAATTCCCAAAGGACGAGGTGGCTCTAAGGACAATCCACTGAATTCGCTACCATCATAGTTGGCGTCGAAGGATAAGACACGTCCATCAGATAACTGATGCTCGAGCGAAACGAATTTGTTGTACTCGGGATAGTAGGCATAGAATGCCGTCCGATACTGGCTGGTCAACTGATTCTTGGGCTCGTTCAAGCAAGTTAAGTCTTTAAGATCGAATGCCGCCAGTTCGTAAACTCCACCACCTGCAAAGCGAAGTTGATTGCCTACGATGGAAAGCTCACCCTGCATGCTGACTCCACTGTGCACCTGTTCGGAGAGCATGCCTGTGGTTTCGTTCGATGCTTCAGGTTTGCCAGTCAGCGCGTTTAGTGCGACGACATAGGTCCCATCGTAGTGCGTTAGGCCTGCAGCCGCGTAGATTCGATTGCCATGAGCTACAACTCCGCCAGCTACTGGATGCCGCGAAATCAAAGTACCGAAAGTTGAGATCCGGTCTTCATTGGGAGCTACTCTATAGGACCAAAGTCGCTTACCTGAAGCTGCTTCGAAGGCGTAAACTCGTCCATCGGCAGAACCAACGTACAGGCGATCATGAGCCACGCAGGGAGCAAAGTATATTGCACCACCGGTGTAGCTGGTCCACTTCGGGGAGCCATCCGTGTTGAACGCGCGAACAGCACCAGCCCGATCCGCAACGAACACTAAACCACCAGCCGTTACAGGAGCCGTTGGAATCTCTCCTCGAACAATCTCAGCTTGCCACCAATCTGCGACGGAAAACGGCGCGGGGCTGCCCGTCTTGCTGGAACGATCGACGCTGGCTTGAAAGGTTGGCCAGTCATTTGCAGAGGATGCAAGTGGTGTGACGCTATCGGTCGAGTACACGATCATCGATGATTTTTCTAAGGTCTGTAGATCTCGCGATGTAGCCGCCGAACTTTCTTGACCTGAGGGGCGCAGGCCGATATTACCGTACAGCGAAAGTTGACAACCGCACATCCACGGTCCCCAATACAAATGACCGTTGGAAATTAACACTCCGTCTTGGCAAGGTGGACGCATCGGCGCGATATGCCGAGAGTCTACATGGGAATAATCATCTGAGACCATCACGCGAACCGTCCCACCAGTAGCTCTAAAGAATACGCTGTCCGCACAGCCAGTTGCGCGTGTGCATGCGCGACGAGCTGGCAGCGTTGCTAACTCGGAACCAGTCTTGTAGTCCAACAACATTCCTTTTGTATTCTCTGGACCTGCTGCGTAGATCGCTTCAGGCCGCAAAACTAATTGCAGATTACCCACCGAGTGCGTCCACAGTAGCTTGCCATCTTGAGTACTGGCGACGACAGTTTGCTTTCGCTGAGGTCCCGCAAAAAAAAGGTAATCATCATTGCACTTGATGTAGGTCGTCGTGGCATATCCGGTGATGTAATGCTGAGCCTTTTCATTGGGGCCAATCGCAGCCAACAAATCCGCATCGGTGTTGCGCCACAATTGCTTTCCTGTCTTGGCATCCAGGCATAGCAAAAACCTTTCTGCGCAAAACGCGTAGATACGATCTCCCTTCATGCACACCGCTCGCGCATCCAGGAACTCATTGTCACGGTAGTGCCACTTGATAGTTCCGGTCTTAACATCGATGGCCACAAATGTTCTGCCATGCCCAAAAGCAGTTCGAAGATCCTTGTAGTCGTGGCCCTCCCACATGCCCCATGGCCAGTGGCCAATGCCGGGGCGGTCAGAGCGAATGGTGCTGATTTCGACTTCAGGATTACCGACTAGCGCGTATAGTGTATCGCCTTGAATGCCCATCCATTTCCAACAGGGACCGTCTGTTATCTTAGAGTCGATGGTGATCTGCCTTCGGATCTCGCCGGTCACTGCGTCATAGACTTTGCAAGATTCATGATCGCCCATATAGAGTCCATCATCGGTCGCCACCATAGTATTACGATGGATCATAAAGCCTTCGGATAGAGGACGCTTCCAAACAATCGTTCCGTTGTACGCATTGATGCACAACAAAGTGTTTAGCCACTCGTTCTGATTTTCTTTGTGAGCGATATGCCCCATCGCCTTGTAGATGCGACCTCCGGCGATCACAGACTGCTCAGGCATGGGGCTAAACTTCGGAAAGCCGATGAACTGCGTCTGAAAATCGCCTCGCACCAGTTGATCGTTGGATTGAGTGTTATTATCCGGAGCGTGAAACGGA
Source organism: Pirellulales bacterium (assembly GCA_046349795.1). Taxonomy (GTDB): domain Bacteria; phylum Planctomycetota; class Planctomycetia; order Pirellulales; family Pirellulaceae; genus Aureliella. The sequence goes on along the minus strand of JAXMBP010000048.1, from coordinate 12,774 downwards.
TGGCTCCAATTGTCCATTCCTGCGGGCTCTTGCTTTTCGATCACTGCATTGCCGATCAGGACCTTGGCCTTCGGACGGATAACTCGAAGTAGTTCCTCTCGAGGAGTTTTATCTACTGCGTCTTCAGCAATTACCAGAGCATCCAGCAGATTGTGCGAAACGGCCAGTGTCGCAAGATTGCCCTCGTGGATAAAGATTCGTCGGCCAAGCAATCCTTCACGGTCAGCAGCTTGCCGAAGTTGCAAGGCGGTTGAAGCATCGTCTGATTGAACATACAGTTGCCAGTTGGTCTGCTTCGCAATGTTGATCATCGCGTCAGAGGTCAGCTCACGCTTGACTACGATACCGACAATGCCCTCCTGCTCGCCGAAGATTGATTTCAGTTTCTGAAGATCTGTTGCTTTTGTAGAGTCCAGGGAAAGAAAACTGAGAATCGCAACAGCAAAAAATCCAAGCCAGCGATGCATGATTAAACCTCGACGAATTCGATTTCAGGTGGGAGTTGCCGTTTTTTCGAGGGGCGGAACAGTAGGACTTAGTCTATGTCGTATCATAGCGAGTCTATAGTCAACATTCAGCCACTGCAGGAGTTTCCCGACTAAAAACATCATCCTGTACATCCCGTCTATCGATGTTCATTCACGATTTTCCTCGCTACATTTCGACAGGCAGCGCATTCGTCTGGGAAAATCCTACCTCGGCAAATAGGTTAGGCTCGGGTATGCTTTCGAGTCGACTTGATTCAACCGTTCACACGTTACAAGCTCCAATAGAAACAATGAATAAGCGGCTCGGCTCTGGCCTAAAGGCTCTCGACGACATCCTGGGTGGTGGATTTTTACCGGGCAGCATGGTAATGATTGTTGGCGCTACAGGTGTTGGTAAAACTCAGCTTGGAATGAGCTTCATTCAGCAGGGAGACCAATCTGAGTCGGCACGAGGAGCCATTATCGATCTTTCAAGCCGCGGAGACTCTCAGAATCACTCGGGCTACTTTGAGCGTTTGTTCGATCAACGGCTCTCGCTCGTTGGACCAGATCAATCATCCGATCGACCGCCGCTTAGCCGGCAAAGGCCTGCCGACGTTCTCGCCTTCTTGGGATACTCTGGTAGACGAGTCATGCGCAGCCAGATGGATGTGGACTCGTGGCATAGCTGGCAGTCCGAAATGAATCGGCGCACGCCTCAGCTAGTTCGGTTTGTTTACGACCACCTAGTCTCTGGAACTCGGCGGTTCGTGGTCGACGGTATCGAACCGACCGAGGATGCCACCGATTCCTTGCAATTGGAACTGGTAGAAATGATCTACCATCGCATGTTGCGCAAGGAATTTGATTGGTTGGCTCGCGAGGTTCTACGCGAGCGATTCCGTGCTGAGGAGTCGGTAGTCCATCGACTAGCCTACGATCATTCGCAATCGGTAGCCATGGTGCTAGTTACAACGGCCGAATCGATGTTGGATCGCCTGATCGAACAACCGTTAGCCAACGGAGATCTTGCTGCGGGTGCTAATACAGTTATTTTGCTAGGTAGAAAACTGGTGGGTGATCGTATGCAGCGCGGATTGTATGTGTCTAAGCATCGGGGCAGCTATTGTGATACTCGCGTCGTCCCCTTTGAGATTGGCGACAAAGGATTGCAAATCGGCGGTTAGTTCTCGAATTGTGAATCGTTTGACAGTCAGCCGTAGGCGTACGCGGTGGTGAGTAGGTAGAATGCAAGATCAGCGATCGAGCGAGTACGCCTACGGCTGACTGTTAAACGTTCTTCAGAGAAGGATTATTCAGAGTGAAAGTTTTGCTAGAGCCCGTAGTCGCAATTCTGATGATGTTGCTCTGTGTCAGCAATGTAGCTGCACAGCCTCAAGCAGCCACCTTCGACTCGGCTGGAGTTCCTATCCGCTACGAGATTTCTGGATCAGGCGAGCCTGTTGTGTTGATTCACGGCTTCTTGGTAAACGGGCAAGCTAATTGGTCGATGGGCGACATTATCAACAAGCTCAACAAGAGCTTCCAGGTGATCGTGATCGATGTCCGGGGGCATGGCAGAAGCGGCAAGCCGCATGATGTTGAAGAGTATGGCTTTAAGCTAGTGGAGGATGTGGATCGGTTGTTGGATCATTTGAAAATCGACAAAGCACACATCGCAGGATACTCCATGGGTGGACTCATTACGATGAAGATGGCCATGGAAAGGCCTCAGCGAATCTTAAGCGCCAGCGTATGCGCTGCAGGCTGGTTGCGGCCCGATCAGGAAGAGGCTCCTGAGTTTATCGAAGCCGTTGCATCTTCATTGGAGAATGGAAATGGACCTTTGCCGCTGCTGGAAAGATTGAACCCAAGTCCTGATGCAGCAACTCAAGCAAGAATAAAAGCCACCAATGCATTCCTCAAGTCCGCCAACGACACTAAGGCACTGGCAGCAGCCATTCGAAGTTTTCCGAAGTTAGCGGTTACAGAACAGCAGATCGTCGATTGCAAAGTTCCGGTTCAAGTTTTGATCGGAACCGCGGATCCCGCGCCAACTAGCATTGAACAGTTGAAGTCAGTAGCACCGAGTAACTTCAAGATTGTTGAAATCAAAAATGCCGACCATATGTCGACGATTGCTGCGCCCCTATTCTCCAAGAATTTGCTGGAGTTTATTGAGCAAAATTAGCCCCCAAAGTGTATTGCAGTTAACCTCCACAGCCGCCGCATCCACCGCAACCTCCCCCACCGCATCCGCCGCCACCACCACAACCTCCGGTTCCGCATCCTGCTCCACAGCCTCCACCGCTATCGCTGCCGGATCTATTCCGAACTCCATCCAGAGTCTGCTTAAGTAAGTCTAATTCAGAATTGGCGGCGAGGGCTGAGCTTCCGACAAGTGCCACGGCCCACAGAACTTCGTTGGAGCTGGAGCCAACGCGGGCTTCTTGACCCACTACTCTCGGTTGATGCTTGTCAGTGAACTTTTCGAGTAACCGCTTACCCTGCTCGGTGACCATGTTGGATCGAAACAGGATTAACGCACTGATGATCGTGAACAGCGTCATCTCTACCACCAAGAAACCGATGAAGTGATCCGTGGCAAGACCTTGAAGGATACGGATTCCTCCCAACAGAAGCACCAGCAGTGCGATTCCGAGTGCCGCTTTCGAAGTTAGTCGGCCAGGATACCTTAGGTTCATCGATGTCAACTCTGCGACATACTTTTCGTAGTATGGTTGAATGGCTTGCAGCATTTTGGGACTGCTAGAAGCATTGATCTCGATATAAACCGCGTCGGCAACTGCTCCAGAGCTCGGCTTCTTTTCGGTCGCAATCATTTTTGCAGGTCGCCAGAAGGATCCTTTCTCAAACTTTAGACATCCCTGAACTGTCAACTCGCTGAGGACGCACTGAAGTAATCTAGCTCCACCACCGGACAGCACTGCAACCTTGTACGGGTGCAACGACTCGGCCTTGGAATTCGGCATCTCAGAGTCAATCTCGCCGTCAGCTCGGCGGCCAAGAACCCCCATCACCAACAGGGCGACCAGAGACACTACCACATAGAACCCAAGGAACTCAGTGCCGTTGAAGCTGAAGGGCGGCACACCCCAGCCTAGAAAGCTTGGCATGGTTACACCGAGGCTGGCGGGACGACAACCCGCGATGAACAGCACGACCGCCAGCGAACCAGCCACTGATGCGGTGACGAGAACTGGACGTTTGGGAACTACCCAACTCTGCCCTACGTTCACCCACTTCCAACTGCCTGCGTGTGAGAATCGTTCATTGACACTCGGCCAGATGTCTTTGGGTGGGTCTTCGTTGAACCAACGGCGATAACTGTTAAGCGTCTCGGCATACCAGTCTCGAAATTTATCTCCTTCGGCCTTGCCACCAGCCGTTGGCTCGTGATGCAGAGGCTGTCCCAATGCTTTTTCACAAAAACCTTGCCAGTACGACCGAGTATAGGTCAAGTGAAGATGCCAAGCTTGATCGACGTGTTCGCTTGGCGTGACCGGATGTCCGGCTTGGGTGGCTAAGATACAGAACCGCTTGTACTCTAGAATTACGCGATCTACGTAAGTGATTGTCCAGTTATTCTCTCGGGCTAGTCGATCCAGAAAGCTGAGTGACTTTTCGGGATCGTCAATTGGATAGGCTTCAACACGCTGAATAAACTCTTTCAACGATACCTGGTCTGACATCGTGTGTTCCTTTTGCCAACACTACTTTCTTTCTCTGAATAATTGTTTAACAGGAAAGGCCAGTTAGCAACTAAGTTCGGGCGCACGAGAGATCATTAAGATTTGATGAAGACCATTACTGCCTCAAAGAAACGTAGCTGGACCCGCCACGGATCATGAAAGTCATCGCATCATTCCAGTAGTGCCGGCGTCCTCCTATTTTCTGGCGAAGCTTGCTACGGAAGGAGTTGCTAGGCTTGCCGATAGGTCAGACGCAATATCGTTCAATTAGTGCGAATTAACACTCCAGAGGCACGTTGCTCGCGATGCGAAAGACCCACCTGAAAGGGCTGCGTTCGGGCTAGGCGATTTCTTTTCTCGTGTATCCAAAGGCCGCATATTCTTCCTATTTCTCCAAAACGGCGGCCTGCCAATTGAAAACTATCATTGAAGTGGTAGAATTTAATCACGATTTCGATCGATTTCGAGCATTCTATCGTTCTGGAGTGACAGGACTTGAGCACGATTAACGTTACGGAGCTGCGACGAGCAAAGCTCCGAGAGTTGATTCGAAGCCAAGGCTTTGTCTCGATTCCGGACCTTAGAGCAGCTTTGGAGGTCAGCGAATCGACCATTCGGCGAGACCTGGACTATTTGGAAGCCGAAGGAGAAGCCCAACGGACTCATGGTGGCGTTTTCTCAACAGGACCATCTGCGTCGCTGAAGATTTTCGAGCATAAACGCGCAGACAAGTGGGAGAAAAAGCGACAGATTGCCGTCACAGCAAGTCAGTTGATTGAGGATCATGACACAGTTTTGCTGGACGGCGGAAGCACGACCTACGAGCTGGCAAAGCAATTGGTAGGCCGTCCGCTACAGATCGTGACCAACTCGTTACCGCTAGCTAGCTTGTTCGCCTCCAACGATCAGGTCGATCTGGTGGTTCTGGGCGGTTATGTGCACAGCCGAACCGGAGTGACTTTGGGACCTTACGCAAATCAGATGTTGGCTTCGCTAAATGTGCAAACAGCCGTGCTCAGTATCGCCGGTGCTGATCAACGTGGTTACTACAACAGCAATCTAATGTTGGTTGAAACCGAAGCTGCGATGATGCGTTGCGCGGATCGAACGATGGTGGTCGCGGATAGCAGCAAGTTTGGTAAGAGTTCACTTGCTAGGCTATGTGGTTTGGGAGAGGTAGACATCGTTGTCAGCGATGCTGATCTAAATCCATCATGGCAACAACGGCTTACTGAAGCGAATTTGCGGCTTGAATTGGCAGAAGCCGATCGCAGCCTAATAAGCAGTGATACAAGTTCTCACGAACAGGAACAGACAAAGTGACAACGGCTCAACAACTAGATCGGACTCAAGTCGAAGCGTTGGTTCGTCAGATCATTCGCAAAGCTTCTGAAGTGACTCCCTCTTCGCCATTCAGTGGCATTTCACAGACTTGGAAGCCAGACCTGCGCGTGAGCATCTCTGCGAGGCACGTTCACTTAACGGATGAGCATGTTGAACAACTATTCGGCAAAGGTCACAAGCTGGCTGCTGCCAAACCGCTTTTTCAAGACGGGTTCTATGCGGCTGCTGAAACAGTCATGATCGTTGGTCCACGCCGTCGGATGCTGCCGGAAGTACGAGTGCTCGGGCCAACTCGACCTCACAGTCAGGTAGAACTGGCTTTGACCGATGCGATTTCACTAGGCATTAACGCTCCAGTTCGTCACTCTGGCAACATCGAAGGTACTCCTGGATGCGTTTTGGTTGGCCCCGCAGGTGCGGTCGAACTGAAGGAAGGCGTTATTCGCGCCGCTCGGCACGTTCACATGAATTTTGAAGAAGCGGCTTATTACGGCGTGAAGAATGGCGATCTGATGACTCTCAAGATCGTCAGCCCAATGTGCAGTGTTTCATTCGACGACTTACTGGTTCGAGCGGATGCGAAAGCCAAGCTGGAAGTGCACATCGACACCGACGAAGGTAACGCTTGCCTGCTTGATGCGGCCACTGAAGTTACGCTCAAAAAGCAGGGCGAATGCAAATGCAAGGGTCATTAGGTCGAGCGAAATAAAATCACTGAACCCTGGCTACGAACAGATTGGCTGCAAAGAAAAAAACTACTGAACCCTGGCGGGATCAGCTACGCGGAAAAAATCTGAACCCTGGCGGGATCAGCTTCCAAATCAGATTAGCTACGAAAAAAAACACTTTTACCCGGTCAGCGATGGCCGAAATCAACAATGCCAAACCCGAGGAGAAAACCGAAGATGGCGCAAATTTCTGAAGCTCTAGGCATGATCGAAACCAAAGGGTTCGTCTCTTTGGTTGAAGCGGTCGATGCCATGATGAAGGCTGCCAATGTGCAGTTTTTGGGATGGGATAAGGTTGGAAGCGGCCTTGTATCCGCATTTGTTTGTGGCGACGTGGCGGCAGTTAAGGCTGCAACCGACGCGGGTGCTGCAGCGGCAGGTCGAGTCGGTGAAGTAGTTAGCGTTCAAGTGATCGCTCGACCTCATCAAGATCTTTCCAAAGTACTCAAGGTCGGCTGCGGCAAGTCCGGCGCGGCTCTGTAGTAGCAACCCTTTTTCTCGCGTATTACAACACAAGGTTTTTTGAAGATGAATGACGCAATCGGTTTGATTGAAACGAAGGGACTGCTTTCGTTGGTTGAAGCAACCGACGCAATGGTCAAAGCAGCCAATGTACAGATCGTAAAACGAGTTGACATCGGCGGTGGTTTGGTGACCACAGTTGTTAGTGGTGACGTAGGTAGCGTTCGCGCAGCCGTTGAAGCTGGCGCTGCAGCAGCCGCCCAAGTTGGTGAACTGGTTAGCAGCCATGTGATTCCACGACCAGCCGAAGGATTAGCTGCCGCTTTTTTTGCGTAAGCTCACCAGCACTCGCAACTGCTGTGACTGACGGTGAGCGTTCCGATGAGTCCCTATCCGTCTCATCAGACTCGACGTCAACTCCTGCGCAGTCGCGAAGTTGCGAAACAAGATTACCACAACTCGCACAGGCGGGCCCAGGGATGAAAGTACTCGTCGCAAACTTAGGTTCTACAAGCTTCAAGTATCGATTGTTCGACATGCCAGTCGATCAAACTCAAACCGCGCGCCAATTGGCTCGCGGCGGAGTAGAGCGTATTGGCTCAACGAACTGTCCATGCTCGGTTCAGATCGGCGATAAGAAGTTGCAAATCGAAATGGATGTACCACACCATGGTGCTGCCGTTCGAGCTTGCATTACTCAGCTAACCGATCCTGTAAACGGTTGCATCTCCAATGCCAGCGAAATCGCTGCGATTGGATTCAAAGCCGTTCATGGTGGACGATTGCAAGGTGTGTTTCGAATAACACCGGAAGTGCTTGAAGCCATGGATCAGGTCAGTTCTGTCGCTCCGGCGCATAATCCGCCATACATGGCTGCCATGCGTCAGTTGGCTTCGACTGTTCCTGACATTCCACTGGTGGCCGCGTTTGAGACCGACTTTCATCGCACGATTCCCGAGTCCAGAAAGCGATACGCGCTTCCTAAGGCTTGGGCGGACGCTTTACCGATTCGCAAGTGGGGTTTCCATGGTGCAAGTCATCGATACATCGCCACCCGATCTGCTGAATTGCTGGGTCATAACGATTCTCGAGTAATCTCCTGTCACTTGGGAGGTTCCAGTAGTTTGTGCGCGATTTCGGCTTGCAAGAGCGTGGCCACAACGATGGGAATGAGCCCTCAGACAGGCCTGCCGCAGAACAATCGCGTTGGCGATCTGGATCCGTTCTGTTTGCCCATGTTGATGGAGTACACCGGTCAGAGCCTCGAAGAGATGTTGAAGTCTCTCTCAACTCAAGCGGGACTGTTGGGAATGTCCGGCGGCGTGAGTGGTGATATTCGCGACCTGGAACAGGCAGCCGAAGCAGGCAACGCTGATGCCAAGTTAGCACTTGAAGTTTACGTGGATGAAATCCGACGACAGCTCGGCGGAATGCTCGTAGCCCTAGGTGGCTGCGACGCACTTGTTTTCACTGGTGGTATTGGCGAAAACGGCGCGAACATTCGGGCCGCAGTCTGCCAAGGCTTGGGCGAACTCGGCTTTGAGCTAGATCCAAGCAAGAACGCAGCAACCCGAGCTGTGGAACATCGAATTGAAGCCGCTTCAAGTCGATGTCAGATTTGGGTGATTCCAACTAACGAAGAGCTGATCGTAGCTCGACAAACAGTAGCCGCAGTAACCGCTCAAAGCTGAGCGGCGAAAGTGCTGAACATAATTTGAACCAGAAGCTGACTTCGTGCAGCTTCGCATCACTGGCAGTTAAGAAATGTTTGTTGCCAAGGTAACTGGCTCGGTCGTGTCGACTCAAAAGGTTGATACCATGCGTGGCCAAAAGTTATTGATCGTCGAGCCCTATCGGCTTGAACCCAAGGAGCGGCAAGAGTTGATCACGACGGGACGAACCTTTGTCGCCGTTGATACTCTTGGCGCCGGAGTTGGCGACTTTGTTTTGATCGTTCAAGGCAGTAGTGCTAGGTTCACTCCTGAGACTCAAAAGCTGCCGGTCGATTGTGTGGTGATTGGCATCGTCGACTCGGTGAACCTTGAAAAGAACGCTGTTTACAAGCGTAGCGAAGCTCAATAGGAAAACAGAAGCAAACAACTAAATCATGCAAATCAACGAAGATCTCATTCGCACGTTAGTAACTCAAGTCTTAACCGAAGTCCGCAAGACGGGCTCGACTTCGACAGGCGGGGTATCCAGTCCGACAGGCGAACGCTACGGATTGTTCACCTGTGCAGATCGAGCTGCCTCAGCCGCGCGCCGCGCCTTCGAGCAGTTGAGAACTCGCCCGATGGACGATCGCAAGAAGGCCATCGACCATATCCGCCGGATCTCGATCGCCAGCGCCGTCGAGTTAGGCACGATGGAGATGAACGAAACTAAGATCGGCCGGCTAAAGCACAAGATTGAAAAACTGGAGACGCTTGGACGTCGAGCGCCCGGCACGGAGTTCTTGTCGACTCAGGCTTACAGTGGCGACCGAGGCCTATGCGTAATTGAACACGCTCCATTTGGTGTGATCGGAGCCATTACACCAGTAACTCACTCTCTGCCAACAATCACTGGCAACGCCGTTAGCATGATTGCTGGCGGTAACACGCTAGTGGTGAATCCTCACCCAAGCGGACGCAAGGTGGCTGCCGAGGGTGTCAAGCGATTCAATCAAGCCATCTATGAAGACATTGGTATCGACAACCTGATCTGCTTGATCACTGAACCTACGCTGGAGTCCGCTAGTGCGATTTTCAAGAGTCGCGACGTGTCACTGATCTGCGTGACCGGCGGCCCTGCGGTAGCTCGCGCAGCTCTGAACAGTGGCAAACGAGCCATCGTGGCTGGACCTGGTAATACTCCAGTAGTGGTTGATGAAACCGCAGACCTAGATCGAGCAGCTCGCAGCATCATTACCGGTGCTTCCTACGACAATAATTTGTTGTGTATTGCCGAAAAAGAAGTCTTTGTAGTTGCTTCAATCTTTGATCAGATGATGGCTGCGATGGAACGAGCCGGCGCGGTGCGTTTGAATGCAAGCCAAATCGATCGCTTGACCAGCTCTGCTTTTCAACAGGTCGGCGATGACAAGCACTACGCTCCAACCAAAGAACTGCTTGGGCAAGATGCCAGCAAGTTGGCGGCTGCTGCCGGCGTAAGCGTTTCTTCAGAGGTTGAATTGCTATTTGGTGAAACTGCGGCTGAGCATCCTTTCGTATCAGTCGAGCAGATGATGCCGTTCGTCCCATTTGTGCGCTGCCGAGATGTGAATGAAGCCATCGAGCTAGCTAAGCAATACGAGCATGGCTACCGACACACCAGCATCATTCACTCGCGCAACGTCAACAATATGACCAAGATGGCTCGAGCTTTGGACACAACTTTGTTTATCAAGAACGGTCCATGCATGGCTGGTCTGGGGCTTGGTGGCGAAGGCTATCCTTCGTTCTCTATCGCTGGCCCAACTGGTGAAGGCGTTACAACACCGCTTACATTCACTCGCGAACGCCGATGCAGCCTGATTGATGACCTGTGGATCTTAGGTGGTCCTGGTCAGCAGTAGTTTGAATGAAGTAAGGCACACTCTGTCCTTGACGAATGAAATTGAATTAAAAAGTCATGCAAGAAGCGGTACTCGGACACGCACACTCGACCGTCAAGCACAAGACGCTGAAGTCACTGAAACTGGTGACTCAGCCTCTGGCCGCTGATGGTGGTTCTCCTGATGGAGCACCCACTATCGCCATTGACAATTTGGGCGCAGGTCCTGGTGACCGAGTTGTCCTGACCAGCGATGGAGCCGCGGTTCGGGAAATGTTCGGTATTCAGAACTCACCAGTACGCTGGGCCGTGATGGGCATCATTGACTAAAGCGGCAGGAACAAAGCGAACTGCCTTAGAAAACGAATCAGCCTTACAAATTACACAGACAAAAACAGCAACGCAAATTTAAGCTGCTAAAACAGTAAAACCGTTTCCACCAATGTCGATCAACACACAAGAGCTTGAAACTATAGTCCGCATGGTCGTTGACCGCCTGCGCGATAGTGGCCTGCGCGAGAGTGATAGGGCTGTTGGGGAAACTGATACAACAGCGTCTCCCGTGAAATCGTTTGATTTTGCAGCAAGTTCGAATTCTGTCGCAGAGGAACCTGCTCCAGGAACTCTATTAGTAAGCCATCGTTTGATCACGCTTTAAGACACTTGGCGATAGAGCTAGTAGGCATCACATCGGTTCAAGTGCCTCGCAAGTCCGTCGTCACTCCTGCGGTGATGGATGAGGAGCTGCGTCGTAAAGGCATCAAACTGGTTCGTCAAGTCAATAACCTGAATTCAAACTGCTCCAGCGGTAGCTAGTGATTCGCAGACAGTATCTCCAGTAGCTTTGCATCTTATTGCAAGCCACGAAAAGTATCGCGTTGTTCGATCCGTGAACAAGCACCTAGCCGTTGAATCTATTTCGTCAGTGCGGACGAGTCAGCAATTGCTTCAGAGATACTTCAACTATCGTCACGCGGTCATGGATTGAAAGCCGTTTGGTGTGCACCTAGGCCCTATGCAGCGCAGTTGGCCTGCACCAAGCGAACTAGCTTGCGTTGCATCAGCTTACTGCAGGCCGCCGACCTACTTCGAGCCATCCAAGAGGCGTCTCCCGAAGTCATCATTGTGGACGATAGCCGTTGGTCAGGCTTCCAAATTGCCAAGCTGGTCCAAGCTTGGTTACAAACAGTCTCGCGGGGAGGCAGTTGATGAAGATTCACCAAGTGATTGGCAGTGTAACTTTGGCTAGATGCCATCCCTGTTACCAAGCTGCAAGGATCTTAGCAACGCAACCGATGGAGCAATCCACATTAACTGGAGTTGAACCTGCAGAGCCAGAACTGGTTGCAGTTTGGGACGACTTAGGTGCCGGTGTTGGTAATCTGATTGCAGTGAGCGATGGAGCCGAAGCGGCTGCACCGTTCAAGCCCGAACTCAAGGCAGTCGACGCTTATTGTTCGGCCATCCTTGACGAAGTCCATGTTGATCCACGAGCCGTTAACAAGCTCAAACTCAAATAACATTTTCCTACAACGATCGTTAACAACCTTCGATAAGCGAGTTCCAAAACTATGCTCAACGTCCACAAGATCAAGCAAGACATTTGCGACATTGGACAGCGAATTTACGCCAAAGGATTTGCGGCTGCGAATGACGGGAACATTACCGTCCGCATTAGCGACAACGAAGTTCTTTGCACTCCGACCATGCACTCCAAGGGCTTTCTAAAGCCTGATGACATCTGCTTGATCGACATGACCGGCAAGCAATTGGCTGGCCGACGCAAGCGAAGCAGCGAAGCCTTGCTGCACCTGGAAATCTACAAGCAGCGTGCCGACATCAAGTCCGTAGTACATTGCCATCCACCGCATGCAACAGCGTTTGCCGTAGCTCGAGAGCCAATTCCTCAATGCGTCCTGCCAGAAGTTGAAGTGTTCTTGGGCGATGTGCCAATCACCAAGTATGAAACGCCTGGCGGACAACAATTTGCTGATACGATCATTCCATTCATCGACAAATGTAATGTGATGATTCTGGCAAATCACGGCACGGTTAGCTTCGGAGAAGATGTAGAAAAGGCTTACTGGTGGACCGAGATTCTGGATGCTTACTGCCGAATTTTGATGTTGGCTAAGCAGCTTGGAAATGTTCACTACTTGAATCAACAGAAGAGCCAAGAGCTGTTGGATCTCAAGGCCAAGTGGGGCTTTACCGACCCGCGACTCACAGAAGAGTTCAAAAATTGCGATATCTGCGCCAACGACATCTTCCGAGATAGCTGGGCTGAAACAGGTGTTGAACGTCGCGCTTTTGATGCACCTCCTGCAATGCCAGCCAAGAGTGCAGAGGCAGCGGTGACGCCAGCCAGCTCAATTGCAGGTTCAACTGGACTTTCAGCGGCTGAAGAAGAGCGACTGGTCAAGTTGATCACCGATCAAGTGATGAACACGTTGCGTTCAAAGGCTTAGTTCACCACAAACATTTCAATAGAAAACGGTTAACGCTGGAGTGATAGTACTATGAAGG
>JAXMBP010000047.1:0-46668 GCA_046349795.1 Pirellulales bacterium | reverse complement strand
CACAGCACTTAGGAGCTGGTGCACAGCAAGTTGGAGCTGGTGCTGGAGCGCAGCAAGTAGGAGCAGCTTCGCAACCGCAACCACAGCTTGGAGCTGGGCAGCAAGCCTTGCGAGCAGCCATCTTAGCCTTCAGGTTGCCCAACAGATTGCACTTTGGCTTGCAGCAAGGATCGCAAGAAACTTCGCAACCACAAGTAGGAGCAGCTTCGCAACCACAGCTTGATCCGCATGTGTTGCAGCCGCAACCCATTGCTCGGTGACCGAACAATTGTGCGTTGGCGCTTGGAGCGAAACAAAGAACTGCAAATGCAATAGAAAGAACTGTTTTGATCGACATTTTTGGATTTCTCCCAATTCAACTTTCACGGATTTTGGAGCGGAGGCGGTACACGATGCCTATTGCTTGACAACTTTCCTTCATACCTAATTCGATTACGACAGCCGCCAGCAATTTGTGGTCGCTAATCGATAGCTAGGAATTCAGTGCTAGCACTTGACTCGCTCTATCGGCAGAAGTTTTCGTCCTGGTTGGACTGCAGTAATTACCGAATCAGTAGATTTTCACAAATCGCTACCTCTTTCCCCTGCGCAATGCAAGGAATAATCCGACTTTATCAATTGCAACAAATTCTAAACGAACGGCTCAACTGCAAGCACGGTTCGATCGTTCCAATTCTGTGGCCTTTGAGTTCTTGTTTATGTCTAACGACTGAATGACCATTTACAACTTTATAGTCAGTACGGATCAACTAGGTTCTTACTGCTGGGCTTGCTGTTGTAAATCGTTGAGGTCTCCACAAAAGGGCAAGTTCTATCCTAGAGTTAGTGGGTGCAGTTCTGTTTCATGCGACCAGTCAGGTGTTGGCATGGACTTTTGGAGCCTCACGAGATGCCTATAGCCACTACAATCAGTTTTTCCGACATCAGCGAAGTCTATCTGCAAGAGCTACGGCGTGGAAACTCCGTCAGTATTCGCGCATTGGCAAAGCGGTTTCCTCAGTTCGCCGAGCGTATCATGGCTGAGCTGCCGGCTATGGCGCTGCTGGAAGGAACTTTGCGAAAAGACAAACAGACTACGCTCGAGCCTTTGGAAGTCCCGGGTTTTGAGCTAATTCGAGAGCTCGGCCGGGGCGCTTCGGGCATCGTCTACAAAGGCAGGGAAACAAAGACTGGAAAGCTCGTCGCTATCAAGTTGATCCGCGTTCATTCGATGAACAAGGATCTAATGCGAATCGATCGCGAGATTGAAAGTCTAAGTCGCTTGAATCATCCCAATATTGTTTCGATCATTGGCCACGGAGCAGTCCAGGATCACGTCTACATCGTCATGAGCTTCGTTGATGGTTGCAGCTTCGCAGGTTTACTGGATCCCAATCTCGGAATTCTGGAGAGTTATTGGGTTGGCGAGTTGAACACGAATTGGAATCGACTAGCCGCCTGGGGACTCGAGATTGCTGACGCGTTGGACTACGTTCATCGTCAGAAAATCTATCACAGGGACATCAAGCCTGCCAACATCATCTTGGATCGCAATGGCCATTGTTGGATCACCGACTTTGGGCTGGCTAAGGTTCGCGGCGACGGAAATGCCGTCAGCCGAAGTGGAATGGTCGTTGGTACGCCACGATTCATGGCACCTGAGCAGATGAGAGGCGTGGTTGATCGAAGAAGCGATGTATTCTCGCTCGGTAGATCGCTGTACGAAATCGCTTGCCTTGGTGCGACAAACGTCAGGCCATCAACGACAAGGTGGATTTACCGGCCGATTTGGTGATAAACTCCGAAGATTCCTCAAGAGTTGCAGAGTCATCGACAAGGCTTGCGAACATGTGGCCGAACGACGTTTTCAATCGGCCAAAGAGCTTGGTGCAGTGCTCGAGCTGTTTCGGGAAGGTAAGAAGCCTTGCGATCGTCGGCGCCCAGGCAAACGGATGACCGAACAGCCAAAGCTGCGATGCTGCTGCTACCAGTTGTCCGTGGCTGGTGGAGCTTTGATCTGACCTACGCCAACAAGCTTGCTCGTCTATCAACTTGGGATCGCAAGGCTAAAGAATCAGCCATGCGAATCCACACACCTGGTCCAGTTGCCACAGAGCTTTAAGAATTTGGCTGCTAAGATTGAAGCCAATGACAGTGGCTTTGCTGAGATAATAGGTGAAGCAATTAAGCACTAGTCGCTCGCAAGCGGACGGTCAACGAGCGGCACAGCTTGAGGAAAAGATTGATAAGATCAGCACCAAGTAAGCACTAACGGCCTGCGGCCCGGTGAGTTGATAATCCTTATTCACAACTACCGAGCCTCGTCGTTAAGTGTCTCGGACAAGGTGTTGGCCCTGGTTGTACCATTCGAAAACGAGCCTGTCCATAGAAATATATGGCTCGTGGTCATAAATACGACACTGTTCGCCAAAGCCATCGTGAACAAACACATAACTTCGCCTGAGGCCGAGCGAATGTTGGCCTCATTGTTCCAAGCAACATTCCCAGATTGGAACAGATTGTCGAATTGCGAATACCAGAACGTGCGTTTGTGTCTTGGTTACAGTTAGTGGAAGGGACCTTCGGGCAACAGTTTCAGGTTGTTTCGAACGAACCAATCATGGTTCAAGATGAGTTGAATGGCATTCTGGATAAATACCTTGGAGCCGCCGAGTAGATTCGGAAGTCTCGCAATTAGACTTGGGATGAGAACATGACAAGCTCAATATTGGCCAACCTGCAAGCCAACGGTGAAGGCGAACTCTGCAAGTTGTTAAAGTTCAACGAACACACCTGCGCAAGTTCGTTGATTGTCGAATCAATCCGAAATTGGTTTCGCGATTGGACGCCTATGATATCATTCAAGAAGTCTATGAAAGCGCTTATCGAGGCTTAGAGAATTATTTAGCAAGCCCCGTTGTTCCTCCGCTGATTTGGCTACGTCGACTGAGCAAACAGATCCTCTGTGAGGCTCATCGTAAGCAATTTCGTACCGTGCGTTCTCCTTTCCCAAGAGCAGAACGATATCGATGATCAATTTATCGGTCAATTGATCGACTCTAATGATCCGGTGCGTACCGAGGTTGAACGTCGAGAGATGGCAAATAAGATTCGGCAGCTTGCTGACTCAATTGGAGGAGGTGGACCGCGAAGTCATCGAAATGCGTCACATGCAAAGGTCATCTACCAAAATCGCTGAACTCTTGGAAGTTTTGCCAGAAGCTATCAAAAGCGTTACTATAGCGCTGGAGAGATTCCGAGCGATCCTGAGCGACGATCCTCACTTCAAAGCTAGTACAGTATCACTGCTGTCGCAATAGTAGAGTTGGTTGGAACAAGTTGGACCAGATTTATACGCTCTGCAAGTCACTCCGCGAAAAAGCGTTCTTCGGCTACAATCATCGGAAGAGCAGTTTTGGACTATCACTAGGCCACAACTTTTTATCACGCACACTTCATGATGACTTGTCATGCTAACTCGACTGCAATCGATAGCCGATCTCTTCGATTTTGATCCTCGCGGCGGCGGTCTTATGATTGATGGCTCGCAGCGAAATGGTCTGGGAGATTCAATCACTATTCGGACTCCAATCAACGGTCAACTCTTGGGAACGTTGAACGCAGCCACCATTGGTGATTGCGATCAAGCTATCGCAGCTTCGGTTCAGGCATTCAAACTGTGGCGGCTGGTTCCAGCTCCGCAGCGTGGGGAACTGGTCCGACGCTTCGGCGATGTGCTGAGAAAGAACAAGACTGAACTGGCAACGCTGGTAACACTGGAGTGTGGCAAGATCTACCAAGAAGCACTTGGAGAAGTGCAGGAGATGATCGACATCTGTGACTTTGCGGTTGGCCTGAGCCGACAGCTTTATGGATTGATGATCGCAACGGAGCGTACGATGCACCGCATGATGGAGCAATGGCATCCGCTCGGACCAGTTGCAATCATCTCAGCCTTCAATTTTCCTGTAGCAGTATGGGCCTGGAATGCGGCTATCGCTCTGGTTTGCGGAAACAGCCTGATCTGGAAACCGTCGGAAAAGACACCACTATGTGCACTGGCTTGCCAAAAGCTTTTGATGAAAGCTGCTGAAGGTCTGCCAAATGTTCCACCGGGCCTTTCGACGGTCGTGGTGGGGGATTCAACCATCGGGAAGCACTTGGCCGCTGATGCAAGAATTCCGTTAGTCTCTGCCACGGGCAGCGTTGCCATGGGACGGTCGGTGGCTGAGGAAGTGGCCAAGCGGCTGGGGCGAACTTTGCTCGAACTGGGCGGTAACAACGCCTGCATCGTGACTGCCAGCGCCAACTTGGAATTGGCTACTCGTGGTATTGTATTTGCCGCAGCGGGAACCTGTGGTCAACGTTGTACAACTCTACGCCGATTGCTGGTCCACGAGAGTATTGCTGATGAAGTGCTCGAACGGATCAAATCGGCCTATCAGTCGTTGCCCATCGGCGATCCGTTGCAAGATGGAGTTTTGATTGGGCCGCTAATCGACGCTAACTCAGCGGCTCGCATGCAGACTGCTCTGACTCAAGCTCAACAACAGGGCGGTACATTGTTTGGCGGTCAAGTCGTAACGAACTCCGTGCCTGCAGGGGGAAATTATGTTCGACCAGCAATTGTGGTTATGCCCGGGCACACGGAGGTGATGTACCACGAAACGTTTGCACCGATTTTGTATGTGATTCGCTATCGCGACTTGCAACACGCGATCGAACTTCAAAACTGTGTTCCACAGGGTCTATCGTCTTCGATATTCACGAATGATTTGCGAGAAGCTGAACTGTTCATGTCCGCCGCGGGCAGTGATTGCGGAATTGCTAATGTCAATATCGGGCCCAGTGGTGCTGAAATCGGTGGTGCCTTTGGAGGAGAAAAGGAAACTGGCGGAGGCCGTGAATCGGGTTCGGACTCGTGGAAAGCCTACATGCGCCGCGCAACTAACACTATCAACTATGGCCACGATCTGCCTTTAGCTCAAGGCATTCAGTTCGGCTAACGAGTGTCACTTTAGCGAGACCTCCACGGTCATCTCACCTTCGTTATCGCTCAGCATTCCGGCAGACTCATTGATGCGGAAGAAAAGCTCGCCGGCCTCAGTTGCTGTCCAGTTAGCCTGATCGCCAATGGGGATTGAGTCGACAAGTTCGACAGCCGCTTCGGCGATTTGAGGCGACAAAACGACCATCATCGGTTTTCCAAGTGGTTGGCCTCGATAGTATTCCAAAGTTACACCGGCGGGAGTGCATATCCATGGCTTGGGTTGTTGAGCCACTGAGTACTTTCCAGAAGCTTTGATTGAAAGCTCGTCACGAACGTTAACGGTTAGCCCAGTTGCTTGCCAACCTTTCTTGGAGGAGACTGAAATTGTAGAACCATCATTAGCCGACATTTTTTTGATATTTTCACTAAGCCGAAGCATGCCGGGTTCTGCTGAGTAACCGTAATCCAGCTCAGTTACGAACGATCTCCAAGCTGTGCGAATCTGAGGCAATCGATCGTTAAGCCTTTGCCGCAACCACTTCTCCACTTCGAGACTATTCATCGCTTGTTGGCGAAGTAGATCTTCAAATATCTTTCTTGTATCGGGATGATTCTTCAGAAATACGATCATCGCCCAGCTCCACGCATAGGCATCTAAACTCTGGTGAGCAGTTTTGCTGTAACGAAGAATTTCTTCGAAAGAAGGAGCGGTGCCAGCAGCGCTTTGCTCACGAATGATCTTGATTCTTCCCCAAAAAGGCACTTCCAATTGATTGGCTGGAATAACTCCCATGGTCAATTTCTTGTCGAGCCAATGATGGGTGCCCAACAATTCCGACATGCCTTCAGCTAACCATGGAGCATCGTAGAAACCATACTTACGATACATGAACCAGTGGGTGCCTTCATGCAGGATCAGATGGCGACGATAGTACGGGCTTACCTGCTCCATCACCCATAACTCGTCTTTGTATTGCCATCCGTTGGGGAATTCGGGCACGTCTTTGGGTATGAGGCCAGCTTGTCGAAATCGCTCTCGCTCCAACATAACGTACAGAGTAACCTTCCAGTCTTGAGTCGATTTGCGGTCAACTGAGAACTGCTCGCACCAAAACGCAAAAGCTTGTTCGAACACTTCCGGCAACTCTTGCAACTCGGCCGCCGTCTTCGAATCGGTCATTGGCAAGTCGGTAACAATCGTAATGTGCTTGCCAACAATGCGTGAGAACCCGTCGGCTGATTGTGCTCGAGCATTCCCTGCGATCGTAGCGCACAGAATCCCTGTGATGGCCATCGCACAGAGCGAAGCAAATCTAATCAGCAAAGTGAGCATTCTGTTGCTACCACGCCTTCGAGTTCTGGATTGAGGTCAAGGAATTCCAAGGGCACTAAATTGCAACACGCTTGTTATACAGATACCATTCAACCACCAGTACCACCAAAGCAAGCCCAAGTAGCCAACGCCAATACTCTGTGCGAACGATTCGTTTCTCTTGAGGCATCTCCTTGACGGTTGTCAGACCAACTCCGATCTGATCCTTGGGAAGAATGTCGCTTTCCTGTTCGCTAAATAGATTCACCGCGAACATCTGCAAGGTGCGATCGTCGTTAGACTTGATGGAATACACTCCCATCTCATCGGTTTGAGTGAAGATAATCTGCGGCTGCCCCTCGCGATCAAACGAGATTGCCTGACCTGAAGGAGGCTGAATATTCACCTGTGCAAATCGACTGGAAACATTGGTGATTGCTGGCTGACCAGGGCGCACTGATTTAGCACCGCTGGAGTTCACTGCCCCACCTAGGTACTCCAAAGCATTGAGTAGAAATACCGGAAAGCCTCGACGGTTTGGCCAGTTGGTGTTGCTATCCTTCAGTCGCAATCCCACCACTGCATCTTGAAATGCATCTCGAGGTGCAACCGCCATCAGCACACCAGCGTCTGTGCGCACGAGTTCCGATCCTCCGGCTGGAGGTGTAACACTGAAGCCTTCAACAATCAGCACGCCTCCAAAGCCGACATACTGAAGCAATGGGTGCGTCTTGTTTTCAACGATTACAAACAGAGGGCCGGAAGGTTCCGTTGGTTGCCAATCGATCCCGGCTTCTTTGGGAGGCGTTGCGCCGATGAAGAGCGTATTGGCCTCAGGCATCTTGCTCGGCGAGCAATTGTCGTAGATGAATAGATCGATTGTCCCCGAAGCAGCAAGCTTCTTCATGTCGTCCCACTCCATCTCCTCGACGGTCAACGCGGCGGACGGATGCTATCGACTGAGCCTGCTTGGTTTGAAGAGCAGAACTCAAAGGTACGTTACCTTCGGTTAGCCAGAACCACTTCAAGTTGTCGCGGAGGATCTATAGCTGCATAGGCCTTGTTATCCAACTTGAAATTGTCGTTCACTTCCAACTCAAGCTCTAGAACTCCTTGCTCAAGGTCTTTGATCTCAAAGCCTAAACCGGCCGTTTCAATCGCTTTCAAGTTTACGTCAGCCGCATCGATCAACTTGCCATCCAGTTTCAGAGTAGCTTTGCCTTGAATGGGCTGCTTACTGAAGTTCTGAATCCGCGCGAAGGCCTCGACTCTATCAGGTTTCTCGTCGTTGCGTTGGCAATTGAAGGCGATAATGGCTACGTTGACAGCGTCGGGTAGTCCAATCGGAATGTAGGCGGGCACAAGGTTCCCCAGGTCAACTTGCGGAGCAGAAAAACAGCCATCGCTGAATACATAAATATTGGCCGGTACGGCTTCAGCAACCTGAACGTCCTGAATATTGCCTATCTGACTAGTGCGTCCAGGATTGGCCAGTCCAGAAGCGGTTCGCAGCGCTTCGGTAAGGTCGGTTGTTCGATTGGTAGCTTTGATTGACTCGACTGCGGAGCGTAGCTTTCGCTTATCCGTCGTGTAACCTTGTCGCACATCGGCTCGATCGTTAAATGCCACGACCATCGCCACATCACTACTCTCCATTGCATCGATCATGGCGAGAGTTTGTTTCTTGGCATCTTCCAATCGCGACGGCCCGACGTCGTTGGCCTGCATACTGGAGGAATTATCGATTAGGAAGATAGATCTAGCACCGATGGCAGATTCAACTTTTCTGCCTGGTCGGAGTAGCGCCAAAATAATCGCCAGCAAAATCAATAGCTGTAGCCACAATAGCAGGTTTTGTCGCAATCGCTGCCAAATGCTATTTACGTGCAGATCCTCAATTGTTCGCTTCCACAAGTAGGTGCTAGGAACCTCTACTGGCATTCGGCGCAGCTTGAGGAAGTACAGCATCACAACCAACGGAGGCACACTCGCTAGGATTAGCCACTGCCACCACGAAAGCATGTTGATGATATTCATGAACTCTCCGCATCAACCCAATCAGCAAACTTTTCAAACTAAAGCTGAGAACCTCGAAAACAAAGTCGAAGTCGATCGTCGTAACTAGCGTATCAATCCTCGTTCGCGCAAATACTGACCAATGATGGTGTCAGCCCCTTGATCGCTGGGACAGAGCAGATAGGTCATAGCCCGCTGTGAACAGAATCGCCGAGCTTGATCGATGAACGCGGCTAAGGTCGCTTGATAGCGTTTCAGCAGAGCCGAAGAAACGGAGATCTCGGTCTCGTCCGCATCTTCGCAGTCCACCAGCTTCAAATCGCCAGTCAGTTTTGGATTCATCTCTTCCGACGACAAAATGTGCATCACAAACACATCCATTTCGCGGCCAACCAACAGTCGCAGCGCTGGCTCGTAACCGCTCTTGTCCATTAAGTCGCTCAGCAAGACCACGATCCCCTTGCCGGAGTTTTTCAAGCAGAACTGCTTCACCGCGCTTAGCAACTGAAACGGTTCCTCTGGCTTGGCCGTTTGCACAAAATCAGTCATGCGATACAGTTGACTTCGACCACGCAGAACTGGGCTGCTTTGATTGCGCTGCCCCAGCATCTCAATTTTTACTCGGTCGCCTCGACACATACCAACGAATGCCAGGGCGGCAGCTAACTGTTGAGCTGCAAAGAACTTGGTGGGCGTGCCAAAGTTCATCGAAGGGCTAGCATCCACCAAGAAGTAGACGTGCAGATCCTCCTCTTCGAGAAACAGTTTGAGGAACAGCTTGTCGAGCCGCGCGTAAAGGTTCCAATCGACGAAACGCAGATCGTCTCCTGGGACATAGTTGCGAAAATCAGCGAACTCGACGCTTTGACCTTTACGTCGACTTCGGCGTTCGCCTTTCATTCTGCCGCGGAATACTTTGCGGCTCACAAGCTCCATTCTTTCGAGCTTGGCGAGTAGGTTTGGTGGTAAAAGTTCTGTGGGCGTGGCAGTTTCGACCATGGCGTTCCGAATCGATGAGGTGTTTAGCGGCTACGGACCATCATTATAGGAGAGCTTCGGACCAACATTATAGGAGATTTAGCCCGTCGCGTTGCGCGAATCTTGAACAATTGCGATTGCGGTTAGCAAACCGGGAACAGATATCGCCGTATTTTCGAAATTTCTCGGTTAGAAAACGTTCGCCGGTGTCTGGTTCCCAGGCTCTGCCGGCTCTGCCTTGGAACGAGTGATCCGCGGATCAGAAAGTTGCAATTTATCGCCGTAGTGGACGAGGTTACGAGTCCCTTCATCCGTACCGCACGAGCCCACAAGTCCTGATTCGCGTTGTGGAGAGTTACGATTTCTTTCCTCCATCTCAGTTGACGCACCTCACACTGTCTCACTTCGCGGCTTCACTCGGTTGACTTCATCTCCTCCATCAGCTTCTTCCGCTTCTTCGTAAAGGACCACCACGGTTTAGCAGCGGCACCGGACATAAAATCGGTGACCGACATCAAGACATCCAGTACACATGGATCTTGCTGTCTTCCTGTGAGTTCCTGTAGGCGGTTGAAGAGCTCCAACGGCTTCTTACCTACAAGATCTTGAGGCACAATGATACCGAGCATTCGTAGATCTTCTGCAGTTGCCGGACCAACATTGGGAAGGTCGGTCAGGGCTCGTGTTTTCGATCGAACTACCTTGGAAGGATTCATGATTGTTCTTTCCTAGTTTCGGGCAACATTCCTACAGAGGCACTTTCCACTTCTCCAAACTCGACCTGAAAATGTCGTAGTGCAATGCGGCTGCTTTGTAGAGGATGAATCGGACAAGTTCAATTCCAGGGCTCGAGTTTAAGAACGAACAGATGGCATCAATGGCAATATTGGCCGCATCTGCAACTGGAAAGCGATATGCTCCGGTTGAGATAGCCGGAAAGGCGATCGACTTGCATTGGTGCTCGACTGCGACTTGCAGCGCCGTTTCATGCAGTAGACGCAATTGTGAATGAGCTTTTTCAGCGTACTTTTCGTTGTAGAACGGTCCAACAGCATGGATTACGTACTTAGCCGCTAAGTTTCCCGCAGCGGTGATTTTGACTTGACCGGTTGGACATCGGCGACCGTTTTCATCGGCAGGAAAGTGTAAGCAAAGTTGCTTCAACTCGGGACCGGCAGCTCGATGAATGGCTCCATCTACACCACCACCTCCAGCGAGCTTCGTGTTGGCCGCGTTCACAATTGCATCGGTGTCTTGATGCACGATGTTTCCTAGAACAAGTTCAATGCTGCCATGTTTGAGCAATCGCATCACAGTCTCTCGGTCTAACGATGTATTCGAATTCGATGACTGGGCCAGATCGTATGCGTTGCAACTCCAACCATATAGGATTTCGGCACCACGTAGGGTGGGTAACCTTCAGCACCTTGCTGCCAAAGTCGAGAGTCCATGGATTGAGCAGAAAAGTCGCCGAGCACAAAATACTCATCTTTGCCAAGCACTACTGGACGATCCTGTGAGCCCCAAATAGGCGTTTTCATGTATGGCAGTTCCGAAAGATACTCGACGCCGTTAATGGAATCGGGCGGAGTTTGACGTTTACCGTTGATCCAAACTGCTCCATCCTTTATCTGGACCTGTTCACCAGGCAAACCGACAAGTCGTTTTACAAAGACTTCACTTGGCTTGCCAGGATAGTGGAACACGGCAAGATCCCATCGCTTGGGAAACAGGTACTTAGCAACCATGATTCTGTCGGCCGAATGCACAGTGTCTGACGAATCGTTCGATTCCGAGACGTGAAAGTTCTCGCAAATCATCATCCGTGGAATTGGCGACTTGTAAAATTGTGGATTGGGAGTGCAAAAACATTTGCTCCCGCACTCCGGGCAAGTCCCCTCCCAATGTTGGCCGAGCAATGTTGGTGCCATTGCGTTAGATGTAATGCTAAATGTTTCGAAGATATGGGGACGTATGACTAGGCTGGCAATACCATATAATCCTAAAGCCAGTATCAATGTAGGAAGCCAAGCCTTGAAAGCTTGATAAACTGAAGTTTTGAAAATGAAGGCTATTAGGCCGATCTGGGCTGCCACAGCGATTGCACTACTTGCTAGACCAAACACGATGGATTCAGAGCCCAATGACCTATTGATAGAAGCTGAGAACATGTTCATGGCGATTCCGAATGCACTTACAATCGCTGTCGCCCAAACAATGCGCGAAAAGTTAACATCAGGAACCTTCGCCCAATTAAGCCCCATACGAAGGAATACTCCCCAGAAAACGATGGCCAAAAACATTAGACCAAGAAATATCAGAAGAAAGATTGTGGTCGACATCGTTTAGGGAGTCTGCCGTAACATAGCCAATAGAAGTTTCGATTGCCCAAACAGCATGTACCTTCGTGAGTATCCGGCTGATGCTGAGACCGAATTGTAAGGGAGTGTGGATCGATTGCAAAACTCAAAGTAGATTTGTCCTTTTGAGTTTTTACTCCAGCAATCCCCCAAACCAATTCAGGTTATTTTCTTGGAATTGCTTTGCACAACGCAGGTCTCCTGGCCAAGCGGTCGATTACAATTCTTCGTTTTGACGACCAGCTACTTCTGAACGAACTTCCATGAACGCTTACTATTGCCGAATAGCTTACGTTTTTGCTCTCCCAATCTCATTGATTTTGTTTTGGGGCGAACCAATCACTGCTCAAAATCAATCAAAGCCCGCTGTCGATTTGGCTCCTGCTGCGACTTCGACTTTAGCAACTAAATCGATTCGCGTTGCCACATTCAATGTTTCTATGAATCGAACTGGGGCGACGCGGCTCACTGAAGATCTGAATCGACAAGATCCACAAATTCAATGGATCGCTGCGATCATTCGCAATGTCAAGCCAGATGTCATCCTGCTGAACGAAATCGATTATTCAACAGCGGCTGACAATGCCAAGCTGTTCAACGAACTGTTCCTCAGCGACAGCAAACCTGATAAGTTGGGAGGCGGTCCACATCCGATGCCACATATTTTCACTGCTCCCGTAAACACCGGCGTACCGAGCGGCCTAGATCTGAACAACAATGACCGTAAAGATGATCCAGAAGATGCTTGGGGCTTTGGACGCTATCCAGGCCAATACGGAATGGCTGTCTTAAGTCGATTCGAGATTGACCAAAAGGCTTCTCGCACGTTTCAAAATCTGTTGTGGGCGAAACTGGATGGAGCTTTCCGTCCTATGGTTCCAGAGACCGGCAAGCCATACTACTCAGACGAAGTTTGGCAACAACTTCGACTCTCCAGCAAGAGTTTTTGGGACGTGGTGATCAAGGCTACAGGCAAAGAGCTTCACCTTTTGGCCAGCCATCCGACGCCACCAGCCTTTGACGGTCCTGAAGATCGTAACGGGTGCCGCAATCAGGATGAGATTCGCTTGCTGGTCGACTATATCTCATCGAAAAACGCTGCCGCTAACGACTACTTTGTCGACGATCAAGGACGAAAGGGTGGTCTTGTAGATGGTGGATCATTTGTAGTTGCTGGTGACCTAAACGCTGATCCAGTCGATGGATCAAATCGTAGCGAATGGATTCACAAGTTGCTCCAGCATCCGCGAGTTGCTGCAACTCCAATTCCACAAAGCGATGGCGCAGTTCAAGCTGCGGAAAAACAGGCCCAGAAGAACAAAGAGCATAAGGGCAATCCCGCACAGGATACTGGCGACTTCAATGATCAGGTGGTTGGCAATTTGAGAATCGACTACGTTCTACCTAGTGGAGATCTCAAAATTTTGCGAAGTGGCGTTGTCTGGCCCAAGATAGTTGACTCTGCGAGCAAGCAATTAATCGAACAGATCAATGCCGCTTCGGATCATCACATGGTTTGGGTTGACATTCAACTGCCCTGATCATGACAATTCAAGTTACTGACGTTTGAACCTAATTTACCACTGCCCTAATCTTCACTGCCAAATGCCCCGATGCCTCATTAGTTTTGGAGCCAACATAGGCGACGCAAAATCGACTGTGTTGTATGCCAACCAATTGCTCGAGCAGATGCTGGCACCTGGCGACTCGGTTCAGTTGAGCCGCTTGTATCAGACTCCACCGGTGGGCGGTCCTGCCGGTCAATCGCAGTTTATCAACGCAGTCGCCGCTGTCCAAACTCGGCTGAGTCCCTGGGAGGTTTGGCACGTTATTCGTAGCATTGAAAATCAGCTTGGCCGAGAGCGTCAACGTCGCTGGGAAGCTCGACGAATCGATTTGGACATTCTGCTGTACGATGATCGTCTCATTTGGACTCCACAGTTGAAGATTCCGCATCCGCGTATGTGTATGCGAAGTTTTATTCTCAAGCCAGCTCTTGATGTTGCTGCACATTGGTTAGACCCTGTTTCTAGAATGACATTGCAGCAACTGAGTGACAATCTCGCGAGTAATTCATCCGCCCAATTTGCAGATTACATCTTTGTAAGTCCCGATCATTTGCCTCTAGCATCAGTCCTAGCCGAAGCTCAACGCGGGGATGTATCATCTGTCACGCCCGAAAGTATTCAGATGGTTAAGTTGAACGAGCTTGATAAGTTGCTGCCAACCAATGCTACGTCGCGAATCTGTAAGCTTCTCGTAGTTTGGGTGGATGCGAAAGAGGGCAGCGCATGGGAGGACCAGCATCGGACGTTGGCTATCAAGCTTCGATTGAGCGATTCGGTTGGCCAGAGTGCCTCAACGACCACTTCTCTGCCGTTCATCGGACCGCGATATCTGCTAGCCACCAGCGATCATTCTTGGGCAGTTCATGAAATACGAGCAGCATTTGAAGCCATGCATTGCGAGATCCATCCTGTAGCGTGAGCCTATAGCGCTAGCTGAGCGTTTTTCATGCTCGATTGTGGAACCCTCCCGCGCGCTGAAGTTGGCTAACGACCGCCCAATCTGATTCGCGGGTAGGGTCGCACAGCGAGTTCAACGAGCATTTGCGGGGTGGGCGATATGGGCGAGAACCCGCGAGTAATTGACGATCAACTTAGTCGTTGAAAGATTGATATCGTGTCGTAGTTGCTGAGGTGAGCTTCGTTGATTTCTGACTCTGCAACTCTGATTTCTGACTCTGCAAACTCACTAATCGCGCATGAAAAACCTTTGGTTAGCCCTCCAGGCAGCGCTTGTTTCTCGCTTGCCACCCTCCCCCGAAATGATCAAACGGCTGTAGTTGCGCGATCGCGTGGGAGGGTCCGTAGAACAGGATTGAGCAGTGAGGCTTGAGCAGTGAGGTGTTGCCCAATTGCAACGCTATTTTCCGATGCAGAACAATTGCTTGCCGAGCCGAGCAATGATTTTGTCACCAGCGATGGCGTAACCATAAACGGTCGGTCCGGAAAACATGGCAGCTCCGGCTTGCTTCTCAGGCGTTGACTCTTGCTTCACCGGCAGTTCGTCATTGACCAAGGCCTCGGCCCAAAGATTGTTTTCAGCCAACACATTAAACTCTCGACCAGCCGCGATGACGGTACATAATCCTTCTTTGCCGAACAGATAGATGCGATCTTGTACTGCCAGCGGTGTAGCCCAGCAAGACTGTTTGGTCCGTTGGGTGTAAACAGTTTTACCAGTGGCCATGTCGATGCAGTAAACAACCCCAACTCGATTGACCCAGTAAGCCAAGCCCTGATGCACGATGGGCGATGCCCAGCTAGGACTAGCTTCTTCGTTGAACCAAACCTTCTTTGCGGTATAGCTCGCGCCGTCACGCTTCACTTCCACTAAACCATTCGACTTCTTAGCAGCTTCACTGGCTTCACCCCCTCGGCCGCCCGATGCGCCGATCAAAAATCGACCATCACCTTGGTCAATGGGTGTTACTCCACTATTGCCGCCAACATCGGTCAACGTCCAAAGCTGCTTTCCAGTCTGACAGTCATATCCATCAACCGATCCAACAGAACTGACAACAACCTGAGGGTTCCCATCCACGGTAATGATCGCAGGTGAACTCCAACTTGCTCGAGGCGATCGATCCGCTTTCCAAGCAACTTCACCGGTCTGCTTATCTAGAGCAACCAAACAGCTTGGACCTTTGTGTTCCAACAGTGCAAAGCACAGTTTGTCGGATTGACACAACGATGCTCCCAAGCCGAACTCAGCCTCAAACGGCCCGCACTCTTTGGCCAAGTTACGTCGCCAAAGTTGCTTGCCGTCGTGTGACCAAGCTGCACAATCACCGCTCTCAAAGAGCGTTACAAGCTGCTTGCCGTCGACCACCGGTGTCGGCGCTGATCGGCTGACGTACAAGCTATTGCCAACGGGAACGGAGTTCTCGATGGTCTGCTTCCAAACCGTTTTGCCTGAAGCTACATCCAAGCAAGTCACATGATATTTATCCTTCATCGGGCCTTCGACGCTGGTTACGAAGACTCGATCGTTCCACACGACCGGGCTTGATTGTCCATGGCCATCCAGAGTTGCCGTCCACTTGGTGTCTTGAGCGGGATTCCAGGTCACGGGCAATCGATCAGCTTGTACACCTTTGGCTCCAGCGCCTAAAAATGCAGGCCACGCGTTATCGGCTGCTGGAAGAGCCGCAACCAAGGAGCAATTGACCAGCAATGCCAAGCAACTCATCTTGGATCGGGCTGATTTGAGGAAGTATCTCAGTGACATCATGGATGACCTGCTGGTATTTTTGTGGAGAGACTTGGATCGAAACAAACTGTTTTCGAGGTTATTGTAGCAGTCAATAAACCTAGCGTAGAGAGCTGCTCACGAAAGTCGATGGAACATATCTCAAGCGTAGGCCAGTTCTTTGGACCCTCCCGCGCGAGCGCGTAACTACTGCCATTTGATCATTTCGTGGGAGGGTGGTAAATCACTCGCAAGTTCGAGCCCCTTATAGCCCTCCCTGCAAATGCTCGTTGAACTCGCTGGGCGACCCTGCCCGTGAAAGAGTTTGAGTGGTCGTTAACCGACTTCAGCGCGCGGGAGGGTACATTAACCTTCTGGCAATTCTTCCATGTTCTGGCGAACGTAGCTACGAGATGTCGAATATGCGGCCCACGTTCTGGCAAAGGTTGCTACGGGCGAACGTAGCTATGACTGGAGCAGAATGTCGTAGGTGGCCTGAATATCTGCTGGTAACGGGCATTCAATTGTCATCCGATTGCCGGTGATTGGATGATCGAACTGAATTTTTCGAGCGTGAAGAGCCTGACGCTGCAGTACGATATCAGCATCATCGGGAAGTGGTGGCAATCCCTGAGCCATTCGTCGACGCAATTCGCCTTTGGTGATCGACGCGTGACCCGCATAAAGTCGATCACAGAGTACTGGCGAACCGATGTGAGCCATGTGCACTCGTATTTGGTGCGTTCGTCCAGTCTTGGGTTCAACACGAATTACTGCAAAACCACCTTTGCGATGGAGCACTTCGTAAAACGTTTCCGCTTCACGACTTTCGGGATGATCGCGGCGGATCGCCATCTTTTCCCGTTGATAAGGATGAGGCCCGATTGGTTGGCGAATGATATCGCGATCGAATCCAACCTTACCCACTACGATGGCAAAGTACTCCTTGCTAACCTCGCGTTGCTCGAACTGCTCGCTTAACTTGAGGTGAACTGCGTTTGTTTTGGCAATCAGGATTACGCCGCTAGTGTCACGATCCAGTCTGTGAATGATGCCAGGTCGAGTCGGCCCGCCGACATCGCTCAGTTGTTTGAAGTGATGAGCCAGCGCGCTGGCAAGCGTTCCGCTCCAGTTTCCCTTGGCGGGATGCACTACCATTCCAGGCGGCTTATTGATTGCTAGGAAGGCATCATCTTCATACAGAACTTCTAGGTCGATTGCTTCGGGCTTCGGCCCATCTTCGGGTGGTGGAGGCAGATTGACGACGATCTGCTGTCCCGCGCGAACTCGAAAGCTCGGCTTGATCACTTCGCCATTGACCGTCGCGCCACCGTCTTGCACAACTTTGCGTAAAAAAACACGGCTGTATGCGTTGAGCAGTAGAGCGAGTACTGCATCAATTCGCTCACCTTGTTCTAAGTCGGTTACGGTGTGCGTGAAAAGCGTTGTTGATGACACCGTAGTATCCAAAAGACGTTAGTAGCTTGCCGCAAGACCTTACTTAGGCTCGGTGGGCGCTGGAGTGTCAGTCGCAGGCTTTTCAGGTGGGGTTGCCGGAGAAGGCTCTGGAGTTGCGGCCGGTGTTGCTGCAGGTGTCGTAGCGGGGTCGGTAGGTGGTGCTGCCGGAGTTGGCGTTTCAGCCGGTGGAGCGGCTGGTGTTGCAACAGGAGGATTGGTCGGAGTTGTCGCTGCCGTTGGCTCAGTTGGCGTAACTGGCTTGTTTTCTACCGGAGGATTAACAGCCGGTGTGTCGGTTGGAGCAATGGGTGTTGTTGGATTGCTGGCCGGCGGAACAACGGGATTTCCAAGATTCGGTAAGTTGTTCGGATCGAGCGAAAGCGATGGATTGGTTGGAGGTAGGTTCAAGTCGCCTGAAAAAATCGGCGAAGCTGCAGGCTTGGGATCGATCTTGTTGAACCACTCATAAAAATTCTTGGCATCCGCAGATTTCAAGAAAGCAATTTGATCGTTCAGTCGTCGCTTTTGTTCGTCGCTGGCCGAAGGTTGGTCGGCAATGACTTGGTAATTCTTGATCGCTTCATCCAATTCACCCAGGCTTTCATGAGCTTGTGCCAATCCCAAAGTTGCCAATGCTTTCAGCTCACTGATGTCAGAACTCTTGAGCGGCTTCCAAAGTTCGATGGCCTTGCGAATGTTCTCGACACCCTCTTTGCGGTTCACGTACAGAGCCTCAACGCCATCGCGCAGATAGCCTTGTGCTGCCGAGTGCTTAGCCCAAATTCCAGTTGGCTTGTTGCCGAACTCTTCACCTAATTGCGCGAACAGTTCTGCGTTGCCGCCTTCGCGTGCGAAGTAGAACTCGGACCATTTTTCAGCGGAATCTCGAGATGAATTCCCTTTGATGACCTGATACCCCAAAAGCCCGAGCAATAGAACCACGGCAACAACCAGGATTGGTTTCAAGGCGGGTTGAGCTTTTTGGTAACCATCTCCAAGCTTGTCAGCTAAAACATTGCGTTCAAGTTCGTGGCGTCGTTGATTATTCATTGATTTTGCTCGATTGGTCTCAGGTCCATCAGCTTAGGCCGAACGAGGGGCCTGCTTCGGATGTTCCAGTCCTTGGAAAGTGGAGAATTATAGGGGGGGCTGCCAAGTTGCTCAATATCGTCTTTACCCGAGCTGGGGGCATTGTGAGGTCAAGCAACAAAAAAACGGGACAGCCGTTGAAGATTTTGGCTCGCCAGCCGATGATAACCGGCTTTCCTGAAGGTCAAAAGCAACAGTAGAGGGCACAAATGGCGTTTGCAGAAGGGTTGAATCGATCCGCCTTGGAGGTCTTCGAAAGAGCTGAAAGAGATGCCGAGAAACTGAGTATTTTGCATTTGGAACTCAATTGTGGAGCCAGAGTGCTGGACTTTGGCGTCAATGTTCGAGGCGGTTTGCAGGCCGGAGTCCAATTGGCGTCAATTTGCCTGGGTGGACTTGCAGAAGTTGCCATTTCTAGCGGCGATCAGTCGGTTTGGCCTGGACCTTGGATTCGAGTCGCTACCGATTTCCCCGTTCGATCCTGCCTTTTCGGCCAGTACGCGGGTTGGCCGGTTTCCGTTGGAAAGTTCTTTGCAATGGGCTCTGGGCCAATGCGAGTCCTGCGAGGCCGCGAAAAAATGCTGGAACATTTGGAAGCTCATGACGATTCCGAAATCGCAGTTGGAGTTTTGGAGTGCGATAAGGTTCCCGACTGCGAAATCGCCAGACAGATTGCTTCGGAGTGCGGCATCAGCCCCGAGGGCTTACGCATCGCCGTAGCGCCAACTCGAAGCGTGGCCGGTTGCGTTCAGGTTGTAGCCCGAAGCGTAGAAACATCGTTGCACAAACTTTACGAATTGGGCTTTCCACTTTCTGCAGTGAAACATGCTTACGGTATCGCGCCTCTTCCGCCACCAGCTCCAGACTTTGCCACAGGAATTGGTCGTGCCAACGATGCAATTCTGTACGGAGGCCACGTAACTTTGTGGGTTGATGCCGACGACGAGCAGATCGCGTCGATCGGAGCCAAAGTGCCCAGTTCGGCATCGAAAGATTTCGGGGCCCCATTTGCCGAGATCTTCAAGAACTACAACTACGACTTCTACAAAGTGGATCCAGGACTATTTAGCCCGGCAGAGGTCGCACTGAATAACTTGAAAACGGGCAGAGCGTTCCATTTCGGTGAGCTTCGCGATGATCTGATTTCGCGATCGTTCGCCGTCGAGCAGATGAGCTGAACGAGTCCTTTGCATGACTATTCGAATGGGCATTTTAGGCAGCTCGACTGGACCCTACGTTCAGGACCTAGTTCGCGCTTGCCACGAAGCCGGTGTAGATGTACTTCAGCTTGGCTTTCCGGATTTACAGACTCAGATCGGCTTGCATACCAACGCATTGCCTGATGGATGTTTACAGGTTTCAACTCCTCTGCAAATTCTCAACGATCTCGATGCAGTCATTGTTCGGACGATGCCGCTTGGAAGTGTCGAACAGATCATCTTTCGCATGGACTGCTTACACGCTCTACAGGCACAATGTGTTCAGGTTGTCAATTCTCCTCGTTGCTTAGAGACTTCGATCGATAAGTGGCTAACCCTTCAACGGCTGAGTGAAGCAAATCTGCGTGTACCTCCGACGATTGCCTGTCAAAATCGCGATTCGGCTCTGGCAGCTTTCGAGCAACTTGGCCGCGACGTGCTACTCAAACCGCTTTTTGGTGGCGAGGGCCGCGGGATAATGCGAATTCAAGACGCAGACTTAGCTTGGCGAGCCTTTTCTACACTGAGTCAATTGGGACATGTGTTATACCTTCAACAGTACATTCCTAATTTCGGCTACGATATCCGAGTGTTGAAAATAGGCAATCGACTATTGAGTATTCGTCGGACAGCGCAAGTCGGCAGCTTCCGGACCAATGTTTCATTGGGTGGCATCGCTGAACCGATTATATTGAGCGACACGCAGCAGGAGCTTGCGATACGAGCTGCAAAGTGTGTTGATGGCGAAATAGTTGGGGTTGATATTCTGCCTGGTAAGGATGGCCGCGATTACTTGTTAGAGGTGAATGCTGTTCCAGGCTGGCGAGGCGTAGCGGCTAGCTTAAAGTGTGATGTTGCTCGGTTGATTGTTGATTACATTGCGGATCGAATTACAGCGAGTTCTCGATAAGATTGTTTGCAAGAATATGAGTTCAGATCAAGCCGAACAGCTATGGCTGAAAAACAATGTGGCTGCTCGGTTGCGACTAATGGCCGAGAAGATTCCGAACGAGATCGCATTGGCTGAGCCTCGCGGCAGTCACTCTCAAGGCACAAAGCGGCCTTACAAAACGCAGACCTTTGCCGAGCTTGAACTGACCACATCGTCGATTGCCGCAGGATTGCAAAAACTTGGCGTAAAGCCAGGAATGCGGATCGTCATGTTGGTCCGTTTTGGCGGAGACTTCATCTCGTTAGTCTTTGCGCTGCTGAAAGTCGGCGCGGTTGTCGTGCTAGTCGATCCAGGTATGGGGCGCAAGAATTTGCTGAAGTGCTTGGCAGCCACGGAGCCGGACGGTTTTATCGCGATTCCGTTGGGTCATATCATTCGCATGATTTTCAGGAGTCGTTTTGCTAAGGCCAAGTTCAACGTAACCGTTGGCCCGCGCTGGGGCGTGCTGCCATCGCCAACTCTGCAGGAACTTTCGCACACTCCTTCCTCGCTATTTGAACCGCCCGAAACGACGATGGAAAGTCAAGCTGCCATTATCTTTACAACCGGCAGTACTGGCCCGCCAAAAGGTGTTCAATACACGCACCAAACGTTTAACTCGCAAGTCGATGCGTTGCTGGAACATTACAAGATTCAACCAGGCGGATGCGACCTGTCGGGCTTTCCTTTGTTCGGCCTGTTCAATGCCGTGATGGGTACGACCACTATCATTCCCGATATGGATCCAACCAGACCCGCCGACGTTGATCCTCCGCGATTGCTCGATGCGATTGATCAATGGAAAGTGACTCAGGCCTTTGGTTCTCCTGCACTGTGGACCAAAGTTGGCCGATGGGCAACGGAACACAATCGCCAAGTAAAGAGTTTGAAGCATGTCTTCTCGGCTGGAGCACCTGTTCCGCCTCACGTCCTGGAGTCGATGCGAAAGCTACTTCCTGAAGATGCGAAAATGTTCACTCCTTATGGTGCAACCGAAGCGTTACCGGTAGCTTCGATCGAAAGTCGCGATGTACTGGGCGGACTGGCGGAAAAGAGTAGGCAAGGCGCTGGCACCTGTGTTGGTAAGAACTTCGCTGGAATTGAATGGCGCGTCATTGAAATCAATGATGGTCCGTTGGAAAAAATCGATCAGACTCGTGAATTACCGTTGGGCCAAATCGGTGAATTGATGGTCACAGGTAAAGTTGTTACTCAAACCTATGTGACTCGACTGGATCAAAATCCGCTACACAAAGTTGCAGACGGGGATCGTGTGTGGCATCGCATGGGCGATGTTGGCTATCTAGATAACGAAGGTCGCTTCTGGTTCTGCGGACGAAAGTCCCATCGAGTTCGCACGGTGGCTGGCAATCTGTTCACTGAGCCATGCGAAGCGATCGTCAATAAGCATCCTAAAGTTCATCGCTCGGCTCTTGTCGGCCTGGGGCAGCCCGGTGAACAAACGCCAGTAATCGTTGTTGAGCCATGGCCTGAACATCGACCAGCGTCCAGCCACGATAGCGATATGCTCTTAGGCGAGTTGCGATCAATGTGCGAGCAGCACGATGTTACGGCTCAGATCAAACACTACTTGATTTATCCCAAGCGACTGCCAACGGACATTCGGCATAACTCCAAGATCTTTCGCGAGCAGTTAGTTCCTTGGGTGGCCAAACAGTTGGGTAGCACTTAACTATTTGAGATTGCTAACGAGAATTCGAACTACGGAGAGCCCGACATGGATCTATTTGCAGCCGAAGAGGAGTCCAATCGCCGATGCAGCATGCCTCTGGCTGCTCGCATGCGCCCAAAGAAGCTGAGCGACTTTGCTGGGCAGCAGCATTTTCTCGGACCTGGAAAACTGCTTCGGCGATTGATGGACGCTCGTCGCTTGGGATCGGTACTTTTGTACGGCCCACCTGGAACGGGCAAGACGACTTTGGCTCATTTGTTGGCCAGCGAAACGGGAGCGACCTTTAAGCAGCTTAGCGCAGTGACTAGCGGTGTAAAGGAACTGCGCGAAATACTCGAGTGGGCCCGAGATCAAATCGCTTCAGGTGCTCCGCGGCCTCTATTGTTTATCGACGAGATCCATCGCTTCAACCGAGCACAACAGGATGCATTGCTGCCCGATGTCGAAAGTGGCACTGTCTCGCTTGTAGGAGCAACCACAAGTAATCCTTATTTCGCTATCAATGGTGCTCTCCTAAGTCGCAGTCAGATCTTTCAGTTTCAGCCATTGTCGCAGTCGGATGTGGTTCAGCTACTGCAGCGAGCCTTACACGATCCCGTCGATGGCTTGGGATCGATGAGCATTCGATGTGAAGAATTTGTGTTGAATCATCTAGCAGAAGCCGTTGATGGCGATGCTCGTAAGGCTTTAGGCGTTCTAGAAATCGCGGTACTATCCACCAAGCAGCAACCAGTCGTATTGACGCGAGAGCTGATTGATGAATCGATGCAGCAAAAGACCCTGCAATACGACGGATCCGGCGACGAACACTACGACATCTCCAGCGCGCTAATCAAGAGCATACGAGGAAGCGATCCTGATGCGGCTCTGTATTGGCTGGCGAGAATGTTAGAAGCCGGTGAGGATATTCGCTTTATCTGTAGGCGGCTGGTTATTCTTGCCAGTGAAGATGTCGGCAACGCTGATCCCATGGCATTGAATTTGGCCATGTCCGCGGCTCAAGCTTGTGAGATGATTGGCCTACCCGAGTGCCAACTTACTCTGTCGCAAGCGGTAATCTACCTCGCTCTGGCTGAGAAAAGTAACTCTGCTACCGTCGCTATCGGTTTAGCCCGAGAGCGAGTCCGGCAGGGCTCGATCATTCCAGTTCCGGTCCATTTGCGAGACGCTCACTATCAAGGCGCACAAAAGCTGGGTCATGGAAAAGGCTACCAGTACGCTCATGACTCGACGGACGGAGTTGTCGAGCAGGACTATTTGGGAGTTGATGCAACCTTCTATGAGCCAACTCCACGTGGTTGGGAAGGCGCGATGAGTCAGCGGCTTGCACAGATCCGCCAGCGCTTGCGAAATCAATCCGACGCAACCGAGTGAAACACCTGTAGCTGATCCGGCCACGGTTCAGAGCAGTACGTAGGTGATCTGGCCGGTTCATTGGCAGCGAGACAATCCGGCCAGGGCTAGTATCCAAGTTCAGAGCGTTTGCGTTGCTGACCCGGCCGTCTATCACCCAACAATAGACTGACGGATGGGATGGAAACAAAAAACGCAGCTCGATGAGCTGCGTTTTGTAGTGATTGCAAACCGACAAACTGAAGAGGTTACTTCTTCTTCTTTTTCTTGTCGTCTTCTTCTGGTCCTTTGACCTTCTTCTTTTTCTTTAGCGATACTTTGATCACGCGAGTCTTAGGAATTCCCAAGACTGGATCGCCTTCCTTCCAACGCTCCAATTCCGTCAGACGGGCAATTCGCTCGACACGGGTCATAACGTTGCGAGACTTAATAGACCCGCCGGCAACTTTTAGGCTCTTGTCGAGCGTCATGAGTACTTCTCCGAGAAATCAATTCACTCTTGTATTGTGACCTACGCAGCTATGGCCACAGTAGGGGTGTGCGTTACGAAGGAGACGAATTTTATCGGGTTTTAAATCGGTCCACAACGTCAAATTTTGCAAGGAATTTGGCAGAATCTCGGCGATATCCGGGTCTACTGAAGTCTAACGAGCATGTTTTGGTGAAGCCCCAATTCAAGATAATCATTGGAACAGTCATCGTTCTGGGCCTGCAGTGGATGAGTATTGACCTAAGAGTAACTAGTGGCCGACGGAAGAGCCCGCATCTGGTGGCTGGCGTTTTCCGTAGAAGGAGTAAAGCAGCGGTACCAAGTTGAACAGCACCAGGGTCATGGTCATCCCACCTACGACCACGATGGCCAAAGGTCGTTGAGACTGCGAACCAACTTTGGTCGCTAGAGCGGCTGGCAGCAGCCCCAGAATCGCGGCCAAAGCTGTCATCGTGATAGGACGAACCAAGTGCTGAGTACCTCGAATGATTGACTGGTGAACATGATGCCCTTCGCGTCGATGAGCATTGAATGAACTAACCATCAAAAGCCCATTCATCACAGCCACACCCAGGATTGAAATGAAACCGACAGCCGCGCTAATATTAAAGTTCAACCCTGTTAGTTGCAAAGCCCAGATGCCACCGAGCGACATGGCAACCACGTTCATGTAAACCACGAACGCATCAATCAGTGAAAAGAATGCCAAGTACAGCATGACCAGGATCAGAGCTAAAGCGACTAACACCGTTCCCAGCATCCTTCGTTCAGCTTCTTGCATCTGCTGAAACTCGCCACTCCAGGTTGTTGAGTAAGGGGCCTTGATGAGCGGTGTAACAGCTTGTTGAGCCTGAGCTACAGTGCTAGCCAAATCGCGATCGCGAACAGCAAACTTCACCGCGATCAATCGCTTGCCTTGCTCTCGATTTATCACCGATGCGCCTGTGGTAACGAAAGCTTCGTTTGGATTGTAGGGGTTGCAATCATCTGCGTCACAGCGAGACTTCGGAGAGCGAACCAACTCGCCGAGCTTTCGTCGAGGAGATTGAGCCAGAAATCCGGCTACTTCTTCGGTCGTTGTGCCAGTGACCGAAGGCATTTTCAAATTGGTTCCTAATAGATCCGTCCGAATTGAATCGCGATCTCCGTCACTAAAGGTCTGATTGTGAGCAATGTCGACGGGAATATTCAGGATATCTTCGATGGTATCTCGAAGATGATAGGGCCAACGCAAGGCGATATCGAATCGTCGCTCGCCTTCGATCATTTCGCTGAAAGAGTTTCCTCCAATCGCCGTCGAGACGACATCTTCAACTTCAGCCACACGAACTCCCCAGGTAAGCGCACGCATTTCTATCAATGGGCAAAACTAAATTGGACTGGCCTTGGATTCGAAACACTCCAGCATCAACGACTCCGGGCACCGTTGAAATCTGGGCAACAGTTTGATTGGCCAGTTCTTCCAGTTGCTGCAGATCAGGTCCAAAGATCTTGATCGAGTTTTCACCTTTCACTCCAGAGAGCGATTCCATTACATTATCGCGAATGATCTGTGAAAAGTCCCAGGATGCTCCGCGAACTTGCTGTTCAATTTTGCAGCTCATCGAATCAACCAGTTCGGCTTTTGTCCGTTTTCGTCCAAGCTCCTTTACGACTGGCCATTGTTCGAATTTACGTAGAGGGACAAAACACTGAAGCTCGTTGACGCCCGTGGGGTCAGTACCGTCGTCTGGGCGTCCGATTTGGGATGCGACCAATTCAACCTCAGGAAACTCCGCGATCAATTCACGAACACGATGCGCGTTTTCGGCTACAGATTCCATAGCGATGTTTGCTGGAAAGGTTCCTCGAATCACCATATTACCTTCTTCGAGTTCTGGCATGAACTCGCGGCCGAGCATCGGCAGAGTCGCCAGCGTACCGAACAAAATCACCAATAGAATCGCGCTGGAAGCCACTCGATGGTGTAACATCCACTCCAATTGCCCGATGAAAAAACGATCGAAAGTTCTTACTAAAATATTGTCTTTGCTGGGCTTCAATCGTTGGAAAAGGAACGAACAGAGCACTGGAGAAATCGTCAACGCAAGCAGTAAAGCTCCACCAAGGGCAAATGCGTAGGTGTCCGCCATTGGCCCAAAGATCTGTCCCTCTGGACCTCGCAGTGTAAACAGCGGTAGCAATGCGCAGACCATGATCAGTGTTGAAAAGAAGAGGCTGCGCTGAACCTCCTTGGCTGCCGAAAGTCCTCGTTCCGAAGTCGACGCAGATGCACTCGAAGTGCCGTGGCTTAGCTTCCGATAGATGTGCTCGACCATAATCACGGTCGAGTCAACGATAATTCCAAAATCGACTGCACCGATCGAAAGCAGATTTGCTGACTTGCCTCGCAGCATCAAGGCTCCGAAGGCAAACATCAATGCCAACGGAATATTAATTGCGACGATGATTGCGGTTCGAACATTGCCTAGGAAGACCAAAAGAATTGTCGTCACTAGGATTAATCCAACCAGCAGGTTCTCATGAACTGTTTCAGTAGTTACGCCAATTAAACTTGTACGGTCGTAGTATGGAACAATCTTCACGCCCGGGAGCAAGCTAGCGGAACTGTTTAGCTCGTCGATTTTATTCTTTACCAAATCCAGCGCTGGAAGAGACTTCTCACCTTTGCGCAGCAGAACAATTCCCTGCACAACTTCATCTAGGTTTTCAACTGATCCATCGCCAGCCTTTTTGGCCAGGCCAACCTGACCTTGGCGAATTTGATAGTCAACCACTACTCCATCTTGGCCCAAGTCCGCGTCATCTTTGACTGGCCCACCTTCTACTACCATTCCCACACGTACCGGAACATTGTTGACGGCCGAGATAATTACCTGGCGAATCTCACGAATGCGGCGGTTATCTTCCTCTCGCAAGTATCGAGCGGCTTGGCTGGGCAACGTCATTCGCGCAGCAATCTGCATCGGGTCTTCGCCACCACCGATGAGACCCACCGCGCGAATGACTTTTACGTTGCCGCCTTGCCTTATGAAGCTTCCGCCAACGTTCGCGTTACTTTCAGCAATTGCTTTTTCTAAGTCGCTTAACGTCACTCCATATTGACGCATGCGATCAGGGTCAGGTCGAATTTCGTATCGTTTAACAGTTCCACCACACGTTACAACTCCAGCGATGCCGGGCAGGCGTTGCAATTCTCGTGCGATGGTCCAATCGAGCAGACTCTTCAAGTCGTTGAGGGTGTAGGTGTTTTTTCCGGCTGCGTCTTGGGGGCTTGATAACGTAAAGCGATAGATCTCACCAATCGGTGAAGCTGGTGAGATTTGAGGCTTTACACCGTCGGGCAGATCTACTCCCGCTAGCCGATTCAAAACTTCCTGACGTGCCTCCGGGTATTCGATACCGTAGAAAAACTGATTGCGTAGGTGCGAGAGTCCGAACATCGATTTGCTGCGAGTGTATTGCAAGCCAGGCATGCCCGACAAACCAACTTCGAGAGGAACTGTCACTTGCCGTTCCACTTCTTCCGCAGATGCTCCAGGATATTGTGCAACAACCTCGATGATCGCTGGAGCTGGATCGGGATAGGCTTCTACATTTACCGTTACGAATGCGTAGCCACCAACGAGCGCCAATACGCAGGCCAATAAAATGACGATCAAACGACTTCGCACTGCCCAACCAATTAGATTGCCAATCATCGGTGCGACTCCGAGTTGATCGGTGAGGGCAGAACTGCAACTAACTCTTGAAACGCTTTATTCGATGTCGTCAGCGATGTTTGTGACTTGCCTTCCGGTGGTTTAGTCTTAAGGTGTAAACGATACTCGGCTAGTAGCTCCACGGCTCCGTTGACCACTACTGTCGAGCCTTCCTTGAGGTAACTTGTAGCGTTAGCGGGCTGGAGTTTTAGGCAGGCTAGGCCATCTTGGAATCGATCGACGATGACTTTTACAGGGAAGAATTGATCCGCCTGAGCTCCCTGGACCAGGACATAGTTTTCTCCGTCCAAGTCAACCGCAGCCTCAGCCGGCACACACAATGTTGGCGAAGTCTCGGGCAACTGTACCATCGCCGAAACGAATTGCCCTGGTCGCAACGTACCCGGTGTATTGTCCACCCATCCCATAACCAAGCCCGTATGCTGCAAAGGGTCTATCAACGATCCGATTCGATCTATCTTGCCTTGAATCGCTGGAGTGGCGCGATCTCCTTTCAAGTGAATCGTCCAGTTCCATTGACTGGGGTCCAGTCGCTGAATCGTTACTAGGTCTTCTTCATAGGCGAATGCTCGAACGTCAAGATGATTCAAGTTAGCGATCTTGTAGAGCGTATCATCAATGTCGACCAACATGCCTTCGGTCACATCTTTTTCGACGATAGTGCCATCGATGGGCGCACGGACTTCTACTCGAGCCCAACGATCCACGCGAGACGTTGGGTTGCCATCGTTGCTAGGCGAACTTTTCTCGTTCGAGTCCACTTCTTGCCGCAT
Organism: Pirellulales bacterium; assembly: GCA_046349795.1. Classification (GTDB taxonomy): domain Bacteria; phylum Planctomycetota; class Planctomycetia; order Pirellulales; family Pirellulaceae; genus Aureliella. The sequence continues at coordinate 18,071 of JAXMBP010000047.1, read as the reverse complement.
CTGCTTGATTTCGGCATCGTTGAGTTGCCATGAACGAAGCGTATTCTCAATTTTTTGGATTGATATTTCGCTTTCTTTGATTCGGCGTTCAACCTCGCGAATCTCTTTTTGCGGAATTGCTGTTTGAGCTGGCTTGAGCCGCTCAAGAGTGTCTCGATCAAAATCCAATTGAGCTTGAATCTGAGCCATTTCGCTCTTCTTCTCGCCAAGTTCACGACTCCAAATGACGCACAGCAAGTCTCCCTTCTTGACTCGGTCGCCGAATCTCAGTCCGTTGCTTTGCATCGTGCCTGTTGGATGCAAAATGTTGGCGTCAGTTTGTTTTTCCGAATTGGCAGGGCAGGGCATGCTCACAATCTCGCCCTGAAAACGGCTACGGACGAGCACATAGTCATCAGGGTCCAGATAAAGCACTCCGTCCATCTTCAGCGGTGTCGGAGGTGGACTTGGCTTAGCTTCAACAAATGTGAGTCCCAATTTGCTCCAATTGCCACGGTCAATTGTCAGCGGTTGATTTGGATGCTGAGGGAAAATAACTAAAGCTGGCTCTTCAAGCGGAGCCTGTGCACCATGGCTACGAGCTTGCACCCAACGTACTAGGGGCGGCGCAATCAGCATGGGCAGAACTACTGCAACGCTGACAATGGCTACTGTGACTGCTGCTTCCCATCGCCGTTTGGCAACCCTTTTTCGAATTAGGTCGCGCAGCCTCTCCGCCCGTCTTGGGTTTGGCATGACGCCTCCATGCTTACTTGGTTCACTGTCGTTTTTCATAATTCTGTGACAGCAAGCAAATTGCGTACCAGATCATGAATACTCAGAAAACGACAGCTTCCTGCCAGGATAAGCGAAGGTAGAAGAGTGACCGAGCAATCTAGTTGGCCGAAATGGCAAGTTTTTTATCAGTGAACTTGCCAAAGGAAACTAACAAAAGTTGGCTGCCATCTTTTCTCTGGCAAGCTGCAATCGCAACAAATGAGTGAAACGCTCGTTCTAATTTGTTTTTTTCTTTGGGTTCTTTTTCGAGCCTCTCCCAGGCTGAGCTTTATCTGCGTTTGGCTTTTCAGTTACATCAGAACTATTCACCGCGGGCATCGGAGCGTTTACGTTCTTTCGCCAGGCGATTAACCGCTCGTGCATCGACTTTGCCATTTGCGGCTCTGCTTCCACAAGATTCTTGGATTCGCCAATATCCGCTTCAAGGTTGTAAAGCTCCAAACGACCATCTTCTAGGTATTCCATCAACTTGTACTTACCTGCCTGAATCAAAGTTACTGGCGTCGTACGCCAAGAGTTTTGTCCGGCGCCAAGGTAACCTGGGAAATGCTGATAGATCGCATCTCGCGACAGTTTCGCGGCAGGGTCTTTCATTAGCTTTACAATGCTCTCGCCGTCTAACGTTTGTTTCGGCGACTGTGCTCCCGAAAGTTCTAGCATGGTCGGATAAATATCGACGTGGATGGTTGGGGTATCGCAGGTCGTTCCCAATTGAATCTTGCCTGGCCAGCGAACAATCAACGGAACTCGAGTGCCACCTTCGTACAGACTGCCTTTGCCACTTCGCAAGGGAGCATTGTCGGTCACATCTCCGCTCTGCTTAATACCCTCTCGGACATAGCCGCCCACACCGCCATTATCGCTAGTGTAGACAACAATGGTGTTGTCAGACAGTTTCAGATCATCCAACGTCTTGAGAATACGACCAACACTTTCGTCGACCGAAGCAATCATCGCTGCGTAAGTTGGATTGTTATGACCACCAACTGCGGGCTTATCTTTGAATTTGGCGATAAGGTCGGGCTTGGCTTGATGTGGCGAGTGTACTCCAAAGTGCGGCAGGTACAGGAAGAAACTCTCCGACTTATGCCGGCTGATGAAATCAACAGCGCGGTCGGTTAGGAAGTCGGCTAGGTACTGACCTTCGGTGTATTCAACCTTCGGATTGGTTTCAAAATCAAAGTGCTTCCCAGCGCTAACAATGGCTTCGTCAAAACCTCGTTTAGCGGGATGATAGTTGCCAGCTTCACCTATATGCCACTTGCCAAACATCCCCGTCACGTAACCAGCCCGTTTTAACTGCTTTGGAAAAATGTCTAGGTCCAAAGACAGATTGGTCACGTTGTCGACAGGACGCAGAGGCCTTGAACTCCAATCGAATCGATCAATGCCTCCTACTGTGTACACGCCCGTGCGAGCGCCATACTGTCCACTCATCGGCGGCTCGAGTCGGAGTGCAATTCTGACAGTGATGGTGGTTGGTGAATCGAATACCTTGGCTGGCCAGTCGATCGATGTTCGGAGTTTCGTAGTACCGGCTGCCGTAACAGCCTACATCGGTATAGCCCAAGTCGTCGGCCATGATAAAGACGATGTTGGGCTTGTTGGTACTGGGCTGGGTGTTGGTAATGGGCTGGGTGTTGGTAATGGGCTGGGCGGCCATTCCGGAACTGAACACAACTAGCACGGAAAGAATACAAGCGGCCGGTGTAATGAAGCTCTTCAAGATTCTCGACCAATCGAGCAGAGGATAGGATTTCTTGAACCTCGAGTTGCTTTCGACATGGAAAGCCACTAAGTCCAAAGTGGTTGCAAAAGATTCTAACCGATGGAATTTGGCTCGGCAGCCATCTGGACAGTTGCGACGACTGGATTTTTCTAGGGACAAATTATTGTCCCGACCACATTTCGTCCGACAATAGTTGTCTGGACAACTATTGTCCGACGGACTATCATTCTTGCTGGCTTTGGCAGTTTCTCATCCAAGAGGCAAAAAAATGGTGCTTGCAAATAGTTCTAGCGACGTCGTTGTCATTGGTGGCGGTCCAGCCGGTGCCACCGCTTCTACTCTGATTGCTCAACAGGGCCACAGAGTGAGATTGTTCGAACGAGAGAAGTTTCCACGATTTCACATCGGCGAATCGCTGATCCCAGAAACATATTGGGTGCTCAATCGACTGAATATGCTCCCCAAGCTACAGCAGAGCCGATTCGTCAAGAAGTACTCGGTTCAGTTCGTTAGCGCTAACGGCAAGAGTTCGGCTCCGTTCTACTTCTGGGACAACAAGCCTCACGAGTGCTCGCAGACCTGGCAGGTCGTTCGCAGTGAGTTTGATCAGATGATGCTCGAGAACGCGAGGCAACATGGCGTCGAAGCTTACGAAGGCGTCCGAGTGCTGGATGTTCTGTTCGAAGGTGATAAGGCCGTTGGAGTTAAGGTTCGCTACGAAGACGGAACGGTCGAAAACGTAAATTGCCGCGTGGTTGTGGATGCAAGTGGTCAAAGCGGCTTGCTGCAGAACAAATTCAAACTCCGAGTCTGGGATCCATTGCTCAACAAAGGCGCGATCTGGACCTACTTCAAAGGCGCTTATCGAGATGAAGGTAAAGACGAAGGAGCAACCGTCGTCATTCAAACACCCAACAAACAAGGCTGGTTCTGGAACATTCCGCTTCACGATGATCGACTGAGCCTTGGTGTTGTTGCCCCCTTTGATTATCTGTTCAGGGGTCGCGGGAGCCACGAGGAAGTTTTCAATGAAGAGGTCGCTCAGTGTCCAGCGGTACAGGAGCGTCTGAAATCGGCCGAACGTATCACGGGCTACTTTGCTACTAAAGATTATTCGTATCGAGCAACGCGATGGGCTGGCAATGGATGGGTTACCGTCGGAGATGCCTTTGGCTTTCTGGATCCTTTGTATTCTTCTGGAGTGATGTTGGCACTGAAATCGGGCGAGATGGCTGCCGATGCGATATGTCAGGGCCTAAAGAACAATGACACGTCTGAGGCTCAGTTGGGTAGCTGGGGCGAGTTGCTTAATCAAGGTATCGATCGCATGCGTCGCTTGGTCTGCGAGTATTACGATGGATTCAACTTTGGTAACTTCGTCAAGAATTTTCCTGAGTTGAGAGGAAAGATCACCGACCTGCTGATCGGTGACCTGTTTACAGAAAAGGTCGATGTTGTCTGGCAGCCAATGGAATCGCTCTATGCGCCAGAGAAAACGGTGCCAGTTGGCTGGCAGGCCGGTACACCAGCCGAGCTGGCAGCGTCGAAGGCGAACGAACTCTTCATCCCCAATGGTCAAATGCCATAGTTCATCGCTCTGAGGTCTCTCTGGTAACTGCCCTTCATTGACCAATTGTGAGGAGGCTGGAAAGATGTTAAGCCGGTTGCAACCCGACCACACTCATACAGCCTCGAATGGGCTCCGGAGCTTCATCGGCTACGTAGCCATGATTGGCTTGAGCATTGGGCTTTTTTGCTCATTCGATCGATCGGTGAAAATCATTCTGGACAATTAGTATCGCGCGCGACAGAAAAACTAGCTGACATTCCACCTGCCCCCTCACTACATGTATTGCCTCATGTACTGGGTAGCCTGTTAGCAGTGATCATCGTCGGACGAGGCTTAGGACTCTGCCTCGCCAAAGTTGGGCAACCACGAGTCATTGGTGAAATGTTGGCAGGAATCGTGCTTGGTCCGTCGATACTAGGGAGAATCTCGCCCGATGCAATGCATGTGTTAGTTCCTGTGAGCATCCTGCCGTTACTCGGGATTATCTCTCAATTAGGGATCATCTTGTACATGTTCTTGGTGGGACTGGAATTGAACGTCGGTCAACTGAAGGCCAAGGCACACGCTTCGATTGCAATTTCTCATGCAAGTATTCTCGCGCCGTTTTTGCTTGGCTCAGGACTCGCAATCTGGTTGCATGAACGCTTGGCGCCTGAAGGCGTGCCTTTCACGAGTTTTGCCATGTTCATGGGTGTTGCCATGGCTATCACTGCCTTTCCTGTGCTTGCGAGAATATTGGCTGACCGAGGAATCGATAAAACGAGCCTAGGAGCAATCGCAATTAGTTGCGCAGCCGCGGATGATGTTACGGCTTGGTGTTTACTGGCTTTTGTGGCGGGAGTATCTCAATCTGATCTATCGGGCGCAATCCGAACATCGATCTTGGCTTTTGGATACGTTGCTGCAGTTGTACTAATAGCCAGGAATTTCCGAGGTCGTTTCGCAACATTAGCGAGCAATTTATCTTCGACTCGGTTAACTGTTTGGATTTTAGTAACAGTTTTGGCTTCAACGCTGATTACGGAATCCATCGGAATTCACGCAGTCTTTGGAGCGTTCCTCATTGGAGCCATCATTCCTCACGATAGTTTCATTTCAAAGGAGTTTCGCACAAAGCTGAGCGATGTGGTATCCATTTTGCTTCTCCCAGCCTTCTTTGCTGTAACTGGTATGCGAACCGAAATTGGCCTGCTAATCAGCCCCGTCGACTGGCTAATCTGCTTTGCAATTATCCTCGTTGCGACTATTGGAAAATTTGGAGGAACCCTCGTCGCTGCTCGAATCACAGGACTCGACTGGAAGACCTCAGCCTCGCTCGGAGCCTTAATGAATACGCGTGGGCTAATGGAATTGATTGTGTTGAATGTCGGCCTAGAGTTGGGAGTGATCTCGCCAACTCTGTTTACGATGATGGTGATCATGGCGTTGGTCACAACTCTTGCGACCACACCTGCTTTAGGGTTGATTGCCTGGATCAGCGATTCGATAGACTTCCGCACAAAAGAAGTGGAACACGATCTGGCTCTGCCCGTCTCTGAATGCCAAGCTTGCAAGCAACATCGGGAAAAGTTCCAAGCAATCGGACTTGGCGTGTTCGTTGTATCACTTTTCTCTTGTGGTACTCTGTGGATCGTAGCTATCCCCATAGGCCTAATCCTGTTGATGATTTCGATGGTTAAATGTCAAGACTGTCGAGGACAAAAACGGCTTGACCTCTGACTCGCTTTGACTCGTACAGTCAATTGCTTCTGCTTTCCATGCAGCACGCTTGCGTCTGCCGTCCAGGATGAGATTCGTTTGATCCAGGACGACGGCGATTTGTCCTAATGGGATCACGTCTATGAGTTAAGTGTTGCACTCACCTTTGAATGTGGTAAGGACAGCAAGGCAACGACAAACTCTGGGGAGGAATTGGCGACGATCTGTTAGATGGCACGCTATACGAAGCCTTCGACAATTTTCTGACTAGGGAACAGGCATATCTCGGCGTTGCCAAAGTACTGCGGCAACGATTGAGGCAACTGTGGAAATGGTGAACAGTGCAGTCGTGTCGTAGATCGGCCATTGCTCACTACGAACGATATCTCCAGGGCGATAGTAATAGAGCAAGCTAACAAACTTAATCTTCTGAATCGCAACTAAGAAGGACTCCAAGAAGTTCATGGCTACGAATAGTATGAGAATTGAACTGACTGTAGCAACCGCGACGCCTCTGCGAACTAGGCGAACGCCAATCAACGTTGTCAAACTTCCAACCGCCACATTGAGCATCCAGAGGTTGAACGAGGCTATCGCGAATCGACCGAAGCGAATTGGTTCAAAGGGTTCGAACAGTTGACTACCAACCCAAAGGCCGATCAACGGTGCGACGGACACCAGAACGCTAACCAGGGCTGTGCAAAACCATCCTGCCCAAAAGATCTCCCCTCGCGACAGCGGCAGTGAAATTGTTAGCTCTGTTCTACCGCGTTCCATCTCACCCGAAGTCTGCCGAGTCGCTGTTGCAATCAACGTGCCCCACGAAAGTGCCAATACGACCGGATGTAGCCAAGCTATGGAATACAGCGTATTACTCGAAACTTCGCCATCGAGCGTGAAACCAAAAGCCAGCTCTAACATCTTTCGCAGGAAGCCGACACTCGACAAGAACTCCATCAACTGAGGTCCCATCGTCTGCATGGACCATATAAACAGCACTACGAAAAGGGCTATTCCCACACAACTTCCCAGTGTCGCCCAAAGCGACTGGCGGCAATTATTGATGAAAATTGTGCGATTCACTTTGGGCCGCTCCCAGTCTGTTTGGAGGATGTCTGTACATCAGCAGTCGTCTGGCTGTAGTACGAAAGAAACAGATCCTCCAAATCAGGCTTATGGATTGAAGCATCGCTCAGGTCGAGCGTTGTCAACCACGCAAGTAGTTCGTTCGTTGTGCCTGACCATGTTGCCAAGAGTTGCAATTTACTCTGCTCGATCAAGTTCAGAGAGCTCGGGAATGGCTGTGGAATCGCTGTTGAACTGGCGAATTCTAACTGCACTCGCCGAACTGCGCTGGAGCGAAGTAAGCTGATTGCACCGCTTTGAATCACACGCCCATCGCGAACAATGATGACTTGGTCGCACAATGCCTCAACTTCCGAAAGCGAATGGCTCGAAAACAACACGGTGCGCCCTTCGCGGGTCACATTGCGCAATTCATCGAATAGTGCTTCGCGAATAAGTGGATCAAGTCCCGAAGTGGGCTCGTCGAGGATTAACAGTTGTGGTCTGTGCATCATGGCTTGTACTAAGCCAAGCTTCTGACGATTGCCAGTTGAGTACGTTCTTTCCAATTTGCTCAGGTCCAACGATAGTCGATCGGCCAAGCGATAGGCTTCAATCAAACAATCAACTCGCCTTGCACTTGCGTAGAATTTCAAAACTTGCTGGCCACTCATTCCGCTAGGAAATCGCACGTCGGCGGGCAGATAGCCAACTTGAGCGCGAAGCAAATGTTGTCCGGCTGATATCTCTTGTCCGAACAGTCGTACCTCTCCAGCAGATCGATAGATCAAACCGATCAAGATTCTTATCGTCGTAGTCTTGCCCGCTCCATTGGGACCGAGAAATCCGGTAATTCTTGCAGGCAACACGTTCAGATCGATCCCGTGCAACACTTCGCGACCAGCATAGGACTTTCGCAGTCCGCTGATTGCTATTACGGGTTCGGGTGTTGAGTTATCGTTGATCATGGAAAGTCAGCATGACAAATTCAATAGCTGTCGCAATGGCAGATTGCTCAAATTTCATTTTCTCAGCCGAATTTCTGGACGGTTGATAAGCGAATGGAGTCACATAAGATGTTCCAGGTGTTACAGCCAAGGTCCGTTGTCTTCAACAGGCTATTGGGGGCGAGCAGGCATCTTCGAGTTTATTCCCTGTGGCCATTACTTGAGGCTAGAAATGAAAGGGCATCATCAGTGCAAGAGTTTTTTGTGCGACATTCGCTTCATGTCAATTACCACGTGGAGACCTCAAGCTGTAGCTTACGCTAGGTGTTTAATGGCAATACCGTTCAATTAGCGCGAAGTCTCATTCCAGCGGCACGGCGCGAGCCGTCCGGTTCCCGGTGTTTTCGCTAACGGTTCCCGGACAGCTCGCTCTGCTCCGCTAGAAATCTGAGGCTTAAATGAACGATATTGTGTTTAATGGTGTCTAACGGGCGTTATCGGCTGACGTTTTGCAGCGAGGGATTTGAAACTGCCGAGCGTTGATAGAGCGGCAAGTAACGATAATAAACTTCAAGGCATAAGCAACTCATGGCTGTCGAATAAACTCGCCCGCCGTATCCGCCCCAAATTCCATCCGGCTTCCACGAACCGGCATCGTTGCTGTAGCCCGGTTCTTGAGTTTGCAACAAGCGATTTTTCATGGCTTGATTCCAGACTCGCCAGTTCTCATCCTGGAACTGAAACAAAGCCAACGTAGCGTAGTACCAGTAGTAGACGTTGTCGGGCTGAGTGCCCGGCAGATTGCGCATGATCATCTCGGTGGCTTCGCGTCGAGCCTCGCGCGAGAGTGGATAATCGAGCAGCATTCGGCAGGCCAGTGCTTCGGCGGTCATCGTCTCGGATGGGCGTCCTTCTGAGGGACGGTATCGAGCTAAACCACCTTTGCCTACCGCACAAGAATCGAGGAAGTTGTGCATGCGGCGAGTGACCACTAACGGAACTTCAATCCCTGATCGCGAGACACTCTTCAGAGCCATCGCCTTCCAGCCAAACAAACTTAAGTCGCCAGGATCTCCGGGGCGATAACGCCAACCTCCACCGCGAACATCTTGGGCTGCCAGTGTGAATTGAGCGGCTTTGATCAAGCCTTCGCGGATGATTTGATCGTGCGTCATCGCGTGAGCTTCGGCCAGGGCCAAGAAGGCGATGCTGTGACAGTACATGCGAGCGTTTACAACGGACTGTTCGTTGCCAATCTGCTTTGGACCTGATAGATCTCCCGAGGGCATTTGAGCTTGCAACAAATAAGACAAGCCTTTGGCAACAGTCTCGCGATGCTTACCGTCCAGGTGAGTGTGTCCTGCAGAGAGGAAGGCTAGTAACGCTAAGCCGCTTACGCCAGTATCCGCGCGATTGCCCGTGTTGTGTCGATTCTCGCCCAATGCGTTCGTTTCCGTGCCGCCACCAAAGCGAGCTGCATTCCAACTGCCGTCGTCGGATTGCGCTTTGGCCAGCCAATCTAAAGCAGCTTCCACGGCCGCTTCGCTATCCGCATCGGCCCCGTACGGTCTAGCCAATTCAAGCCGATTTTGTGCTTGTCGCAATTGATATTCGCTGGGCATCTGCGGATCGGGCGTCGCGGGATTGGGTTTCTGAGGATTGGGTATGGGGGTATCGGGCATTGCAGGCGGCAAGACGGACTTCGTCATTCGCTCGACGCTCTCCGAAGCTGACTGTGGCGCCGCAGGTGGCTCAGGCTGCGCAACGAGGGGCTCTTCCTGATTGAGCTGCTTCATCAGGTTCTCGGGAAGTGGCGGAAGCGGTGTCGGAGTAACCTCTGCCAGAAGCTCGGGCGGTTTCTCCCATTGAAGCAACTCTCGCGGCCCAAGTTCGGGAGGCTTTGGAAGTTGTTCTAGCGCGACAGGTTGCTGCCAAGTCGCCTCCGCGAGTTGATCTGCTGGTTCGGTTGGCTGAGGTTGCTCGGTAGCCTGTTGTTCTGGTGGCGCCTCTTCAAATGTGATCGCGACCGATTGATAACTGCCGCGCGGGTCGCCTTGAGGCAGCATTGTGCGAACGCCCATTGCGTACATCAACAACCAAATGTGGGCCAAGATACTTAACACGACGCATTTGGTGACCAGCTTGCTTTGTCCCCAACGAGTTCGAGAGGCAATCAGCAATGCAATGGCCAGTAGAGCAAATCCGCCTCCAGCGATCGTAGCCATAACGCGACCGGTGGTTAGGAATGCCCAAACCTGACTTAGCCATTGAGTTACTGATGCTACATGGATCAACACTATCGCAACTTCTCGTTTTCTCGTCCAATGACCGCCATGTTCGTTATGCCAGCTCGATTAACCGCGCCATAGACGGGATAGACCGTGCCGTGCAGCGCATTGCCATCGGCACGAACCGCAACGGAAATGTCTGGATACATGCGACGCATGTCGCTAAGTCGTTGAGTCAGTTCCAACATCGAAAGTTTGTTTCCATCCAGGAAGATCGAACCATCTGCAGCCACCTGTACTTCACGGCGTTGTGGTGGAGGCACCATCGACTTGAGCGTGTTGGCGCCTGGCAGCTTGATATCGATCTGTCGTTCCTGCTGATTGAATGTAGTTCCAACCATGAAAAACAGGATCAGCACGAATAACACGTCGATCATGGATGTCATGTTCAGGGAAGGCAAATCTTCCTCGTTACTCAACTTTAACGGCATGCTCCGTTCTCCCTAACCTAATTGCGCCGATACTCTGTTTTTTCCTTGTCCAACTTTCGGTCCGACTGGCTCTATTGCCACGCGGCTAAGCTGCCTTGCGACTTCGACTTCGCGAGCGAGACTGAGCTTCAGCACAAGTCAATTCGATGACGTTGGAAACTAGCGAATCCATTTCCAAGATCAACTTATCAGTTCGTCCCAAAAAGTAGACGTATGCCGTATATGAAGGAATGGCCACACATAGTCCTGCGGCAGTAGTAATCAGAGCTAGACCAATTGAATCGGCTAACAATTCAGGCCGACCCATGGCGCCCCCGTGAGAAATCGAATTGAAGGCTGCGATCATACCCTGCACCGTGCCCAAAAGGCCCAGAAGTGGTGACAGATTGCTAATTGCATTGAACAATCGCAAGTATTTCTTCAGGCCGCTGGTAATGTGAGCCCCAGCATCTACGACCGCTTGTTCAATCTCAACGGCTGGACGTCCCCACTTTTTTAGAGCGGCCGTGAATAGCTCGGCAATTGGACTGCCGTTCTCTTCGCACAGCGCCAAGGCTTCCTCTTGATCCAACTGTTGCTGCTCGAGTTGCTCGATAACGCCCCGCACAAACGGCTTAGGAATGACTCGACCACGACGAAGGTAAACCAAGCGCTCAAACACAAACACCACCAACACAAAGGAACAGAAGAGAATCGGGATCATCAGCACTCCGCCTTCGCGAATCATGCCAATGATGCTGCTTGTCTGAATCGAACCAGCAGGAGCTTCAGGATTTTCACCGGCTCCACCGATTGCCGGACGGGTGTTATCAACGCCGACCGTTGGCGAGTTGTTTGTTGCAATTCTGGCTGACGGCTGATTGCTCAAGCCGTTCAAGTTCGAGTTGAAGCTGTTCTGCCCAACTGGCTGAGTTTGAGTGCCAACCTGAGAACTGGTGTTTGGCGCCGCATTTTGATTGGGGCCAAAGGAAAATGGTGGTGGAGCCCCCAGGGAATTGTTGTTCTGCGCGAGTGATGTACTCGAGAAACAGCAACATAGCCCGAGTGCAATGGTCGTAATGATTCTCATATCTCTGTACCGTCGAGGTGATTACCGCGAAATGGTTGAAGTTGTTGGTGTGGGATTAACGGCTTGTGTTTTTGCGGAACTGTCGGTGTTGGACAACGTGTTGGTCAGTGCGTTAGTCAATTGTTGGATACGACTTTGAGCGGCGGAAGCCACTTCTGATTGCGGAAACTGAACAGTGACCCGTTGATACAACGACAGTGCGTCATTCGGCGCGCCGAGTAACTCGTAGCACTTTCCAGCTTGAATTAGAGCTCGGGCATGCCAGGCAGTCGAAACATTTACCTCAAGTACCTGTGTGTACTTTTGCAATGCGTCTCGATAGTTTCTTTGCAAAAAGTCAACTTCGCCAAGCATCCACCAAGCTTGAGCAACATCCGTGTCGCTATTTCCCAATTTATATTCTGTCATAAGTTTCAGCGTCTGATTGGCGACTTCAAATTCGACTTGGGCTATCTGACATCGAGCGACCAAAAAACGAAACTGATTAGCGCAGGCGTATTGCGGAAAGTCCTTCAAAGCGGCTTGTGAAAGTTGCAGAGCGGAACTGGTTTGATTGCTGAGCAACAGCAGTTCAGCTTGGCGCAAGTTGACTGTGGCTAGCCAATCTACAAGCTCTTTTCCTGTCGGTAGTGTTCGCAGGGCTGAGATTAAGTTGGTTGGTTTTAAGCTGTTTGTGCTTGAGTCCGAGGTTGAGTATACGTTGTTGGTCTCGCCGCTTTCAATCGGAGCAGTTTTCGCGATCAATTCCTTTATCTGCAGCGAGAGCGCCGTGAATGTTTCTGAAGCTTTGTCGAAGTCACCGTGTTGTCGTTGAGCTTCCCCGAGAGCAAGTTGCAACGAGATTCGGCCGCTAATTGGAAGGCTTGACTCCGATCGCCGAGTAAAGATCCAATCGAGATCCTCTTTGGTGGCCTTTGACTGGAGCAAGGCTAATGGCAACTCAAGCTGAACTGCCTTTTGCTGAGCTTCCGTCAGAGGCGAAGGTAATTGATCCAAGACTTCGATAGCTCGTCGAAATTGCCCACGACGAGCGTGCATGAGGCTAACTTCATCGCCCAACATCGATTGCAGAAATTGGAGAGTGGATGGTTCTCGGTTGTCTGCATCGGCACTAACAGCCAGTTTAACGTTGGACTCTTTGAGCCAGGCTTCAAGCGAGTCGATTTGTGCTTGAGTTTCCGATTTCGCAATGAGTTGCTGGAGCAAGAACTTCAATTGAAATTCGAATTTAGGATCGATTCTCGTGACATCGCTCAAGGAGACATCCGACTGGTGTCCGATTGTCGCTAGCAGTATGAGGCGAGCCTCCTCGATGTTATTGGCAGCCAAACGAGATTCTGCAATTCGTAATGCGGATATGGCGGCAAGCGGCGATTTAGGATGAGCCACACAAAGCTGCTCGAGCACAGTGAAGGCTAATTCGGGAGTCTCTGAATCTGCCAGTACCAACGCTTGTCGATACAGCTTCACAGCCTCGCGTGGAAACTGATCGGGAGGCTGCACAGCCTGAAGTTGCGAAGTGATGATCCCCAGCGCTAGGGACCAGGCGATTGAAAACACCACAGCCTCCTTGCAGTTGGTGAATGTTGCACTCGGTCATGAGTAAAGCTGACCCGTCGAATACCTCGTCGCCCTTGACGATAACCCGACATTCCGCCTTTACTTGTATTGGTACTATTCGATGACCACAAGATAATCTGGGAAAAGCAGCCTCAGAATACGATTTTGAACATTTGCTAGCGTTGTTTAATCGGATTGCTACAAACGGCTCTATGCTAACGCAAAATGAAAAAATTCTGATACGATGATCTCGCTTATCACCTCGTTAGTCTCGTCCGTCGTATCAGTCAAATCATGAACTCCAAGACGATTTCGTTCTTCTTTGTCGGCCTGTTGGTCGGCGTTGTCATCTGTTCCTTCGGCTTCAGTTTTGTTCTTAGAGGTCGATCCGATGTGGCTCGCAAGGTACAGGTTCTAAAGCTAGCACATACGCTTGACCCAAAGCATCCGGTCCACCAAGCCATGGAGTTTATGGCAAAGCGACTTGCGGAAAAATCGAGCGGCACGGTCGAGCTTCAGATTTTTCCCAACAGCCAGCTAGGCTCCGAAACGGAGTGCATCGAACTGTTGCAGCAGGAGGGGAGCCGCTGGCGATGACCAAACGTCGTCAAGCGCTCTCTCTGGAGGCTTTCTATACCGGAGTTGGCCGTGTTCGGTGTGCCGTATGTCTTTCGCAGCGAGGATCATTTCTGGAAGGTGATTCACAGCGACTTAGGTAAGCAGTTGTTAGCCGCTGGCGAGAGCAAAGGATTGCGAGGCTTGTGCTACTACGACGCTGGAGCCAGGAGTTTTTACACGGTAAGCAAGCCCATTATGACTCTGAGCGACGGAATGGCTTGAAGATCCGAGTCCAGCAAAGCAAGACCGCGATGGATATGGCTGAATCGTTGGGTGGTAGTCCAACACCCATTCCTTTTCGGCGAACTTTTTACACGGCTTTTGCAATCGAGCATGGTCGATGGAGCGGAAAACAATGCGCCTACTTTACTCCCCAACCGACATGTTTATGAAGTATGTAAACATTACAGCTTGGATGAACATACTCGTGTCCCCGATCTTACGTTAACTGGTGCCGCGAAAATCTGGTCCGACTTAATACCGCAAGTGCAAGCTTGGTTGCAAGAAGCCGCTAGCGAATCGGGCCGAGTATCAGCGAGAGCTATGGCAGAAGCCGGAAACGGCGCGTTTGTTAGAGCTGATCAAAAAGGAGGGCGTTGAGCTTTACAAGCTCAACGCCGCTTCGCGGATCAGGTTCAAGCGATGCACGAGAGCTTTGCAGGTACTAATGTCGGCGATCTTATCAAACGTGTTGCGGAGTTCTAGCCATGAAACAATTCAATCAAGTACGCGTGCTCAATCGAAGCCGCTGCTCATGGCTTTGGTAGCAGCAATGGTCATCGTCGTGCTGTGGGGTGTCTTTAGTCGGTTCATAGCAGTTACCTAGCCGTTGGACCGAAGAGTTGGCTACCAATCTATTAACCTGGGTGGCGTTGCTTGGTGCGGCAATCGCGTTTCGTCAACGACACCATCTGGGAGTTGATTTCTTTTACGCCAAACTTGACCCGGACGCTCGGCGACTAAACGCGGTGGTGATCCAAGTGCGTGTTGGTCATTATCTTTGCAGCTTGCGTGATGATCTGGGCGCGAACTTAGCAAAGGTGACTTGGGCAAATTGCCAAGTCACAGCTGCTGGCTTGCGTGTCGGACTGACCTATCTAGCGGTGCCCATTAGTGGCTTAGCCATTGTGCTGTTTGCTGTTGAGGAGATCGTTTCGTTGGTGAAGAATTCTGAAACAACCATGGAAGCAGCCGATTCACTTCAACGAACTGAATAGTATCTTCGGTGGAACTAAGGTCTTGGAATCAAACAAAAAGCCATTGAATAGAGAAGTATGGAATCTCAGATTGTATTGTTGATAGTGAGCTTTTTGGCCTTACTGTGCCTCAACGTCCCAGTGGCTATAGCGATTGGACGGTGCACTATGCTCATCATGTCTACTTGGCGGCCGATATCTCCAAGTGCCGCTGGTAATGGCTCAACGCATGAGCAACGCCAATGCAAGTTTTACCTTGCTGGCTATTCTTTTCTTCATCATGGCCGGAATTTTGATGGGCGAAGGAGGCATGTCCCGTCGTTTGATCGACTTTGCAACGTTGATGGTTGGGCGATTTCAAGGAGGCCTAGCTCTGTTAGTACGCTAACTTGCATGCTATTTGGGGCGTACTCCCTGGATCGGCCGCTGCCGTTTCGAGTATCGGTGGCATGATGATTCCTGCCATGCAAACGGGCTTCGATCGGGACTACAGTTGCAGCGGTAACCACAATCTGCGGCAACAACTGGATTGCTAATTCCGCCTAGCAACGTGATGATCGCTCAAGCGCGTTCCTGGAAATGTTTCGGTGGCTGCAATGTTCATGGCGGGCGTACTGCCCGGTATTCTCGTTGGCTTGTTAATTATGGGTGCCTGTTGGTTGACCGTGGCCGGGGCGTTAAAAAACCAAGCAACTCGGTAAGCTACAATGACGATGACGCTACCAAGAATGCTGACAAGTTGATCACAGCTCCTGAGAAGCTTCAAACTGGAAAGGTGCTGTTGGGTGCATTGCCCAGTATGCTGTTGATTGTGGTGGTGATGAGTGGAATTCTGGGAGGTGTTTTCTCGGCGACCGAGGCATCTGCAATTGCCGTGTTGTACGCGTTTGTGATGGCGGTTTTCTACTATCGCGAAGTTAAGTTGAGCGACCTACCATCAATTTGCCTACGCACTGGAGTCATGACCAGCGTTGTTTTCCTGCTGATCAGCACGAGTCAGGCGATGAGTTGGGCTCTGGCCCATCAGCAGATTCCGCAAACAATTGCCTCGTTGTTGCTTGGTATATCTGAAAACCCAATCGTAATCTTATTGCTGATTAACATTGCGCTACTATTTGTAGGCACCTTCATGGATATGACTCCAGCGGTGCTGATCTTTACACCAATCTTCTTGCCGGTCGTTGAAAAACTAGGCATGCATCCCGTTCACTTTGGCGTGGTGATGGTTGCCAACCTGTGCATCGGGCTATGTACGCCGCCGGTGGGAACCTGTCTGTTCGTAGGCTGCAGCGTTGGTAAGACAACTATCGCGGCGGTCACGCGAGCGATGATTCCATTCTTTATCGCAATGCTGATTGCTCTGATGCTAACAACCTATTGGCCAGCATTGTCGATGTGGATTCCTCAACTGCTGAATTTGACTTGAGGATGTTTAGCCGTGTTAGCCGTCAGCCGGAGGCGTACGTTACTGTACGACTTCGGTTGAGCTTGCCGAGTCGCAATTCGGTTTCAAAGGCGTTCAAAAGATTTAGTGCGGATGAGTCAGTGCAATAGCGTACGCCTCCGGATAACGGCTAAGCACAGTCAACGAACGTCGGAGCGTTGTTGAGCTGAGGAAGAAAAATACCATCGCAGGCCAGCGATACCTACCACTAAGATCGCTACAACGACACTTCCGAATTGAAGCATGTGGTATGGTTCTGTCAGGTAGTGAGCAGTCGAATTGCCAGCACTTGTGGTATGTCCGTGACCTTCATGAGCACAACAAGCTGCGGTAGAAGTGACGAATGCGATCGATCCACTGAAGCTAGTAAACAGGAATCGTCGAATCATTCTGATCTCCGCGGAGAAAGTTGTTGCACTTGTTGTAATTTTGGTAGTCGGTTGACTGCTGTTGAGTCATATCTTCGGCTATTCGTAATCTTTGTTCAATCGCTGTTGCCGACAAGCTTGTCTGTTTATCGTGGGTCTTTGTTTTTCTGGTGTGCTGGGCTTATTAGCACCTCTAATCAAGCTGCATTTTATCGAGCTATTCTTGGGAGCAGATTTCGATTTTGCCATTTCTTTTTTGGCTGGGACCAAAGGTGTCCACCAACTTAGTTAGCTTGATTTAAGCACGTTTGACAGCACTCGGCTTCCAATTGGTGCGTACAGGCTGCTCCTAAAGCACGTACGCCTACGGCTGACGGTTAAACAAATTTTCCAAAATTCGGCTGCAGCCATTGCTAGCATTTGATAAGCTAGAGAAAGTTTGCCTTGTTTCCGAGGCGATCCACAGCAAAGCAGCCTGATTTGGCAAGGATCTTCACAGCCACCCAAGCGGCGTCGCTGATCATCCAATTAACCGATCCCATTGATGGTCTCCACGCAGCCAGCGGTGTTTATAGCCATGTCTCCTCAACCAAAGCCTGACGCTCCAAAGCTTTCTCGCAATCGGCGAGCCGCTGTTTCAGACCGCCAGCCATTAAACCGCCAGCCATTGGACGCAGTTCGGGCGCTCTCACCCATCCATAGTATTTCGGCCAAGAGTAGCCAAGCTTCAATCGTTGAATCAGAAGGCTCCAGTCGTACCGCAGATGTGTTGGCTCGATTGGCTCAAGAGGTCCAGCAAATGGAGTCCGCCGCGCGCAGGCCAGCCGGAGTTGTCGCTGTTAGCACGGGATGCACGGCGATGGATGCATGCCTGCCAATAGGCGGTTATCTACCTGGAACGGTTATCGAATATCTTCGCTCGACATCTGGTTGCGGAGCCACTTACCTAGCCTTAACCGCCGCTGCCTCGGCACTGGCGACATGGGAGGAAAAGCACTTGGTGATTGTGGATACACATCATCAGCTTTATCCACCCTCGCTGCTCAGTCATGGGATCTCGCTTCCAAGAGTGATTTGGGTTCGTCCTCAGTCTCAGGCCGATGCTATTTGGGCTGTGGATCAAGCTTTGCGAACTCCAGCAGTAGCAGCCGTTGTTGCGGATCTAGAATCGATCGACGAGCGTGATGCTAGGCGATTACAATTAGCTGCTGAACGCGGTGGTGGTCTTGGTCTGCTGCTTCGTTCCTTAGCTGCGCGACGCATGCCAAGCTGGGCCGAGGTACAATGGGTCGTGCGCAGTCAAGTACCTTC
>JAXMBP010000046.1:0-47458 GCA_046349795.1 Pirellulales bacterium | reverse complement strand
ATCGCGTTGATTCAAGTCACCGTGAATACACTCGATTCGTTTCTTGGCGAAAGCTTGATCGCTGCCCAATTCTTCGCGTAACGCTCGGTGAAGTCGATCGGTGCCGCGCTTGGTACGGCAGAAGATTATGGCTTGCCGAGGCTTTTCTCGCTTGAGTAGCTTGATCAGCGTTTCCAATTTTTCTTCTTGCTTGACGGTCAAGTACCTTTGCTCAATAGCATCCACAGAAACTTGCGAACTGGAGCAGTTAATTTTCACTGGTTCCACCAGGTATCGCTCGGTCAGTCGTTGAATCTCAGGGGGCAAAGTGGCACTGAGCAACATGGTTTGGCGATCTTTCGGACAACTCCGAAGAATCTTTTCAATTGCAGGTCGAAAACCGATGTCGAGCATTCGATCCGCTTCGTCCAGCACAACGCACCAGAGATCATGTGTTTTAAATGTTTGCCGCTTGATGTGGTCGTAAATTCGCCCAGGTGTACCCACGACAACCTGCACGCCTTCGCGCAGATGAGTCATTTGACGATTCATGTGCTTGCCGCCAGCGAGCACAGCGATTGACGTTTTGCAGCCATGCGAAAGCCGCGTAATCTCTTGACCAACTTGCTCAGCCAACTCTCGCGTTGGCACCAATATCATCGCTTGGGGATTGCGACATTCCGAAAGTGGGTCCAGCAATTCCAAAATGGGAATGGAAAACGCGGCTGTTTTTCCAGTTCCAGTTCGAGCCTGTCCGATGAGATCGTTGCCATCGAGGGCAATTGGTATCACCTGCGATTGAATCGGTGAAGGTTTTTCGTAGCCTAGCCGCTTTAAGGCACGCAGCATAATTGGAGACAGATCAAGTTGACTAAAAGACTCGATCTCGGCTACAGGGAGAGGACTTTTTTCCGGTGGCGAACTTGCCATTGACTATCCAAATAATTCCAACAAAACGCAATCTTGCTTCAAACTAATGTTCGTTCGAACGCACCATGATATTCGCTCTCCCCCTGACTTGTCTGCGCCGACTGGGCACTCCGAACGAACTTTCTAACAATAATCAGCACTTTTTGGTGGTTGAGAGGTCGCCGGATCACAAGCTACGCAAATCATGCTGATCTGATAATCGAAGACTTTGATTAGCGCACAGCCTACCAAAATATCCATTTGATTCGTTGCATATCAAGCAAAGCGCATTTGCCAAGCTTTGAACCGACTCGACATCGACTTGAAACTCTTACCGTACATTTTGGCCAAGCTGGCGTGCAGTTGCAACAAAAACCACTTACTGAGCTGATCGTTCTGAAATCCAGAATCCAGATAAAATTTTCCAGGCAGAATTTGATCAATGCCTTGCGCGGCAAGCTCCCTAGATTCAGCCAGTTGAGGCGAAAGCTCAAGCGCGGAAACTAGCATTCGATAGCCTAGTTGATACCAATTCGCCATGTTTCCTGGAGCAATTTCACGGGCTATATCCAGGGCGGTTTGAACATCGCCTCGAACGAACGCATCCAAGCCTGCCCATACTCGAACAAGATCCAGATGCTGGTCAGGTTTGTCGGGACTTAATTTCTTCACAGCGTCAGCCAGGACCTCACGAGCCTGTTTGACTCGGAATTTTTCAAAGTTTGCAGCCAAGATGGTAATGTAGGTTCCAGCAGTCAATTCGCCACGCTGTTTCCAGTCTTTGGTCCATTGAATAACCTCGCTGTTCTTGCCGAGATCCAGCATGGAAGTTGCCACAGCGGCCCACGACTGATCCGACTCTCGAATCCGTTTGCGGAACTTACTCAAAAGGCGATCCAGTGTTTCAGGCGTTTTGCCGAATCGAACCAAACTTCGAACGTAGTATTGAACAGCCTGATGAAATGCTGCTCCATCGGCTAAAGAATTAAGTCGAGCGTTTACGTCCGAGTCATAGACCGTGCGAGCTATTAATCGCCCCAAGGGCCCACCAAGTGCATTGTGCGCCTGGTCGCGATTGATCTCATCAATAAGACGTCCAATCGCGCGCGAAGCTGCCTTTTCGTCAAAACTGTCTACTGCCTGAACCATAGCTGTGGTAGCTTCTGAAGAGGCTTTGCACCACTGCACCAATTGATCAACCACTTTATCGCGTAGAGTTTCATCCTGTTCCGACCGCCGCGCAAGAATGCGAAGGTCAAAGCACTCTTTGAAACCTTCAGGCAAATACTTGCCACCAAGCTCTAAAGCTTCAGCGGCACCATCACAATTCACATCTTCCAGTTCCAGATCGATCAATCGCTGAGTAGCGTAACTGTAGTCAGGCGAAAGCTCGATAGCTCGCTTCAAGTGTTGCTTGGCCAACTTTCGAGCTTCAGCTACCTTCGATGAATCCGTTTCACGTAAAAGTGCATCAGCCAAGTAGCCGTAGGGAACTGGACGGTGCGGATCAATGCGTAACAGATTCTCCGAAGCTTCTTTGTATAGTTCCAAATTGCCAAGCTCTTCAGCCCAGTCCGCCAGTTGACTCCAACCGTTGTAATGGTCTGGATCTTCCTTTAGCGAGGCACGCATGGCATCGGCCGCCTCGCGCAATTGGCCTTTGCGATAAAGCACATAGGCGCGACGCATCTGTAGTGTGACAGGCAGTTGTCCACCAAACACAGGCGGTTGGCAAGCCTCCAAAGCCTCGTCCCACTGATGCAATCTCCCAAAGAAGAATGCTCTCAGATTGTGCGAGTCAACATCGCGAGGTTCCAACAGCAGAGCTCGATCAAGCATCTGCAAGCCTTCGGGAATTTCCTCGATCTCATTGCAAGCTTCCGCATAATGCAGATATCCCCGACTGTCATGCGGCCGGGCTTCGATAACCTTCTTGGCAGTTTCTTTGGCAGTAACTGCGTTGTCCAGTTCGCGAGACCAATCCACCAACATTTGCCAGGCCCAGGAATACCCTGGAGCTTGCACGCAAGCCCGGCTAATTGGCTCAAGCGCTTCATTCTTCTTACCGCTTTGGTAGAAGCAATCGGCCAAGCTGGCTAAGGCCACAGGATCTCGTGGATCAACGGCCAGGACACCTCGAATAGCCTCTTCTGCTTTATCATATTGCTTTTTCTTGAGGTGGTGATCGGACAATTCTCTGGCGACTTCGACCCAATTCGGATTAATGCTTCTCGCTCGCTCCAATGCAGCCAGTTCCGCTTCGTCGTTCTCCATAGCTCGGTGCACGAGAGCTAGATCGACCCACATTCGCGGAGTCAACGGAAATCGCTGAGTGGCTTCGGTGGCAACCTCAACCGCTCGTTTGCGCTGGTTCATGGCCATCAGTTGTTGCACGACAGTTGACCATGATTGCCACAGATCAGGCCGGCTCGCGCGAGCTTCTTCTAAGCCATGCAAAATGGCATCAGGTTCGATACGTCCAATGGCTGCTTCGCGATAAGCCAAAATTCCTTCGCCAAAGGTAGTTTGAACGCGAAGTTGTTCAACTACAAAGTCCAGTTGCTCCTTGCGATCTAAAGGTCGATCACAGGTTGTCAACAACGCCGATATCGCACCATCGTTGTCGCAGTTCATCTTGAGTGCTTCGCGGAAGTATTCGCGAGCGTTTGTCAGATCACCGCGATCTTGAGCAATTCGGCCCAGCAAGAAGTAAGCAGTATCATTGGTGGGTGACAACGTCTTGGCGCTCAAGCAATGCTGCTCGGCCAGTTCCAGATCGTGCATCGAAATCGCGATGATTGCCGCCTCGCGATGTCCCCAAGCGCTTTCTGAGTAGAGCTTCAAGAAACGCTCAATCTCCGGCTTGGCCGCCTGCAATCGAAAAGAGCGCAGCCATTGGATTAGCGAAACTTGCAGCGAATAACTGTGAGGGAATTTGGCCACTGCGTCGCGCAGCCGCTTTTCAGCAGCCTCGTCGCCATCTAGATCTCGATCAAGACCTGCGATCTGCTCTAAAGTGTTCACATCCAAGGGATCTTGCTGAAGAATTTCTAGATACAAACCTCTCGCATCTGCGGATCTACCTTGATAAAGCGCCATCGCTGCGCTGGTTCGTTTGTACATCAGTTCTGGGCATTTAGCCTTAGCGAGCTGCAACTGCTTTTCAGCCGCTTCGCGCATGTTGTAACGACTGAGCGTCATTGCCAAGTAGCAATGCATCTCACCATCGTCCTGATGCTTCTGCGAGGACTCTTCGAGGACTTGGATCGCTTCGGGCACCTTTTCAACTTGCTCAAGTGCGCCGGCCAATGTCCGAGCTGGCAACGTGCTGCGATCGCCAAATCGACGCAAACGATCGTTTAACCAATTCATCGCCTGATCAATTTTGGCAAGATACCGAGCCGCGCTGAAGTATGTACGAGAGTGGTTTTCGTCCTTCTCAGAAACGGAGGCTGCTAATCGATAGCTGTCCAAGGCTCGTTCACGTTGATTCTGATCCCACAACAAATTTCCCCAAAGCGAAAGGGCTCGACCATCCACTTGATAGCCTCGCAGTGCGCGCCGAAGTCTCCAGATCGCTTCTGGGTGTTGCCGAGCGTCATCGGCTAATTCGACAGCCAATCTGGTCCAGAAAAGCGGATGTGAATCTTCTCGATCGCAGGCTGCGCGAAGCGCCTCGAGACGCTGATCGCGAGTCCCAAGCTCGGTCAGGCACGAGATTCTTAGCAACTGAAGATTGGCGTCCTTGGGAAACTGCTCCAACAGCTTTTCGGACAACCGCAAATGCTCTGGAGTATTGCTGTCGTAACGGCTAAGAGCCATTTGCGATTGAAGCGTTAGTCGATGCTCTGGATCAAGCTTCTGCATCTGCACGATAGCTCGACGAGCGTCCTCGCGCGAATGCTCTGCGAGCGATCTATCGACCTCGTAGTGCAAATCGTAAAGGTCTGCGTCGGGTAGTTCAATCGATTCCAGTTTGGCCTCTTCAGCTCGTGGGACCATGGCCATTCCACGCGGTCCTGACGAGACATAATGCTCAAGCAGTTTATCGCAGGCTGCTTCCGATACGTGACGTTCTGACGGATCTTGGATTAAAAACACGCCGCGATAGACATCGATTCCAACGATCGATTGCAGGTGAGCAGTACCGGGCTCAACGGTATTGAGTGTGAATGGAATTCCTGCGCGAATTAACTGTTCGGCGCTCTGTTCAGTGATCCGAAATTCTCGAGCCACAAAACCATTCTCTTCCGCCCAACGACGTTCATCGCTAGCGGCCGTTCCTTCATAGCAGATGCGCTGAACAATCTCTTCGTGCTCAACCTCATGCTTCCAGTACTTAGCCAAAGCAGTTAACGTGGCAGGCGCACAGGTGTCATGGTGCTGACGGATAAATGGCACTGGAAGTTGTATTCGCGGAACCGCAACTTGAAGCGGCTCGGCAATCGCCCTCTCCAGTCTTTCGACCAAGCGCTTGTAGAATGGACGATCAATCTGTTTGGCTAAATCCAGTGCATGTTGGTAATCGCCGCGGTAATAGGCTAAGTCGCTCATTTGACCTGCCAGCCATTGCTTGTGCACGCTATCCGCAGAAGCCAATGGCCAAAAACGCTCCGCTTGCTGAATCGATTGCCATGCAGCGTCAAAATCTTTTAGTTCCTGCTGGAAGACCGACAGTTGGCACCAAACTTCGCCGCTTTGGAGATGGTTCGTCGATTGGCTCAAGAACTCTAATGCTTCGGAATCCCGATTGGCCTGGATTAACTTACTGCCATAGCTTTGAACCGCCGGTCGAAACCAAGGTTGAATCTTCAGAGCCTCTCGAAGAACCGTTAACGACTCATCATGTCGATCTTGACGTTCAAGAAGCTCACCTTGCTCTACCAGTAGCCAAGGACTTTTGGGATCAAGGTCCAGCGCATCACACATGAACTGTTCGGCTCGCATAAAGTCGCGCATCATCGATAACATCAGCGCCTTGCTGGCAGCCCAATCGGCTTTGACTCGATTGTCGGCCGATTCGGGCATTTGCACGTCTTGAAACTTGGCCCATGTGTGATAGGTACCAAATCGAGTCCAGTAGGCCATCGCTCCGTAATACAAGCAGTAGGGCTCGGTAGGCCACTTGCAGAAGGCTTTCCAGTGCATCGCTCGCCCCAATCGCGGCGCGCCAAGATTATTGGCTAGACGACCAGCCAGTATCTGACCTTCGTGACCGGGCCAGGTTCGAATATCACCTAAGACCGTTCCAGCATGGTAGGCATCTAAATAGCGGCCAGCCTCGTACAAGTCTAAGACTTGCTGGAAAACAAGATTGGGCTGAACAATTGAATTTGATTCGTTAGAATGTTGAGGCAAAGAATTCACGAGCGTATCCATCGAAGCGTGGACTTTTGAATAGTCTCTTTGTTTTACGATTTCATTCAGCCTGGATCAATCACTGCAGGCTTATTCGCGTAAAAAACATTAAAACGGCATGCGAAATCTGTTACTGACAATTGAAACTACCTGTGACGAAACGGCCGCTGCTATTATCACGCAAGATCGTCAAGTCTTGGCAGCCGCTGTGGCCAGTCAGCAGCAGGTTCACGATCGATTCCATGGCGTAGTACCTGAGTTAGCAGCTCGAGCCCACCTAGAACGAATTGTCCCTATCGTCAGTCAATTTGCAGGAAGCACAAGTCAATCCAACGCACGATTTGGCCGCCGTAGCCGTTGCAACAGAGCCAGGCTTGCCCGGATCTTTGTTGGTAGGCCTTGCCGCTGCAAAGGCACTTTGCGTGGCTTGGGACAAGCCGTTAGTGAGCATCAATCACGTTCAAGCTCACATATACGCCTGCCAGCTAACTAGACTGGAGACGATTTTTCCGTGCCTAGGGTTCGTTCTCAGTGGGGGACATAGCAATTTTTATCATTGCCACAGCGCCGATCACTGGCAGTATTTAGGCGGCACCATCGACGATGCCATCGGCGAGGCGTTTGACAAAGTGGCTGTTATGTTGGGATTGCCATACCCAGGAGGTCCAGCGTTAAGTCGGCTTGCGGAACTTGGCAATCCAAATGCATTTGATCTACCTCGTCCAATGGCCAATGATCGAACTACTTTGAACATGAGCTTTTCAGGTTTGAAAACAGCCGTTCGTTATCACTTGGTCGGAACGGGAAAGCAAGACTTTTCTAGTTTGAATCTATCGGAAAAACAGCGAGCAGATATGGCGGCTAGCTTCCAGCACTCCGCCATCGATTGCGTTATCGCTAAAGCTGATTTGGCTCTTCGAAAAACCAAGCTAAATCGATTGTGTGTTGGTGGAGGTGTTGCGGCCAATCAACTCCTGCGAACTCGACTAGCTCAGGTGGCCGAGAATCGCAGAGCTGAACTGATTGTTGCTCCACCTGATCTTTGCACCGATAACGCTGTTATGGGAGCCATCGCTTGGGAGAAGATTCAACGAGGCGAGTTCTCAAGTTTGGAAACAGACATCCAGCCAGGCTTGCAGCGCGGAGCATAGCAGTAGGCCGCAATGAGCCATGCGCTGTTAGGCCGATCGCATCGCGTTCTTGCGAAGTAACAGCTCGCGTCAACATCGCTGTCGACCAGCAAGTTCAGTTAGTGACGATTTCAACGTCCAACCCGAATCGACTAGGGAAATGCAGTCAACAGGCCGATAGCCAGCTTTATTCTGGTTCTTAACCTGTTCATCAACCATCCGATCATGCTGCGTATTCAAACTTTTCCGGCTTTACTGGCTGTTGTAACATTTCTTGGCGCTACAGCCAACGCTCAACTGTTCCGCCGTGATGATCCAGCCACGGAAAAGGCTAAACAACAACAGCAACAGCAACGAACGCAGAGTGATCCTAGACAAAAGACAGCCTCACAGCCCAACAAGACGCCCAATGCGCAAAGCAACAACAACCTGAATAATCAATCCAATCGCGCCGGTCAAATCAATCGAAACAACTCATCGGCTCAGCCTAACAAGGTTGCGCCTCAAAAGAACCTGCCGCAGAATGCTGGTCCAAATGGGCGCCTGCAAGCATCACCACAAACGCGGCCCGGTACACCTCAGTCCGCCGCTCAACAATCTGCCGCTCAGCAGGCCGCACAGAGATCACAGCAGCAAGGTGCACGCGGTACGAATCAGAACTTAAGTGCCCAGCAACAGCAAATATTGCCCAGCGGTAAGGCGGTTAGCACTCGACCAGGACAGAATTTTGCTGAGCAGAATTTGCAACAACCAGGTGCCAATGGCCGTCCAGCAGTACCCCAGATCAACGCTTTCGCGCCTTCACCAGTCGGGCAGCCTGGCTTTCCACAAGGAACTTCGTCAGCAATTGCCGATGCGGCACTACCAGGAACTCCTGTGGACAACACCATCCAGCTCAGTGATCCGAGCAACTCGAATTCGCAAATAAATTCAGCAAACGGCGGCAACAGTTCAGTCAGTGAAGCCGAAATAGTCGATCGATTCGGAATACAACTGAATCCAAACGTTGGCGAAATCGTCATCGCTCGAGTGAAGCCTGATGCATCGGCAGCAACGGCCGGATTGCGAGTCGATGACAAGGTTACGTCGATCGGTGGAGCACCGGTAACATCTCGAGCCGAGTTCTATGAGATTGCACGCCTACTCTCAGTTGGAGATCAAATTGAAATCGAGTTTGAGCGAGCTGGTAAAACGGAAAAGTCAGTTATTCAGTACGGCACTTCAGCAACACAAGATGTTGCTACAACGCAAGCCGACAATGCGAATCAAGCCGGTAACATTCAAGTAGATAGAGACTCAGGCTGGACACCCACGAAAGATGACCGAACAGCTCAACTTGAAAAGCAAGTCATCGCACAGCAACGCATCATTCAAGACTTGCAAGAACGCATCCGTCAATTAGAAGCCGATCGCACCAAGAAGTTTTGATCAGGGGCTGCAGTTGCAACTTGTGTGTACGTCAAGCTAGGTGTACATCCATTTTGGTGTAAGAGAATCCGTCAACTAGTCTTTGCACTGATCGATCGCATCCTTCAGTTCGGCAGCAAGATTGCTTCTACCGCCAACAAAGACGAAGCGAACAATCCCCTGCTTATCTATGACTACTGTTTGAGGAATAGCTGTAGCCAGATACTTCAAAGCAATGTCACCGTCTTGATCTAGGCTAACCAGGTTGGTATCCAATTCAAGCCTCTTAGCTGCGGCCTCGATCCGAGCTTCAGCTTCTTGGATGTTCATGGCCAACAAGCTAACTTCACTTGGGTCGTACGTTCCGACTACAGTGTTTACCGTTGGCAAAGTCTTCATGCAAGGACCACACCAACTGGCCCAAAAATCGATGACCAAAGTCTTACCCACAACGTCGCTCAGTTGGATTCGCTTTCCATCCAGTGAAACAGCTTTGAAAGCAGGGGCGGGCTTGCCAAGAAGCGGCGATGAAACTCCCAGTGGCGTTAACGAAGCGTCCGAATCCTCAGTAAACACTCGCGGCAACTGAGCCAGCGAGAGTACCCAGGGATTTTCTCGGAACTGTGCCACTCGCTGATCTATGTTGGGACCAAATAGGATCTGGCTGACCTGCTTGATACTGACTTGGCATGACCCCAAGAGCAAACTTTCGCCATGGATACTTGCGTCAGCAATCTTTGTGGGGCTAAATGTCAGACCACGATTCTGCTGGACAACATGAATCTGATATCGATCCTGAACTGGCAACTGAGGCTTGCTCGTAACGTCCCACTTGCGTTCATGCAACCAAATTAGCTCGGCAATCTGCGATCGAGGAATATCTGCAATGTCCGACCGCACTTCAAACTTGGCAATATCCTCATCAAGGCTTACCAACCTACCTCGCAATAGATCGCCGGTGACTGAAACCAATAGATGAGTTGGAGGGTCATCCTTCATCGACCTTGGGACTGTCATCAAGCGCTGGATCTTTACGTTAGTCGATTTCTTGAGCGAACCTGCCATCGAGTTCAACCAGACACGATCAAACCTGGAATGCTCAGCAAAGCGAACCGTAGTCTGTTCTGAGACAAACGTGACGCCCTTTTCGTCGATCTTCTCGACATAGCCATCAATTGTGTCGCCACTGATGAAGACCATTTCGCGAGTGCTCTTGGCTCCTGGCCCCGCTTCAGTAGCAGGTTTGCTTTGAGCGTCTTTCTGTTGATTGAGCAACTCATCAACTCGACCAGTTGGTTGCCCATTAGCCGCCATCGGTAACTGCAAACGATAGGCGATACTGCCTTCAGCACTGCTTGCAACCGCGCTAGAGTTATCGCTGCCGTGGGGGTGCCAACGAAGCGCAAGAGAACCAGCCTCCGACACATTCTCCTCCAAGAAACCAGCGAACTCCGTATCGCCAATTTTAACGATACCGTTTCTATGCGATGTCAGATCAGGACTGAAGCGTTGCTCCGATCCGACCAAGCTGACCACATGATGATCCTCAAAGGCAAAGTCGGACTTGCACCATGTACTGCGCAAGTTCAAGCGACCTGAGGAACTTGGCAGCCATTGCCCTTTGACACGCGACCGATCCGCTAATACTACTTCGATTCCTCCACCTTGAGCGCTATCAATGGTGATTCCGTCCGGCGCATCCGTCGACTTCGGCTCATCTTGGTTTTTCCCCTTCGGCTTTAAGTCCAACGGTTTGAGGTCAATTTGATTTTCACTACCGCTTGCCTTCGGTTTGGCCTCGGACGAGTACTTTAAGCCAGCCAAAATGACATCCTTCATGGGCACTGGCTTTTTTTCGCCGGAGCTGTCTTCGACGATGAACTGCTCAGCGGCCGAATCGACCTGGCTGATCCAGCTCGACTCCAACACACGATTTTCTCGTAGGAAAACGTGTTGATTTTGATCCAGCCCCAACATCGAAGTGCCGTCCCAGGCGCGAACTTCAAGGCGCTCAATGGACATCGAGGGACCATGATTGACGATGTGGATTGCTGAACCAAGCCGCTTCTTTTGATCCACCACTTGAGTCTTACCGAGTTTTCGTCCATGGATATCGCGGACGACAACCAAGCCACTTTCTTGGTCAAGTAGAAGACTTAGCTCAACTTGCGGATTCTTCTCATTTAACTCCATCAACTTAGCCAGGTCGGCATCCTTTTCAGTTTCGCGAACCAAGACAAGGTTTCGATTCCAGATTTCTAGTCGAGCTGACGAAGCAACCTGCCCGTTACTTTTTTCATTGCTTCCAGCACCAATGGAAACTACGAAATCGGGAACGCCCTTCCAAGACAAAGCAATGGTGATTTCGCACTTGGCGGGCAATTTGACATCACCATTAATCGCTGCAGCCTGTTTGACTGCAGTCAGTACGCCCGCGCGATACTCCCAATCAGCAACGTTGCCCAGACGATTCCAAACGCTCTGTTGGCTCAGTCCAGGATAGATGACTTCACCTGAGTAATCGGCTCTCAGAATCTGTGCGACTTTTCTAGCATTCAATTCAACTGAACCAAGAATCGGCGATTTGACCGTAATCGACTCATCGTCAATCTTTTGAATCTCACCAAGGACGCATTGGCCATCGCTGGCCTCAACCAGAAACAGATTCTGTACCGTACTCAAATCTGCATGGCTGGCCTGAATCGCAGTAATGATACGAATGGCGGATGTGTCGATAAAAAATGGTTCGACAAAGCCTTCGTTCTGCCAGCCAACTTTGTTCGCATTTGCGCTAGGCACTAGCTTGCCAACACCAAAGGCATTGTTCTTAAGTCTCAGGCGCATCGAGCTTGTTGCTATACTCTTTTCCGCAGCCGACTTTTCGTCGGCCAGGAGTTGTCGATGGGCCCCACTAACTCCAGAGAAGCTGACAACATACGCTGCGAACATTAGAATTGCCAACCAACCCTTGCTGGTCAGCTTTGAAACGACCTTATCCAACATGAACCACATCCTAACGTTCATAAATTGGAAGGAAGCGATAGTTCAAGGCCAATGCCAAAAGATTCAGGCTGGTTGAAGTCGCTTTGCCAAACTGACCGCTAAAGCTACCATCTGCAGCTTGGGTAGATTTCAACTGTCGAATCAAAGATCGATTCCATTTCTCCCAAGCTTCCAAGTCTGCTTGGAAAAGTGCTTGCGCCTCGTAATAGCGCGCGTACTCGGCATAGTGCGATTGCTCGTCCATATTTTTGGTGATGTACTTCTTGGTGGCTTCGAACTGACTCAAATCCTTACGTTTGGCAATACTAAATACCAAACAAGCAATGCTACTGCGCGCTATGGATTGACCAAAGCCACCCATTCCGCCCGAGTATCCGACAACTCCTGAATCGCCGGTCATAGAGGTGAAGTATCCAATTGCTTTGTCGATAGCGCTGTCCGGAACTTCGATGCCCGCGTTGCGCGAAGCAAGAAGCCCCATCAATATCGCTCCGCTGACGCTGGTGTCTGCGTCACGCGCGCTAGGAGAATAGCGCCAAGCTTGATGCGGATTCTTTGATTGCGAAGTGATAGCACATCGAACGGCTAACTCAAGAGCCTCCCCAACCGACCGCTGCTTAGATCCCGATTGGCCATCCCAAAGATCAGTCTCGTCGACTGACCCGTAAGCCTCTGCTAAGGCCAACATCGCGAAGCCGTGCTGATACATGCTATCGCCCATATAACCGGTTGAAGCATCCTGGCTGCGAATCAGCGACCGAAGAGCCTTTCGAATTTGCAAACTGTACTTGCCGAAATTCGGATCTTCACCGGAAGCCAAGAAAGCCATCATGGCCATGCCCGTGGTACCAGGACCAGCATAGCCGTCTTGCCAATTGCCATTATCCGTTTGGCTTTCGACCAGATACTGTAAGCCCTTTTCATAGATCTCGCGAACTTCGCGAGGCACAACGTCGCCTGTGGGCGTGTTTCCCGGTTGTTTACCAAACGCGGTGGTAGCAACCACAAGATTCAGCAGGATCAAAAACAATCTGAGGTAGATCAGTTTCATTCAAGTTCGCTGGTGGGGGGCGAGGGCGTTTGTGGTTCTGAGTCATCAAAATGGCCTCGGCATTATAGTCGATTGTGCCCGTTCATTCACTCTAGAAACGCCCAAATCCGCCTCCGCCAGGTGTAAGAATTGAAAGAATTGAACCTTCTGCCAAGTCAGTCTGACAACTGCTCGGCAACTTTAGCCAATTTTCGTTCGGTTTTTTCAACCAGTTTTCGCCGGACAAACCCGGCGAACCACCCTGTATTCCGAAGGGCTGTGAGCTTCTCCGGCTTGTCAAAAGCGATAAAGTAACTGGCTCCAAAAACTGAAAAGTTCGAACAATCCCATCACCACCTCGATGATGTCCATTGCCACCGCTACCCGCACGGATTCGAAACTCTAGCAATCGTACTGGATAGCGCAGCTCAAGCACTTCCGGATCCGTCAGCCGTGTGTTGGTCATGTGCGTGTGAACAGCACTTGCGCCGTCGCCTGTTGCAGTTGCCCCCGAGCCGCCACAGATCGTCTCATAGAAGCCAAACGAACTGTTGCCGAAAAGCGTGTTGTTCATCGTGCCCTGCGAAGCGGCTGCCGCTTGAAAAGCACCAAGCAGCGTATCAACAACTCGTTGCGATGTTTCAACGTTGCCCGCTGCCACTGCGGGACTCAATCCAGCGGGATGAGCTGGCTGAGGATTCAACACACTGGTTGGAATAATCAAATCTACTGTTCGTAGTACACCTTCATTCAAAGGCAGTTCGTCATTCACGAGCGTTCGCAGAACATAAAGTACAGCGGCTGTGACTATGGATGGATTAGCGTTAAGGTTCGTTGCACTCGCTGGTCCAGTGCCTGTGAAGTCGAATCGAAGTCGATCATTGCCAGTTCGCGAGATGCAAACGCAAATCGCAGTCCCATCCTCAAGAGCGTCGTTGAATTTCAAGCTATTGGACCTCGTCAGCCCGCACATGGGCTCAAGTTCGTGCTGAATGAACTGAGACATCCTATATTGACCAGCATCCAGCAGATGATCGGCATTGGCTTTCATCGCTGTCCAACCAATCGACTGAGCATAATCCTGTAGCAGTTGGTTACCGCGGTTGCAGGCTGCTTGTTGAGCATTCAAGTCGGCTAAGTTTTCAATCCAGTTCCTGGGTGGATGAGGCGATGCATCAACCATCTGCTTCAACTGCTCGATGCACGAGCGACCGCCGCTAGTCAATCGAAAGGGTGAGATGACAACGCCTTCTTGCTCAAGTCGCGTGGCCATGATCGACATTGAACCTGGGGCAACTCCACCGATGTCAGCATGATGGGCTCGATTGGCCAAAAAAAAGCGTGGCGTCGTTTGCTTACTTTCAAAAACGGGTTGCACTAAAGTTAGATCTGGCAAATGCGATCCACCGCAGTAAGGATCGTTGCAGAGAAAGCTGTCACCGGGCTGCATTTCGGGAAAACAATCTAAGATCGCACGCACCGTTACTCCCATCGCTCCCAAGTGAACAGGAACGTGAGGAGCATTCGCCAGCAAGTTTCCGCAGCCATCGAAGACAGCGCAACTGAAGTCACGCCGCTGCTTGATGTTGACGCTAACGGCCGTCTGTTGCAGTACGTAGCCCATCTGTGTAGCAATGGCGGAAAGTCGCTGAGCGTAACAGTCTCGCAACACTGGATCAAACTTAGTCGGTTCGCCTTCGGATTGCTCATTCTTCAACGCTGCATTTTTGCCGCTATGTTTCAGCCTGAGCATGCCAGTTGGTTCTACTGACAGATGCCACGAAGGATCTACGAAAAGCGTTGAGCCAGAATTGAGTACGATCAATGGGCCACTCAATGAATCCCCTGGTCGCAAAGAAGATCGCAGGAAGGTTGGGATAGCGTTCGAAGCTTCACTGTCAATTGGCTGGCCATTAGAACGCTCTAACTCTGGTTTTGTAGCAGACCTCACTTTAACAAGATCCAGCAAGCTGCGTTGTTCCGAAGATTGCACGCTAACGCGCAGGGCGACTAACTCAAGCTGACGATGCTCACGCAGGTAGCCATAGCGTTGCTGATGCAGTTCGTTGAATCGCTGGCCGAGCTGACTGTGCAAGTCGGAACTAGTCTCCCAAGTCTCGGACGAGGTTTTCGTTGATTTGCCCCTCACCTGTCCTTCGATCGCAATCGTTAACGTCGAATCTGTTCCTTGATACCGCAGTTCAGCATCAAGAGTTGCTACACTACAATACTCTACCGGTCTTGCTGATTTGTTTCCCGAGACCTCGTTCGTTGACTGCCGCCCGTTTAGCTTCTTGTTAAGCTGATTAGCAATCGCATAGGCTTGAATCAACAGATCATCGAAACTCGCATCAGCCAAAGGTTGATAGACTGGAATGGCCTGATCGAAACGTCGACAAGCTAACCCCATACCTACGGCAGAAAGCAACCCAGCATCTTCGTGATCAACAACCGATGTGATTCCAAGCGATTCGGCGATCTCGCAAATATGCTGTCCAGCAGCTCCACCAAATCCGACAAGAGCGTGATCGCGAGGATCTTCGCCCTGCTTGATCGAGACCGTTCGAACAGCCTCGGCCATCTGCTGAGTAGCTAAACGGCGCAAGCCATCGATCAAAAGTTCTCGCGACCACACCGACGGTTGACTTTCTATTTGCTGCAACAGTTCGTCGATTCGCTTCCAACTGGCTTCAATGTCAATCGGGAATGGAAATTGTTCCAGGGGAATTCGACCCGAAACAATGTTCAAGTCGGTGATCGTCAGTGGACCTCCTCGACCATAACAGGCTGGGCCTGGATAGGCGCCAGCACTTTGCGGCCCAACGCGTAACGACACTCCATCGAACCAGCAGATCGAGCCACCGCCAGCCGCAACGGTTTCAATTGGCAAAGTGGGCGTAAGAATTCTAACTCCAGCTTTAGTCGACTCGTATTGCAATTCTGTCTGCTCACCAGCTCGACAAACATCCGTACTGGTTCCTCCCATGTCCAAGCCGATGATGGGCTGCTTCAGGGTCTGACGTATTTGCGATAAAGCTACTGCACCACCTGCGGGGCCTGAAAGGACACAATCCTTGCCGGAGTACTCGCGCCAATCAACCAAACCTCCAGCGCTAGTCATCACTAACAGTTCAACGCTTTCCTTTCCACCGAACTGCTCGCAAAGTCGCCGAAAGTAGCTTCGAATGATCGGACTTAGGTAGGCATCTACCACTGCTGTTTGCGTTCTGGCGACGAACTCAACCACCGAAGCCAATGAATGCGAAACGCTAACATGATCAAACTCGAACTCCCGTGCAAGATTCGCTAAAGCAAGCTCGTGACTAGGATTGCGGTAACTATGCATCAAGCTAATGGCCAACGACTGGCAGCCGATCTGTTTGGCTCTTTGAAGTTGCTCTTTGGCTTGGTCGACATCCAGTGCTTGAATTAGGCTTCCGTCAGCGGCTAATCTTTCATGGATGCCAAGCTGGATGGTGGTTAGCTGTGGAGGTTTGTTGATGTTGAGTGCAAAAAGTTCTGGCCGAGTCTGATCGCCGATCTCCAATAGTTGCTCGAAAGGACTGGTGACCAACAAAGCGACTTTGGCTCCATTGCGTGTGAGCAAAGCGTTGGTGCCACGCGTTGTGCCTAATCGAACCGTCATCGCAGGAAGTGGCAGCGACAGGGGAACCTGAAGAATTCTTCGAACCGCCAGGACAGGGGCTTCGCAATTCGCAAAGAGTTCAAAGCGGCTCACTTCCATTGAGTCAATTGGCCGATCTAAGGCGATCGATCCAGAGGAAAAATCGATAACCGTAGCGGAGGCGATCTGTTGGCCAGCAGAATCAAATCCTCTTAGTTCAGCTTCACACCAAAATTGAGGACAATCATTCTTTAGTTCCGCAAATCTTAGACTTTTCAATGGCTGGTCATTGCCAGTTTCCGTCACCATGGAAACAGGAACACGGCTCGAGCTTAACGTTTTAGTGCGAAGAATTTTGCCTTCGACCGTCCGTACAAGACAATCAGTAAAGGTACCGCCAACATCGATCCAAGCTTCCAAACTCATGGGCAACTTTTTCAAAACTAAACACCAAACGCCAACTACGTAATTCGAACGTTACCGTTTAGATTGTAGCGAGCTTCCAAATGCCTAACCACAGAGTCGCAGAGGCACAGAGAGAGGTAAGGCAAAGTCTGCTAGCAATCGTTGGCAGGAACACAACATGCTCGTGCGTCATCGCGTTCAGACTCACAGTACAAGGCTAGGATCATCGACCTGTGTCTCAAAAGGTTCAGTGGTTAGCTATGATCGATCCGGTAGCTAATCGTCGTTAAGTCGGATTTCGGGAGTGATGCACCAAGTGAGGAAGTTCAGGCACCAGTAATTTTTCGGCGGCTAGACGAACTGCATTGGTAGACCCTGGCAAGCAGAAGATCAGCAGCTTTCCCATCCGCCCAGCAATAGCCCGACTGAGCATCGAAGCGGCACCAATTTCTTGGTAGCTCAGCATACGAAACAGTTCTCCAAACCCCGGTATCTCAGCGTCTAGCAGTGGTGCAACCGCCTCCGGAGTTACATCTCGTGGCGACAATCCGGTACCACCGGTCAACAGGATTGCATCCAAGAATTCATTTGAAGCCAACTGGCGGATGGCACCTCTAATCTGCTCGATAACGTCTTTAACGATCGCTCGTGAAACGACTTTATGTCCAGCCGAATCCATCGATTGTTGCAAAAACAAACCGCTTTTGTCGGTCTCAAGCGTCCGTGTGTCACTGACAGTCAAAATGGCTAGCAGAAGTACCTTTGGCGCGGCCTGGCGATGTTGGTCAGTACTCGCGCTGGCGCAGTTGGGCTGATTCTGGCTCATCTTCAATTCCTAGCTGTAACGCTGTTTGAAATCCTAAAGGTAAGACAATTCGAACATGGATTGGCTGGATGTACAGGATATCTGGTCACAGAGAACCTAGTTACCCACAGGCGACCCTTGGGATGCTATAATGCCGCAATCAAACCCCTCCTCACTCCCTCCTTACAGCGAGAACTCGCCTCATGAAAAGAGCAAACATTTGTCTTTCGATTTTGGCTTTGCTCGGCGTGCTGAACAGCTCAGCCTTAGCCGAAGTGAAACTGCCAAACATCTTCTCGGATCACATGGTACTCCAGCAAAAACAAGCCAACAAGGTTTGGGGTATGGCTGCGGCCGGAGAGAAGGTAACGGTCACTATCGGTAATCAATCCCACACTGCAACGGCCGCCGCGGACGGTTCATGGCACGTGATGCTCAATCCACTCGATGCCGGTGGACCTTATGAATTAACCGTAACGGGAACGAACACTGTCAAGGTTACCGATGTTTTAGTCGGCGAAGTATGGATCTGTTCTGGACAATCCAACATGCAATGGTCCGTTCAACAGTCGTACGACGCGGACTTAGAGGCTCTCACTGCCAAGTATCCAAAACTCCGCATGGTCAACTTCCCTCAAGTCGGAACGCAAGAACCAATTTGGGAGCATCCGAATGCGAAGTGGCAAGTCTGCTCATCTGAAACCGTTGGCCGATTTTCGGCGGTTGGTTATTTCTTCGGTCGACAACTCCACGAGACGCTCGACGTTCCTGTGGGATTGATCAATAACGCCTGGGGTGGTTCCGCTTGCGAAGCTTGGATCAATCGCAAAGTGCTCGAAGCCGACGGCAAGTACAGCAACATGCTGACTAACTCGGACAATCAAGCTAAGCAAGCGGCAGAGTTAGAAGCCAAACAAAATCCAAGCGACGATGACAAGAAAAAGTTGGCTGACCTTCAACGTACACTCAAAGGAAACCATCGGCCAGCCAACATCTACAACGGTGTATTGAAGAGCCACATTGGCTACGGGATTCGTGGGGCCATTTGGTATCAAGGTGAATCGAACGCAGGCCGAGCCTATCAGTACCGCGATCTGTTTCCTCTCATGATTCAAAACTGGCGCAACGAGTGGGGGCAAGGCGACTTTCCATTCTATTGGGTTCAACTTGCAGACTATAACCCCGAAGTTGAACAACCCGGTGATAGCACTTGGGCCGAACTCCGTGAAGCTCAAACCATGACTATGGATCGATTGACTAAGACTGGCCAAGCTGTCATTATCGACATCGGCGAAGGTCGCGACATCCACCCACGTAACAAAGTTGACGTAGGTCGTCGTCTGGCTCGACTAGCACTAGCTAATGACTATGGGTTGAAGATCAATGCTCAAAGTCCTCGTTACAAATCGATGGAAAAACAGGACAACAAGATTGTCTTGACTTTCGACAACATCGATTCTTGGTGGAGTTTTGATATTCGAGACAAGCCAATTGGTTTTTCGATCGCAGGAGAAGACAAGAAATTTGTTTGGGCAGAGGCCAAAATTCTTCCCGACAAGAGAATCGAAGTATCTAGCGCAGCAGTAACCAATCCTGTCGCAGTTCGCTACGGCTGGGCCGATAATCCTCGCGTGAACATGTTCAACAAGGA
The DNA here is from genome assembly GCA_046349795.1 of Pirellulales bacterium. Classification (GTDB taxonomy): domain Bacteria; phylum Planctomycetota; class Planctomycetia; order Pirellulales; family Pirellulaceae; genus Aureliella. Next base: position 28,156 of record JAXMBP010000046.1, on the reverse strand, counting down.
TCGTCTGCCTTTGACTCCATTCCGTACTGATGATTGGCCAGGAGTTACGATCAACAACAAGTAGATTTGAATCTACAATTCGTCAAAAAATTACAGCGGCGCAGTAAAGACTGCTCCGCTGTTTTTGTTTAGCCGTGTTTTTTCGTCGCGTTGCAGGAAAGCGTACGCTTACGGCTAACGGCTAAACAAGTTTTCGATGCGTTATCTTCTCCGCAATGTCCATCACTTCTTCAGTACCAAGAAGCTTGAGCCTGCCTTGGTCTTCACAAGTAACAGCACTCCGTCACTTGAATCTGCAACCTTGACCAACTCTTCAAACTGCTGAGTACTCGTCACCGGCTGACGATTTACCTGAGTTATCACCATGCCGCTCTCCAAGCCCGCTTCGGCGGCTGGACTATCTTCGCGTACATCGGTAACTACCACACCTTGAGTTCCATCAAGGCTCAACTGCTTGGCGACGGCTGGATTCAAGTCGCTTAACTCCAATCCCCACTCCTTCAAGTTCGAACTCTTCTCAACGCCGGACTGGGAGGTTGAATTGCTGTTACTTACAGTTCCATAGTCATCGGGTTGAGCGTCAGGAACAAAGTTAATCGTCATGCGTTTGCCATCACGGACAATGGCAATATTGTGAGTTTTTCCAACCGCGGCTTGCTCGACAGCCAATTGCAGTTCGCGAGGATTCGAGATTCGAGTGCCAGCAAAGTCTGTAATCACGTCGCCGGTTCGTAGTCCAGCTCTTGACGCTGGCGTGTTTGGCCTAACTTCGGTAACGACGACGCCTTCCCGAGGTCGCACGTTAAACTTGCCGGCCATCGCAGCCGTTACAGGTTGAATGCCGACGCCTAAGTAGGCTCGCTGAACCATTCCGCCGTCGGCAAGCTGCTTACCTACCCAATTCGCCATGTTGATCGGTACGGCAAATCCTATTCCATCACTTCCGCCGCTACGCGAAGAGGATGGCTGTGTTGATACCGACAACTTCGCCGTCCAAGTTAACCAACGGTCCACCACTATTGCCGGGATTAATGGCAGCATCAGTTTGCAAAAAGTTCTCGCGATCGGTAATGCCAACTCCCCGATGTGTCGCGCTACAATGCCGGCTGTCACTGTACCCTCTAGTCCAAAGGGCTGTCCCAAAGCCAAGACCCAGTCGCCTACCGAAACATCGTCGCTATTGCCCAGTTTAGCTGGTACCAATCCGTCCGCTCTTATCTTGACAATTGCAATGTCGGTTTTGGGGTCGGTCCAAACATCGATAGCGGAGAACTCACGACCGTCAGCCAGTCGCACGGTTACTTGCACATCTTTTCCACCGGCCACAACATGGTTGTTGGTCATGACAAGTCCCGATGTACTGATTACGACGCCTGAGCCGATTCCTGTTCTAGGAACGGAGCGCTCTGGAGTTTGTTCAAATCGGAATCCATGCCCCATCGGTCCGTTGTTGTCGAATAGATCTTCAAACGGAGTTCCCTTGAAAGGATTCTGACCATCTTGCGGTCGAGCCAATTTCCGAACTTGATCCGTGGACGCTGCTCGCGACTTTGATTCGATCATCACAACCGAAGGCGAAACGCGATCTGCGGCAACTCGGAATGCTGTAGATAGACTCTTGGCTGAAGCGACCGCTTGTTGCGCTTGCTCAGGAGAGATCTTTTGAGATTCATTGGTGGTTTTGTCGACGTCGTTCGACGTACTTACATCCGGGTAGCCGCTATCTGCTGCGCTGTAGAGAGCAGTTGAACCAAAAGTAATTGCAGCTCCTAATCCAAGTCCTGCCAGTAGGCTTGTTCGTAGTTTCGAACGAGTCATGATAACTCTCCTTTGAAGATGAACCTGTTTTCGCAAGTGCTGTTCATCAAAGTGATGAAAGCTGATTTACGTTCGAACATCTCCGCAAGTCTCATGCCAAACTCCCGACCACCCACACTAGATCGTTGCTACCTTCGCCAGAAGGTAGTAGCGTATATCCTGCGCTCCACTACCTTCTGGCGGCGGATGCCACGCAAGTTATGATGTTGCCATTCGAATGAATTACCAAGGCAAAGCCGCATAGGCCTAGGATTTGCACTGGGTCTGAAGTGCCTTAGTTTTGCCTTTGGATCGACGATTCACGGACGTTGGGCTCGTGGCAAACTGCCCCATTGTAGAATTCTGCCCACAACAGTTGATGATTCTATTACTGGATGAAGAACGCACGTGAAACTAGCCGCTCGACTAATCGCAGTTACCCTGGCAAGCGTTGTGGTTTTGACACTTGCGTCGGGTTATTTCTTGGTTCGAAACGTTCAGTGGGAATTCGAGGTCCAGCAGCGTGAGTCGGCAGAACGAATAGCAAAGGCGCTGACGGTTTTGATTGTGGATCAGTGGCGAAGTGAAGGAGAAGCTGGGGTCGCCAGCGTTCTACGTAGCGGAGGCCCGGCCAGCTCGCTGGGATTCGATTTGAGTTGGGTATCACAAGACAAAATCTCGCCTTGGCAACGGCCTTACGTCGGGGGCAAACAGCTCAGCTCGACATCAACCATTCTCCTCAGCAATTTCGGTAAGCAGGAACTGCATACCTTTGTTCCACTAGCCATCGATGGGCAAGTTGTCGGCGGAATTGAGTTCGCCGGCTCGCTTGACCCTTTGGAGCGTCAAACGCAAAGGATCATCTGGATCTCGTTGGCCTCAATCGGAGCGTTTAGTTTGGCTTCAATTCTGGCAGCTTATGTTGCGGGAATTCGCTGGATTGGCGAGCCGCTTCAGGCATTGAGTGAGAAGGCTGAGCGAATAGGGCGAGGTGACTTCAGCGGGCCCTTGCAACTCAAGCAGCGAGACGAATTGGGATCTCTAGCTCGCTCCTTCAATTCTATGTGTCAACAGCTTTCGCAGCACCGCGAGAACCTTGAGAAGGAAACGTCAGCTCGACTTACAGCCGTTGATCAACTTCGACATGCCGATCGACTAAAGACCGTGGGTGTGTTAGCTGCAGGTGTTGCCCATGAAATTGGTACCCCGCTAGGTGTGATTGCAGGGCGAGCCACCCTAATTAACTCGGATCGACTTACTCAGGAACAAGTGAAAGAAAGTGCAGTTGCGATTAAACAAGAGGCTGATCGAATTGCCGAAATCGTCCGGCAGCTTCTGGCCTTCGCACGCGTCAGAACTCCCAAGCTTGTTCGAGACGATTTGCTGATGGTCATTCGTTCCACTGCCGAACTGATCGAGAGCTTTGCCCAGGGAAAGCACGTCGAGATTCAGCTAAAGTTTCCAGAACAACCTATCTACATCTTCATGGATGGCTCGCAGTTGCAACAAGTGTTAACAAACTTGCTTATGAACGCAATTCAAGCGATGCCAAATGGTGGAGTCGTGACCATATCCGCAAAGCTTGATGAATTTGCCGAGGTGACTGTGTCGGATAGCGGAGTCGGCATTCCGCCAGAGAGCCTAAATCAGATCTTCGACCCTTTCTTCACCACAAAGGAAGTTGGTGAGGGAACGGGACTGGGGCTTTCTATCGTTCAAGGGATTATTCAAGAGCATGGTGGAACAATTGAAGTTACCAGCGAACTTGGAAAAGGCACATCCTTTAGAATTCTGCTCCCCAGGCAACTCGCTCAGAACGAAACCAACAGCCAGAGTTCACGATTGTCAGACAATACTCTCTGAACCTAGCCCAGCTAGAGGGTGATTTGATTCAAGCCGTTGGAACTTAACCGAGAATTTTTAGTAGAACGAGCGCATAACTATGAACGAGAGCCCTTATCAAGTGACTTCGTTAACAGACGCTGTTACTCCCCTTCATTCAGGAATGCCCAATTGCGCTGTTGCAAAGACATTCGCGTTGGTTCACTTGTGTGTATGTGTTGCTACGGTAATTGCCTTGCGTCGTGAAGTTGGCGCAATTGTTCAATTTGGAGGCTTGTTTGTGGCGCTAGGGACGCTGGTGCTCATATCTGCTGCAATCAGCCGACACTGGATTCTTGCGACATTAGGATTGGCATCTGTCATTGTTGCTGCCTCGATCTTTGGAATCATATTTGCTTTTTCCATCGCTCCAGGCGAAGCTGGCGGACTGATTTATTCCGCATGTTGGACTATGACCATAATCACATTTGCTACCTGTTGGTATGCATTAATACTGAAGCCCTAGGCCTTAGGAGATTTGTGGGACCGTAGAAAAGATTGATCACCCTTTTCTGGCTGGTTCTTGGGTAGTCGAGGATGATCTCCAATCGATTTGCCTTATGGTTTTCCAAGCTCTGTGAGGCAAATGGCGAGACTGCGTGTAATGAATAGTAACAACAATTGTGAGTGGTAGCTTGCAATATTTGCGGTGTCACGGCAGTCGGGTTTTGCCACTACCAAATAAACCGGGTTGCAGATCGTAAGATAAGGTGAACGAAACGGACGTAGAGCCATCAGCGGTTGCCCTTGTCGCATTTGTCCCAACGAGCTGTAGATCCGAGTCGTCTCGAACGACTCCTCGGCCGTAGGAGTTGGCAATATCGACTGCAATCGTTTTTCCAACATCGTTTTTCCGAATAGGGTGCACATAAACAGCGATCGAACTTGAAACTGCCAAAGCTCCCATCCATTGTAAACATGGTTCTATCTCCTTAATCAGTACGTTCCAAAGACACCAGGCATTTCCGCGTCCTAGCAGTCGAACTTGTGGAACTATTTCCTGTGCGTTCCGCGGAACTCGACTTGCTAGTGGACTCCGTGGCCGGCCAATAATTCTCTGGTGCGAGAGAAACCTAAGGAAACGTATCGCGAGGGTAGCCGGAACACTCCCTAAAAATCGGAACTCGAAAATGGTTTCTTCATTTTCTGTGTGAATCATTCGATTTGAAGACCGAATCTTAGACCTTGTTCTCCTTAGCTGACTAGAAAACCGTCTATACTATTCGATCGAACGGCCGTTTGTCATTCAACCTTTACACCACCACTAGTTCAATCGAGTACATCAATGCAAAGTACCATCTCGCTAGGAGAGCGGGTCAAAAAAGCAAAAGATTTACTTGCTCAAGGGACTCCTTGGCCAAGAGGATGTAGTGCTTTCGTTTGCCTGTTACTTGATATCGACTGGCAGGACGCAAATTCGCTAATGGGGGACAATCCGAAGTACGTTGGGAAAGACGGTAATTATACACAGCTCGTATCTGGCGATATTGTTGGATGGAAGAAGACAGGAGGGCATGGCCATGTGGCCGTTTACATTGGCGAACCAGAAGTTACCTTTATTGACGTCAATGGTGAGGGAGCATCCCCGAGACGAGTTCGTTCATACGGAGATCAAGAAGTTTACAAAAGTTCGCTTTTTTGATGAGTAGAAGGACATAATCTAACACGTCTTTCAATTAAGGTTTGCCATCTTTCCAGCTCCCCCAAGACTCATGATTAGTAACTTCGCCTTTCAATGTGCCAATAGTGTCAGTGTTCTTGTCAAGTAACAATAAACAACTACCGCAAATTAGGCTTAGCAATTTTAACAGATCTGGCCAAGTAATAGGTGCCACCTGCAGGGTTGCCGCGAGTGCGACGACTAACTCCGCGATGACGAAACAACATAGAGCAAAGACAATTAGTTTAGCAATAAGGTCGTCTAGAGTCTTAGAGCCAGTTGTTAATCTCAGTTCCTCATCTGCTCTAATTCTTATCGTCGCGCTTCGCAACTTTATGCGATATCGTGGAAGCGGTAAGTCCGGAGAGAGGCCGACTTCGACTTGTTGAGTTGGAACTTTTGGTAAATCAAATTCAATGAAGGCTAAGCCTTCGTTCACTCGAATTACTCGGATATCTTTCTCTTTTAATTTCCAGGCCATGATAGGATTGCTTGACGCTTTCTTGTCGAGGAAGTACCCACGCACTTGCCCGTCATAGAGGGCCAGTATGATGATTGGAATTGCGTGCCCATTATACCAAACAATCTCGGAAGTTGAATTGTGGGACGCTTTGGAAAACTGTCTCCCTGAACACGGGGCAAACGCCGTGCCGTGCGAAGCAGTTCTGCTAAATGTGAATGTTTGGATTGGTGATTCTGCTCCGTTTGTGCCCTATAGTACGTAACACGTGCTATGTTGTGCACAAACGGAGCGATTTGAGGCCTGGTTGCGCGATTGTAGCCATGACTCTGAATTGGAAAAATCATCGGTAGGGCTCACGAGCATGTACACCACGTCTCCCGACCCTGGAGGTACAAGCATCAGGATATTGAGCCCAAATAAATCACCCCAATGATCATATGGCGATCACCACTAGAGGGTGTGCCTTAGGCTTATATGGGAAAAAAAACAACTTTTTTCTATTTCTTTTTTTGCTTTTTGGGGTCAAAATCATCGGTCATGTTCATCGAAATCTGCAAAACAACCGCATAAAGCACTCTAAACAACCGATGTGCGTCATTTTTTTCCGCAAACCAATCAGGAAACAGCCGCATTAAGATGTATATCTTTTAAAAATATTGCCATTGACACAGTTCAAGATTTGTGGAAATTGGCTTCCACTATGACTGGATTAGACGAAACAACAGAGAGCAGCCCAATGCGAGGTGCTGCAAAGCGTTGGACCCTCAACTTGCTTGAAAAGGGCGGAGGGTTCACGCCGGTCGCCAATCACTTCATTTACAAATACGCGAGCCTTGATCCACCATTATCACCAACTGACGCAATGATCATTATCCATATGATGAGCCGGAAATGGGATTTAAGGCCGGTGGCGGTATCGTCGGAGCTACTAGCGTTAGAGCTGGGAATTAGCTCCGGGCAAGTAAGGCAGCGATTACGTGACCTTGAAACAAAGAAGCATGTGCTTAAGTCGATGACAGGGCCTAGCAAGGTTAAGTTGTACGACTTCACGCCATTGCTGGTAAAGCTTGAAGCGTTGTTGCGGACTGACAACCAAACAACGCCAGAGGAAACACAGTACTATCGGGAAATCGAGGAAAGCGCTAAAAAACTTGCTGAAAGCAAAGAAGACATCCTGTTTTGAGCCCAATTTGTAAATGGGGTCAATTAGCAACTTTTACGGCTAACTATGTTTCTTAGACGTATTTGGGTGCCAGTGTGCTAAATGATAGATGGCGGGGATGAAAAAGCTCCATTTGTGCCGGAGGTTGCCGGGTTAAAGTAACGCTCCATTTGTAGGAGATCGTTCATCCACCGCCATCTTGATTTTAGTTACTTTCTCTCACGGACGCTAGGCACTTTTTTGCTGACTCTAGGGTCAAGCTACCCTCTTAGTCAATTTTGTGCCGCTTGCCAAGCTTTGCTCGGGCGCATTCTCCTGACCTATCGATTTGATCCAAAACCGCGTTGGCGTTGTCTTAGGAGTTCGATCTCTACCTTTAGTCGACTAACCTCGGTTCTAAGAACGCTGATAGACGCCTTCAATTCTGCCAACTCAACCTCGTGTTGAGTTGGTGATACAGTGGGGTTGTCAAGTTCCCCGTGTTCCAATTCGTCGGAGGGTGAATATGCACTTTCCGAATCGATTGAATTAGAGAGACCGTAGTGAAAAGCGATCTCTGCCTCCCCTATTTGCTGCTGATTAACCATTGGTGCGAGGAGGCCAACTTCGTCCTGGATGTATCCATCAAAATCTCCCGCGATGGGCATATCGCTCGCCAGGCCAAAGATAATAGCACTCCCGCTCATCGAGCTTACTGAATCTACATCGAATTGAAACGACGTGAGAGTTGCACCTTTTGTCGCAAGTTGCTGAGTAGGGGCCTCAGTACCATCCAAATACTTCAGCAATTTTGCGAGCAGTTTTCGAAAAACTCTGATTGGCTCAAAATAGAGCCTGATAGCATCAATCACCAACTTACCAGTGTGACGTAAAAATGATTGGTGAGTTAGCGAGGTAGTCCCATTCATTTTTTGGAGAGCTTTACTAATTGGGTAATCATTCGGTGACACATAACCGCTAAATAAACTAGGTACATTAGCAAATCAGCACCCATTGCACTGTATTTTGCAATTGAAATGATTCCCGTGACAACTTGATCGTTTACTCCCTCAGTCATTCTATGCATCACCCAGTAGATGCCAACGGCAGGTATGAACAACAAAAAGAAAACAACGCTTCCAACAATTAGGTGCACAAAAAAACCCCATATTACCAAGAGGTCATCCTTTAGGTCATGCCACATTGTCCATCCGCCTTTCGTCGGAGAATTGTATCAAGATTTAGTAATTTTGAACATCATCAAGAAAGGGCGTTTGCACAACATTTTTTAGGGCGACAGCTAGCAGGAATCAGATGCCGTTTTACGAGATAGCTATTGGGTAGGCGGGTCATGACCGCCTTAGGTACCGCCCGCTGGCAACTAGCCTCAATGTTGTTCGCTGGCGGGACCACCCAAACACATAATTGAGGCATCTTTATGGAACCGCTATCTGCAAAGCCGCGTTTGCTGGCATGCTCCCTTGAACCTGGAAACGTTTCTGAGCATGTAGTTTGGCTACACAACTACCTAAAAGAGCGCCGACCCAGCGGCGTTGTGCTTTATTGCCGAGTTAGCAAAAGTGAACAACGACTAGACAAACAGGAACTAGCGTTGAGGTATGCAATGCAACTTCATTGGCTTCCGGTCGTTGCTGCCTATTGTGAAACCAGTCATGGGTGGCAGTACAAACGGATTGGATTTGATGCGGCAATTGCAAAGGCATTAAGCATAGGACCGGACGTTGTGATAGTTGCCGAATCAGTGGATAGATATGTTAGGCATCGGGACTTTGATAGGAACCGCACGTTGCTCCCAAATGAGAGTGATTTGGCGGAACTATCAGCGATGGCAAGAGGCGTCACGCTAACAACAGTGTTTGACCCAGGCATTGGTCAAAGCAGTGTGAGGTATTGGCAACAAAACAGAGTATTACCGACCGCGCAAGAGCAGCAACGCAAATTGAGGGAGGCATGGAACGCACATGGACGAACCAAAAATGTCTCCGAGATTGCAAGAATATTGGGCAAGAGCCGACGAACCGCACGTAGGCGATTAGAGGAATGGATGGGCAATTAAAGGCCAACCCACTATACCACTTGGGGGTGGGCAAAAACCGCAACGCAGTGTCATGTGAGATACGCGTTTTACATTGCAAAACATTGGTTGAAACGTGGATTGTTTAGTGCGTTGACCCTTAAGTGTCCAACTTGCTGGCGGTAATTGAGTTTAAGGCACAGGTTGGACCTAGTTTTGGCAACAATCTTAACAACCGCACTGAGGAAGCGTTGGGGAATGCAACCGACCTTTGGGCGGCATATCGTGAGGGAGCTTTTGCCCCTTCCGCCAGACCTTGGTTGGGTTACGTTTTTATTTTGGAAGACTGCGCTCCGTCAAACAAGCCAGTGAAAGTTAAGTTGAATTTGACGAGTGCCTAATTGACCCAGGACTTAGCGGTTACCACGGAGCAAACCGCAAAGAAGGCGTGTTGGGGGCATTTTTGAAACGCGTAGAGGCAGGTGACGTGCCGCCAGGTAGCTGGCTTATTGTAGAGGCAATTGACAGGCTTAGCCGGGAGCCATTGATTGACGCTCTTACAACAATTACTAATTTGATACGGCACGAAATCACCATTGTTACCTTATCACCAAGCGCGGTTTATGACGCTGCCGGTCTAAATAATGGGTCAGCGTATTTGCTAGTGGCAAGTATCCAATTGGCACACCAAGAGTCAAAAAACAAAAGTATGCGAGTGCAGGCCGCACGAGATCAGAGTTTTGAATTGGCTAGGGCGACAGGTAGGGTAATTACTGGTCAATGCCCTGCATGGCTAACTCCCAAACAAGACCGAAGTGGTTTTGAGATTATTGAGGCAGCAAAACGAGTAATCCAGAGTATCTACCAATCCGTTGAAAACGGCCGCAGTATCAACCAAATTGTGCTAAAGCTCAACGAATGTGCTGAGTGGCAACCACCCCCACGAAAAAAGGCCGACCGGGAAGCAGGGAGACCCGGTAGCGGTTGGCGAGCTAGCTATGTGAAGAAGATATTGCGGAACAAAGCAGTGATTGGAGAACACCAGCCACACAACAATCGCAACGGCAAGCACGGAGGACGAGTGCGGGTCGGAGAACCAATCCCCAATTATTACCCTGAAATTATCACCGTTAACCAATGGCATGCAGTGCAAAACCTACTTGATGCTCGGCGAGGCATGCCTGGAAGGACGGGAGCATACGCAAACGTCTTGAGACATTTGGCAAAGTGTGCCTACTGCGGCGGAACAATGCGATACGTTAACAAGGGCAAACCGCCCAAGGGTGCGGAGTACTTGCAATGCGATAATGGAGCACGATGCATTAGGAGAAACGGTAAGCCAATATGTAGCCATTACCACAGAGTGCGGCTCGATGAAACCGTGAAACTTGTAATCAGCAATTGCAAATCCATAAGTGCTGACGATGTGTTGCCAACCAGCAATGAACACGAAAGTAAACGGAAAGAGCTTGCCTCAAAAATAGGGGAATTGACAAGTAGGATTGACGAATCGACCCGGCAAAAGGCCAATTTACTAGACGCGATAGCCAACACTGATACTAAGCAAATGAGGGAGATCCTCACCGAGCGATTATCGGTGTGTGTTGACGAGTTACCGAAGCTAGTTGCCGAGTTGAAGAGCGCACGCCAAACACTAAGTAGGCTAACCAGCAGCCGAGAGCACTTTAGTAATTGGAGCCGCAACTTAAACGCTATTACTGAAGCGCTGGCTACAAAACAGCCACAGATAAGAGCCCAACTGAACCACCACTTAAAACAACTCATCACACGGGTAGAGATTTTTGCCGATGGATACCCAATAGCAGTTAGCGACGAGGCGGCCCGAAATCGACCCGAGAACGCAATGCGACCAGTGGACCACCCGGCAATCACATCGGCCCTCGGGGCACCACTTAAGCCCCTACAACACGCCGACGACATTGTTGACTTTGCATGTACGATACTAGACGCAGCCGGTACTCAACCGCCAAAAGATTGGTACAGGTTTACGGAGTGGCTTTTGAGGCGACGGTTGTCCAAAGAGGGCAGGTTTGTGCGAATTGTGTTTTCAACGGGTGCAGTTGCTGACGTTGCCCCAGAGCAAAGCCTAGCGAGTTGCATGCGACTAACAATCGATGGCAATTGGCGCCATGTTTCGCCAGACATTGGAAGCCTCTACGAAGAGTATAAGCGGAAAGAGCAACTTAAGTGAAAATGCAGTTAGTTGTTGTGTACGTTTCAAAACATCAGGTACGTTGAAGCCAAATTAGAAACGGTAATACAACTTGATTCACGGCAGGTCTCAATTACAGAGAGGTGGTGCGGCGATTGACCAACGAAATCGTGCTAACAAAACTGATTAGGGAAGGTGCCGTAATAGACATTTGGCTGGAAAATGGCACGACGTTGCACTTTGGAATAGGATGGGCTAGGGACCTAAGGGACAGCCTAGTTTGGGTGCCGATGTGGCCGTCCCAAATGCAAGATGCCCATCTGCTGCACTACTGCTGTAGCAGGGTGGCTCATGAGCGGTATGTCCTTTGGTTTGACGTAAAGGGCAATCTTGTGGCACAGGTAAGCTCATGGCAAGACGCAATGCAGTTACCGGACGGATACCTAGACATATTGCCAAGCTGGCAAAATTACTTGATGAGGGCAGATGCCGTTCAGCGAATTCAAAGGTGGGTAATAAATAATTTAGGAATTCAACTGCCAAGTGGATGACATTTTTCATCATCGCAGCAAGGAGATCAGAGTTTTTAATTGGTTAGGGCTACTGGTAGGTTCATAAGCCGAAGCTGATGTAGGCTGTAATTGTTGTAGCCCATAACAAGCTCTCGTTACGGCACAAACAGTTGTCGCAGTTGCGGTTGGCCAGCCCACGAAGTTACAGTGTGACCGAGCGACCAATCCAGAGTCAGAATCCCAGACTGGACCTACCACGATTAATGGCATACGTTGGCCGTAGCGCAGTGCCCGCCTAACAACAAACGAACCATGTGGCTGAGCTTGTGAAGCGTTCTAGTCGTCTCGTTACATGGTGGTCATGGACTCAACTTCGCCAACCTAACCAGCCTCGGCAACAAAGTGCTGTGACCCCGGTCAACTTCCCGTTCGTATTGGATTTTTCCCTAGAGCATGGCAATTGGAGTAATTTGTTCTTGTTACAAAACCGGAATAAAACCGCGCAAACTAGATCATGTTGACTAAAATGCGAGCATCGTTTCCAGTGATTTTGTCGGATTATGGGTCAAAGCAATGAAAGTGTTTATCAGTTGGTCGGGGGACACCAGTAAGGAAATAGGCACGATTTTGCGGAAATATCTCCCGCTAATGCTCCAGGATGTTGATGCCTTTTTGTCCCGGCACGATATCGAATCAGGGGCACGATGGGCTGAACGTATTCAACTCGAATTGGAACAGTCATCGTACGGGCTAGTATTACTAACGCGATCAAACTTGAGTGCCAAATGGTTATTATTTGAAGCTGGAGCGATTTCGAAACTGAAAAATAGCGCGACAACATGCCTGCTTTGTGGTGAGTTGGAGGAAACTGACGTTACGGGGCCGCTAGCGCAATTTCAATTTCAGAAGTTTGAGAGAGACCCATTTTTCCAGCTCATGAGAGATATGAATGGTAGATTGGCAAAGCCGATAAAAGAGCGTCCGTTGGACTTGATCCTTCAGAAGTGGTGGCCTGACATTGATGAAGAATACAAGGCTGCCATTCTAAAGTACTCTGCACAGGAAACAGAGGAGAAGAACCCGCGAAATGAGCGAGAGTTTCAAGATGAGATTTTGCGAATGCTGCAAATAGCAGTAAAACCTCGACAGTCGATTTTGTCGACAGATGAAAGAGAGGGCACGAATTTAATGGAATCAATCTGGAGTAGATTGTCCCCTAAAGAAATTGACTTTTTGAAATCTGTGGTTGATACTCCCTTTAACTTTGAGGAGCTAAAAGGAGTTGACTCTAGTCAGCGATTGAACTTGAGGTTGAAACTGAAAGAAAATGGCCTTATTTTTCCATTTACGATTTCCAAGAGTAAAATAGTGTCAAAATGGAAACTGACCGAACGCTTCGCGCGCTTTGTACATAGCCAGATTGAACTGCTATCATCATAGCAACTGATTAAATTGGTCCAAGCATCAAGATGTTGTGGAGGCCTAGTGAAGCGATGGATAAAGCTCGCTTAGACATCTCCTGTCCACGGACATCGGAAAAATCTACAGCGTATTGAGCGAACTCCTCGAACAACTTGGTAAGCTCGGACGGCTGAGCGTCAATCTCTAGGCTACCTACAAAGAAACCAACAGACTCAGTCAATGAGTTGATCGGTATCACATCGATTTCCGATGCCACAGCGGCTTCCGCAGCGTTCTCGCGAGGGATCAACAGACCCTTCAAGCCCAAATCGCAAACTGCCATGGCCATCGACAACGCGCCTTTAATTGGCCGAGTGCCCTCCAGCGCAAGCTCACCAACGACCGCGTATTGCGAGAACCTTTCGGACGAAAACTGGCCACTAGCCGCCAGTAGTCCCAAGGAGATCGGCAGATCAAACGAAGCCACCTGCTTCGGAAGTTCAGCCGGGGCAAGGCCGAAGGAGATGTAGGCGGCAACATGCTCGCTCCGTTACGGCATGACCGAGCGACTATCCATGGTCAGGATTTCGGAATGGACCTGCCACAATCAATGGTAGCGGGACTTCGCACAAAAAGCTCAATGAGCGACAAACTAACTTTTAGGCTAGTTCTAGTCGTCTCGCTACACGATGGTCATGAAACAACCAGTAGCCTGCCTGTCCTAACTCTCGTCTCCGCCGTATCGCCACCTAACCAAATTAGCTGCGTCCCGGCAACAGAGTGCTGTGTCCCCGATCAACTTTGGTACATTTTGCCAACTGGACTCGAAATGTTTTTTGGCTGTCGATTTGAACGCGACTAGTTCGACAAAATAGGTTGAAGCACCGACATCGAGTTCATCCAAGTTTGAAAGTGGTAGACAATGCACCGTTACTTAATCTCGTTTGACGATGGTTCTATGGATCACATTTCGGCTGAAGACCTACCGGCGGTTGGCGAGGCAGCACACGCAGTCGTAAGAGAAGCAAAGGCCGCTGGAGTCTGGATTTTTGGCGGCGGTATTCTACGCCAACAGTCGACGATCGTTGCCACTGATGGTGCCGTTACCCGCGGTTCATTTCCGGAACGCAAAGCCGTAGTTGGTGGATTTTCAATTATTGAAGTAGCGACTCATGAGGAGGCTGTTCAATGGGCCGGACGTTTCGCTAAAGCCTGTCGGTGTGCCCAAGAAGTTCGCGAAATCATGTTCGATCCCGAAAGTATATGACACTAGACGTCGACAATCTGTTGATGTTTGTAGCAAGTTGAAGCCAAACCGTATTGACGTAGCAGAATCGCTTAGAACTCAGTGACGGACGAACCGATTACGTCATAACTATTAACTACGACTAATTTTTCTTGACAGTCAAGAATAAGCTTGCAAAATAATTGCTTTCTCGTCAATTCTGGCAGCTCTTTCTGAGAAAGCAATTGAAGCGTGAACTTAAGACAACCTCTCTTAATTGTCTTGCTGTTTTCTTTCGCTCCATCGGTTGCGGATGCAGATCTGATATTTGATTTTGAAGACCAGCAAGGTGTTGTAGGTGTCGTATCGCTAGCCTATGTTAAGCCAGACTTAACAATGACTATCACACGATCATCGGGCGCAACCTTTGATGTTGACGCGACAGGTGCCACGGGTTTTTTCAATGGAAGCCTCAGTCCATTCAACGGCATTGGAGGCGCATCAATCGACGACGTGTTTCAGTTTGAACTTAGCAGCCCAGTGGCATTTATCACCGTCGACGCCGGCGACTTTGGCGGAGATGCTGACAACCTGCGATTGGAAGCGTTCACGGGCGCTGGCTTGACTGGCAATTCTTTTGTGGCGCAGGCAACGCTTCCGGGCGGAGGTAGCAATTTTGGATTCGTAAGTATGCAGTTAGCTAGAAGTCCCCTTGAGGCCGGGTTCCAGTCATTCACCCTACGTGGCGGAGGTACTCAGTTTCCCAACTCGGTCTACTACGATAATTTTGCCTTTCGCCTTAGCGCCGTGCCTGAACCGAGCGCCGGTATCTTTGTTCTAGTCGCTTCTTTGCTCGGAATGGCAAGTTTGCGATTTAAAGAGCAGTTGGCACAATAAAAAGCATGGATTGTCGCCCGGCTTTTGCTGGAGGTTCTGCTTAGTATTACGCGCTAACTTTCGAATTTCCGTACCGCACAATAGCTCATTAATTTCTATTGCTTTTCAAGCCGCTGGCGATTTCCCTCGCGCCAGCCGCGTCTGTAAGAACTCAGGCGATAGCGAACTATCTTTCCGGCCAGTCCATCTGCGAGACCACGATCGTAGAATTTGCGATCCTCCTCACCACGTTTCCATCCGCGTTTGTAGTACACATCGGTAGATTGAGGTGACTTTCCAGAGAACGAGTCGGCCTGGCCTTTCCTAAACAGCTTCATCCGCGCTTTGTCGTCAAGCTCGCGTTCTTCGCGTGGATCTGCACTTTCTCGCGCGGCGACTTTTGTGGGCTTCGCTACTTTCTGTGTAGTGGTGTGAAAGTCAGTAGAAAGTACATTTGTTTGAGATTCTTGTCGGTCAGCGGTGCCATGTGCAGGGAGACATCGTAGACGCCTGCAGGAATGCGAATCACAGCACCTTCCGCTTTGGAAGCGTTGGGGCCAATACTGAATTCGAAAATGTTCCCTTCGATATGCACTCGACCCGACGGCAAACTAAGTCGCTTGGTCTGTGGGGGATTCAGCGGCCGCTTGCTGATCAACTTCATCAAGTTCAGGCGGCGAACCGACCCACCACCGTACGTTGAAAGGACCATCGCGCTCTTCCAAACTAACAGTGAATACCCAAACTCGGTCGTCCTTTTTCAGTTCTTTAAGTGCTGCTGCTTCGCCGAATATTTGCTCCCCAAATTCGCCAAGCACAGTCTGCTCGATAGCGGGTCGATTAGCCGCGTCATAAATCAAGATGCCCGATCCACGCACAACATCCTTGCGTCCCTTTCGGGAATTGCATATCAACCACTTCGCCCCCGTTCTCAATGCGGGCTTTTGCTCTGGCTTCGATTCTGCTTTTTGAACTCGCTTAGCCATTTATTCCTCGACTCTCCGCTTGAGCTCTGGATCAGCCAGTTCATTGTACCCGATATGGGATTTGGGCATACCTTTGCTCGCACTCACTGACTCGCTCGTATCGTGAATACCAAACTTTGGCGCAAGACGACCGAAGTTGTTAAGGACAAACGTGCACTGCAAAAAGGGCTTGCGGGTAATCGACTCTGCAACGGTTCGATTGATTAGAAAGGAGTGGCCAGGGCCGGGATCGAACCGGCGACACACGGATTTTCAGTCCGTTGGACCACGGTCCCGTTTTTCTAGTCCAATTCTACCTATCGATCGCCGCTTGATCCAATTTTACCGTTTCCTGACCGGAACGCTACGGATGTTCTGGTTCTATCAGTAATTCATCCAAAGCACCTCCGTTCGACGCCCTCCTTTTTGTCGCGGAGCAGTTGAGCGATTGGTCTCGTGTGACTTGTCGCCAACCGTGGTAGAGTCGATCGTAAAGCTGGGACGGATAGCCGCTCAAGACGACTTTGCCCGTTGTTTAGAACTTCCGCCAGTCGACAATGATCTTCGTCGCTCATCTCATGCAAGTAGCCAGCACCTTTGGCTCGGGAACTCTGCACGTACGGCGGATCGCAGTAGTGTAGAGTGTCAGGTCCATCGAATCGCTTGATTACGTCGATGCCACACCTGCACATTACTGTTACCGATCGCAGTCGCTCGACGATGTTGCCAAGCTGCTCGATACATGCCAACGTGCTCTTGCTCTTCGACGAAGTTTTGCCGAAGCCAAAGCCAGGCCTCACACCACGCGAACCGAGCCCACCAAACGCCATGCGTAGCTGAACGAATATCTGACGAGCTCGTTCAACTGAATCCTTTGACAGATCACCAGACCAGGCCAGTGAGTACTCGTGTTCATGGTAGGGTGTTAGTCGCAATTGACGAATCAACTGGCGACTCTTCCGCTTGCACCGAAGCATGGCAAAGAGATGGTATACGTAGATCGAGATCGTTGTAGAGCTCGACGTCAACCGGCGGCTTGTTCAGCAGTACTGAAGCGCCACCGCCAAATGGTTCAACGTAGACGTGATGCTCTGGGAAATGAGAGATAACCCATTGCCAATTACGGCCTTTCCCGCCCAGCCAAACGATCGGACTTACCAATCGGCTTGGCCGCTCAGAAGGTTGCGGCATGATACAGTTCCATGTTGTAAATCAAGTTGATGGAACCACTATCGACCCGATGCGAGCGCATCCTTCAGGAGTCAAATAAATCGTCGATCTCGGATCTTGAACTGTATCGATAAGTTTCATTGCAAGTGTAGCAACCGTGGTCATCTAGCCACTTCTTGACGCTTTCGCGGTCGCGACTGAAATGCCCAATCAATACGCCAGCAACAAATACAACCACAATGATCACTACGCCAATCATGGCCAAGATGATCGTGTTCATATCTTACTCCATTAAAGTTGACGGGTCCCTTTTCGCGACTCGCGCCGCGACCCCATAGGGAACAATCCCGTTGAAGTGCACACTTTCTTTCTTCCTAGGCCGCTCGTTGGTTCAGGGTTGCGATCGCCACTTGGCGATCGCATCCGCAGATCTGCAGGATCTCGAACAACCGATCTGCGATTTCGTTTCTGCCGAAACGCCGGGCGGATTTTTCTAGTCGGTCGACTGCGGTTCCGAATCCTTCTCCGTCCCGACATCGAATCGACCGTTGGAATGCTCGATCGAGTTCGACTTGGCGAATGATCTTTGCTCGTCGCCGCTCTTTGGCGAGTTCCGATTCTTGGCTCGCGACGAGATTTTGCGAGTGGACGGTTGCGGAGACTTTTCCGCAGATGCACTGGACATGATAGTAATCAGGGTTGACTTGGTAGACAGCCCCGCAGTTACATTTGAGCTCGATCATGGAACACAGCTACTGCCCGTGGTTCCAAATTCCAGAATTCCGCAGACGTCATTAGCGTTGACACTTGCTGGTGGCAGTGAATTTGTGCCTGCATTGGCCTGGGCGCAAGTGCGAAGTATGTACTCAGTTGGTCCCCAGCCGAAAACTCGCTTCGTGAAGGTGAATATTGAATTGGCAGCCGTCGCGACGAATTGGTATGGATCTATTGCGCAGGAGTTCAGCGGGAACTTAGTACCAGAGGCCGACGAACTCGTTGTTCGATTGTCAATCATCAGACCGATGGTATTTCCTGTTGAATCAAATGTCAGCGGTGGCGTCGTGGATCCATCAGGCCAGGCGATCGGGCTCATTGAAAACGGTGGTAGCCACAATGACACATCTGCATCGTGCACGCCGGACTCCGTGTGGCTATAGTTTACTCCGGTACTCGGAGCCAATGGAGTCACAGTTGAAAGTGTGCCAGACGTCCAGGCGACTCCAATACTTCCGATTTCAGTAAAGTCGATATCGAGAGTCTGAGTGATCGTGACGTGTCCGAGACTCACCAGTCCTCGTGACGGGAAAATTTGAGTGATCGAGGTATTCGATCCGCAGCCCGGCGCGACAACATCGAACAAGTAACGGTAGTCGAAACTATAACCCGATCGCACAGTGGTCGTCTTGTTGTTGTACGAGTAGACCTTGCAAACGCCGGACCTGTTAGTTGTGCGATCTGAGGAACAGCCATAGGGTGTCGGGAAATTCTCCGGGTATTGGTACCAGATACCAGCACCGGTAGATAATCCGAACGTTTCGTCGTAGATGCTTCGGACCACCCAGAAGCTCCCGACCTGTTCGAGATAAGCTCCTCGATCGATCCAAGACACTTCGGTCCTGGATGCGTTCTTGTGCCAGCGAAACCAATACGAGTGGTTGGTGCAGACCGTGACTGTGACTTCATTTGAGTAATACACTTGACCCGATGCCAATGTGCACTTCATCCGGAAACTTCCAGAGGCAGTCACCGTATAAGCTTTTGACGACAAATCAACAGATTGATCAGTCCAAGTGCCTGAGACAAGTTTCTGCAGCTTGAGAGTTCCGCCGGGACAATCACACTTCCACCAAATGCGACCGCTGCAACGGCCGTCGCGACCGTTCAGCACACAGCAGTAATCGCAAGCGCTACACCCTGAGTTTGGATCTATCGGAGTGATGCCTGGCATCTTAGGGCTCCAAAATCTCAGTTGGGCAGTTTGGCTCGACCATCCACAGCCGAGTTCCGCTGCTCATTGCGAGAATATCTACACCACCGGGCACGATCGAATTTTTTTGAGTGTAGATTACAGCCGACCCGATCACTGCTGTACGAGCCTCGTTCAACTCGTCGCAGGTCGCAGATGAATTAGCGGCGATGCCGCCTGATGGAGTTCGAAAGATTCTTACCTTCAAACTGGCACCGGCTCCACCAATCAAACCCAAAACAACTCCGCCGCCTGTCGGTCGAGCCTGCAGGAACTGCATTGCATCTCCTGATCCGGGAACTATCTGGCCAGTCGAGTTTGGCGAGCCAGTTCGATCGCTGGTACTACCCGCTCCAGTAACCTCAATTAGCGTTGGACCATAGATCACTGCGTAGCCGAGTTTATCAGCCGCCATCGGTTCAAGTACGACTGCCAGTGGCTTGCCGGCAGAGTACGCAACGAGATCGAACACCACATCTGGCAGCCGGTACTTCTTTGTCAGTGGTGAAAACCTAGCATCACCCAACGCAAAACAACGGTACTTTTCTGTGATATCCGCGCCTGTAGAATTCTTGACTGAAACTACATTGTTGTTACCCACCCCGTCGCCACGCTCCGGCCGGCCAGATCCAAGCGACTCGGAGACCGATCGCTGCAGATCATTCCAATCTGCAGCTCGGATGGCGTCTCCGGGCTTTACGATGCGAGGGATAAAACCGTTACTGTTGGGTGGCATGTCATTTCCGTGGAAACGGTCGACTGAACCTTTGCGGGATCAGCTACGAATGGAGCGTTACAAATAACCGAACGTCGAAAAGTTGGTGCGAGCGTAAACGCGTTCAACGTAAGCCGCGATCGGTGTTTTGACCTTTCGCTTAGCAGTGGCGTCTTCATCCTCCTGGTAAGCGATCCACAGATAATCGTGACCGCCTTTCGAGATGGACGAACCGAACGCGGATAGTGAGATCGACGCGTCGGCCGACGCTGCGTAGTGATACTGGATTTCTGTCGGTCGACCGTCGACCAGCTCGCAGCTATAGCCCAAGAACAGCAGCTCGCCGGCGTTGAACGTGTCGAAGCTACTCGAGTTCGTTGTGCCAACCAATGCAGCCAGCGATTTGCAGTAGCTGAGCGTGATCACGTTGGCTGGCCACTTGTAGGTGTGGATCATCTTTAGAGCGGGAATCGTAATGTCCACGCCTTCAGGATCTCCATCACGCACGCCAATGGTGCCCTTGAAATCCGGAGCATTCGCCACGCCCGTCGCTGCGACTCGAGCCGTATTGAGCG
Source organism: Pirellulales bacterium (assembly GCA_046349795.1). Lineage (GTDB taxonomy): Bacteria > Planctomycetota > Planctomycetia > Pirellulales > Pirellulaceae > Aureliella. The sequence goes on along the minus strand of JAXMBP010000046.1, from coordinate 7,601 downwards.
ACTGGAAGATCCGGACGGTGCCGCCGGTACCATCGAACGATCGTCGCAAGAGTGATTCAGGGATCTTTGCGTTGTAGGTGACCGTGGCTCTCAGTCGGAGATTTTCCTCCTCTTCCTGCCACGTGAACTTTTGACGATTCAGCCCATCAAACGTAGTCGGACAGAAGGCTGTCAGTGCAGCACGCACGGCAGCCATCGAATCCGATGGAGCCTTTTTGATGTCGTACACTAGCTGAGCTTCAGCCTGGTCGTTATCTTCCGAACCAGACATTCCAGCCACTTCGCGAATTTTGATTGCCATGGTGTCCTACCTTACGCGAATTGAGCCTGCCCGCGTTGTTGTTGTTTCATCCATCGCAGCATTCCAGCGGTGTTGCGTGCTGTCTCTTCAGCCGGTCGACCGTTGATTCCAAGCGACTGAGCTGCACCTGCTGCGGAGAACGTGCCCGCGCTGGCGATCTTTGATGTCTCCGAACCCGATGCTGCAATTTGATTCATCAGCGGTTGAGCCTTTTTCTGACTGTCCGTCGTGACCTCTTTCGATGCTGCGATGGCTTTGGTCAGATCAGCTCGAGCTGCAGCCGCGACACTCGCTATTGTCGCACCGCCGTTTTGCTGTCGAGCCTGAGCAGCTTCACGTTCAAGCTTGTTGATGTTGGCCTGCTGATCACGTCGACTACGCTCGCGAGCCATCATTCGATCGGCCATCTGTTGCATTGGATTGTCGCGGGCGTTTCGTTCCTTCTGGCGAGCTTTATCCTCGGCAGCTTGGATCCGATTGAGTTCCTGGAGCGTGCCATCGGCGGCTACTCCGATTTTCTCCATGATCCAAGTGATGCCGCGAGCAATTCCATTCACCGCTCCATTCCACATGTCAACGATGAAATCGGACATGGCTCGCCAAGCCATCTTGTTACCGAAGATGAAGATATCCCAAGCGTCGCGCAGTATGTCGATTCCATTGGTCCAGGCCAGTTGCAACTTAGCCATGATAATCTGACCGGCCAGATCCCAACGTCCAGCTAAAATTGCATCGCCGATTGACCCAAAGGCTGATCGCAGATAATCACGAACCACGTCGACGCCTGGTATCCATGTCTGCAGGAAGTCGAGCCCCACATTGATCGCAGATCCAAGCTGCTCAATGGCAGTCCAAGCCACCGCTACAAACCCGGTCCAAGCCAATCCGGCCGCAGCCTCGAGCTGGCCACTCATTAGATTATCGACGATGCCGCCAAAGGCCTGCGAAAAGACCGACCAGATCTCCATCACACCAGCCACCATCGGCTGCAGTGCAGTAACGATCGGTTGAATGGCGGTGATGATGCGATCGCGGAAGTACCACGCGGCCACGCCGGCAGCCGTCAGCGCGACAAGCACCGCTCCCAGTGGTGAGAACAAAAATCCTATAGCACCTGCTATAGCACTTGCTACTGCAGCCAGCCCACCGAACACGGTCGACAATGCCAGCGCACCGAAACCGACTGCCGCGATCACTCCACCAACCGCGACCAGTCCAAGCAGTACTCCTGCAACAACCTTCAAAACGCCTTGATTCTTTTCAGCAAAGGCTTGGAACGCTTCGGCTGCACCGATCGCGAATTTAGCCAATGGCTTTAGTACGGCTGCAGCCGCGTCGCCGATCGGCTTTAGGCCCATCGAAATCGCGTCCATAAGTGCAGTTGTCAAACCACCCAAAGTCTTGGATTGTTTTTCCATTAAGTCGCCCAATCGACCACCTGGCCCGTAGACTGCACGAAGTGAATTTCGAAACAAGTCCATTGAAATTTCTCCTCGGTGCATCGCCTCTGTCAAGTCTGTGATGCCTCGCCCGGTCGCTTCCGCAATTGTTGCGATAGGACTGAATCCCGCTTCATTCATTTGCCTCGCGTTATCACCGGTCAGTTTCATCAAACCGGCTGTTTGGGCAAATGCGTAGGTCAAACGATCGAACTTATCCTTATCGCCTGCTGCAGCGTTTCCGAGTGCGGTCAAATCAGGAAGCACGTCATTAGTGGCAACGCGTGCCTGAATCAATTCAGCCGCCGCATCCGATACGCCCTTCATGTCGAATGGAGAGTTTCTAGCGAACGTAGACAGTTCTTTCATCATTGCCTTGGCCCCATCGGCAGATCCAAGTAGCGATTCAAATCGAATGCCAAGCGATTCCATGTCGGCGGAAACCTTCAGGGGCCAGGCTAGCGCACCGGCTCCGGTGGCAGCAAATGCGGCCCCCATCGACGCGAAGTTTCTACCGAAACCGGCTACCTTGCGCTCGACGTGCGTGAGTGCTCCCGTGACCTTGTCACGCAATTGGATCAATACGTGAGCCCGACCGGCTTCGATGTCTTTAGCTGCCATCGTTAAAAGAACTCCGCTGCAATTTCAACTAGCCACTTGACCACCTTGGCAAACCGCTCGCCTGGTCGCTTACGCCACACAATGTCGCCGTCGGCTGTGATCACTTGCTCGTATCCGTTGGCCATCGCGGCCTGAGCGACCTGCGCATCGGCAATCCACCAGGCCGAAAGGCAGACAGCGATCGCAAGTAACAAGACACAAATCAGGATCACAATCGGCTTCTGATCTCGCATGATCTAACGGATCTCCCGTAGAGCGTGAATTAGATTCAGCAAGCCAACTCGCTCGGATTCTGGAATAGGTGCCGTCCGCAGTGTCAGCTCTATGTAAGCCAGTTCCTGCGGATCATCAGCTCCTACAAACTCCATCACCACGTGACGTAGTCGCTGACAGTCAGCCACGCTGGCTTTCCAGGCCTCCTGAATCGCTTCAGATAGATCGTCCCATTGCGGAAGTGGTGAACCGGTGGCGAGCGACTTCCACTGAGTGTTGGCAGCGTAGGCCTCGTAGGCTCGTTGAGCTAGTCGTTCAATCACAGAGATCGTTCCTTTACAATCCAATCAACAGAGTGAACACCAAAATAGCTGAGCTGAAAACGCAAACCACGATGATCAGCCCAAGTGAAACTTCGTTGTCTTTGATTACGCCACCCTCGCAGACCATACATCTCGAACAGTACCTGCAGCAATCTCCGCCTGAAGAGCTGGTCCCATAAACGGACGTGCCTCATACGTTGCCGCTCGAAATACAACTTTCGAATCGTTCTCGGGAACGTAGCCGATCGCTTCCCCCGTATTTGGATCGACGGCCACGCGACTTGTACCACCCTTTTCGAGCAGCTCGGGAACTGTCTTTGCACTTGAGCGTTTCAGCCGAAGGCTTGGAACGGCCCGGGGACCGATCAAAACTGCGTTGTTATCCCGAGAAAGACCGAATTGGATATTACGCAAGGTTGCAAAGCTATCTCGCGACCACACGTAAGGAGGTTGGCCTGGCTTGCTGGATGCGCGACGGCCGTTGACCTTGCGTTTTGGTCCGCGTCGCAGAATTGCCGTCCGTGCACGTTGACAGATGAAAGCACCCATCTTGCTAAGTCGACGGACATTCTCCCTTCCGATCGCTCGGATAACTGCGTCACGATCGAAAAAACGATCTTTGATACTAGCATCTACCGTGATCACAGATCGACCTTTCCCTCTCGTTTTAGCCTGGTGTGCATTCGAGCCAGTGAATCGGTGTCGAAACTTCCCGCAGTGCGTCGTTTTGGTCGAAATGGATTCTTGCTGAAATCAACCTCGGCCCAAGCTGATGCAACCGTCGCAGACATGTCCCAAGCGTGAGCCTGCTTGGCGGTGACGGCTAGCAGCAATTGCCGCAGTGTTAATTCTCTCCAGTCGCCACCGTAGAGGCCAACAGGTTGCAGGCTCTCACGCTCGGCTATTTCAGTGCCGCTTGCAGACCCTGATTGATCTGATTCATTGCTCGACGGCTCGCCACCTCCAGGATCTGACCGACCTTTTCGCCGCGCTGCCGCGTCCAGTGCGTCTTGACCCTTTACCATCGCGTCCGCGCTCGATCGCAGACCATCGGCTAGATCATTCCGACCGATTTGTCGGAAAAAATGGCTGATCGCCCTTTGCGGGGCTTCAGTCGCCTCAGAAAACAGGTTCGCGTGCTGAACAGTGCATCAGCCAACTGCTCGTAGCTCAGACCATCGGCCTCCCGATCTCCGAATCAGCTCGGCCAGAGTACTTCAACGCGGTACGTTGGGTGTTCAGTGCCGAATATCCTTTGCATCACGATGATGGATCCATGATATCGACGCCAGCCTGTTCGCGCAATCGCACAGCGTCAGCGACTTTGAAAAGTGCCTGCCGAATGCGTCACTGCCTTCGGAATCCTTCCAGGTGAATTGATTCATTTGCCACGCTTCCTGCAGGCTGAACCCTGGCAGGATCGTACGAATTAGGTCGGTCGTATCCTCGATTTGGATTTATGGCTTGACTCAGGGCTCGATCGACAATCAGTACCCGGCGATTGAATGGTTACCGTCGCTTGTCATGGTTGCGAGCTGCAATCCGGATTCGCTCGATCCTCACCCGAATTCCGACCACCGCGGACCGTCGTTAATTGACGCGCCCGCAGCGTTAGATCGGAAACGGGAATTGGTTTGAGCGTTTGCATGTTGATTTCCTGTATAGCTGATCCCGCCAGCAGGGTTCAGTCGACTTACTTGCGAGGAGCAACTGGTTTGGCCGAACGCGGGAGCAGGTCTGCAGGTTCGGCTGCCGCATTGTCTGCCGATTCGGAAACTGTTCAGTTGAACCCTCGGAAACCTCGAACCTCGGCTTCGCCCTTCGTAGGCTCGGTGGCCGAATCAGATACGGCATCATCGCCCGGGCCAACACTGCCTCCTGGAAAATCAGCCTCGGTCGCGGCGTCTCCGTTGGCACGTCGACAGGCAACCGTGGAACCTTCAGCTGGCGCGCCAGGCTCACCGTGGCCGGGATCAGCTACGGTTTCGCTGATCACCTACGGTTTCCGTGGAAACGGGCTGCGGGGCCATGACGCGATCGGCGACGGCTTGACTGACATTCAATTCCGTTTCCGGATGGCTGTCCTGGTGAGCCTGAATATTCTTTTCGATCACTTCGTCGATCGTCTCTGCCAAGTCGAGCGCAGTGCGAATGATCGCCGGAGAGGTACTTCACCTTGATGGGCACGAAACTCATTATTTGATCTCACAAATGATTGGTTTTAGGTAGCTGAACCGGTCATCGGTTCAGGATTTCTTGTAGCTAATCACGCCAGTGTTCAGTCTGTCTGAACCGTGGCCGGTCCAGCTACGAAAACTATGGAGCGGTGAACGCTAGGGGTTCGATCGGTGTGCCGCTGCCGTCCTCATCCTCGGCCACCGAAGCTCAACGTCGCGCTGATGCCTCTCATCCCTTTCGTCGCGATCAGGCTTATTGCACAGCACCTTTAGCGCGAATACCCTTCGCACCAGTTACGCTCACAGCACGATCCAGGAACAACACGTCCAACACGGTGATATTGTCGACCGATCCCTCGAGCGTGATAACCGTATCGCTTGATCACGCAGCCGCTGAACCAGCTTTCGCGGGCACGTAGGTGAACGAGAAACCAAATTCATATAGCCAGCTACTTTGGATTTGGTATCAGCTCCACGGAACATTCGATCGCTGGTCGATCGACTCTTCGAACGCTTGACGTTGCTGATGCGTTCATCTCGACCCAAGTTGGCGTGGTGCGAGTTCCGCCAATATTTACGTAAGCTTTGCATGTCTTGCCAGCACTCACGGTATGATTCCTTTCGTTAGTCTTCGACTCGGAAGTCGATTCGAATGACACTTGTGAAAATGTTGTGATCCATCAGTAAATCAGGTCGGTACGGCGGATCATTGTGCTCAGCAAAATGAATGTACCGCCAGCGAAGTCATCGTTTCGCAGCGACCCATCTTCGCCAAACAAATCTTTGATCTGTTGCACCTTGCCAGCATACTGATCCAGCGAAAGCCACGTTTCGACGTTGATCGGACCATTGGGCAGTCGGATCGGAGCAGACCAGTCTGATAGCCAACGTCGACGCTGATCCAGTGAATGATCGATGCCGCGGCTACCTTCAAGATCGTCACCAGCTCCGACAACCAGATATTTACCCGTCTTCAGCAGCTCGCGATCGGTGTAGGCCATGTATTGACGTTCAACCGTCACGCCTAGCGCGGTAGCAAGCTTCCCTCGCAGCGACTCTGCGATATCGATCCACTTGGTTGCCACGTCTTATCGCTCCCGATTGCATGTCGCGTGCACTCGACGCCACGTCTCCAGTGCATCAGACCACCGCCAACAATTACTGCCCGATCGATTTTGAACCATCAGAATCAGGCCGGTTGCTCGAATGATGCGATGACCAACGGCTGGCACGATGCGATTGCCACCAGAGTCGAGTATCGTATCGGGATCGATCAGCACGTCCCACTCTTTGGATTCCATCGCGATCGCTCCGTCCATCGACAGATCGATCTGATTTTCAGCGGGCCTAGTGACCACGATCTTTATATCGGTGATCAGATCCAGCCCGGTGTCGTAATTGACCAGCTCGCCGCGCTGCCTCAGCAAGGTCCTCCAGTGGACCTTTTGAATTGTTAGCGCGGGAGCTGTCATGCTTCATTCTTTCGTAGCTGAGCTCGCTTGAGGTCAGACATTACTTCGTAGCTGGACCGGCCATCGGTTCAGTTGCTTTCTGAACCCTGGCGGGATCAGCTACGAAAGCTACTAGGCGATCGCGGTGGTGTAGGTCGTCAAATTGTCGGTCATGACAATTGGAATACCTTCGTAATCCTCCGGACGCGGTGCAGCCTGGCCGTCAGCTCGAGTCGCAGTACGCGATCGCTTCAACTGGCTGACCATGCGTCGGTGAGTAACAATGTGAGTTGGCGGTGCTTCTGATGGGAACAACTCGAATGCTTGTTCGAGCAACGAATCCGTGAGGATGTTGGCTGTTGCTCCAGCGTTGGCATTGATGTTGCAGATTCGAGCGATCGACTTGGCACCCGCAATCTGCAGACCAAGCCACGCCGAGCAATCTTGGACGAACGCTTGGAATAGGTTTCCGGATCCATCAGTGACCGCTTGCTCGTAATACGGATCGATCTTCAAGTTTCCACCGTTGCCAATCAACAGACAAACATCGGTGTCCATATCAACGCGAATCAGCCACACGTCATTCTTGGGCTGACCTGCGGTCGTGTAACCCGCGTTGATGACCATCGCATCATTCAGGCCGTTCAAGCCAGCGTTGTCACGCAGGCCTGCGTATCCCAATGCATCAGATCCGGTACCGTCGAAGATCTGACGCTCGGCTGCGGCGAAACCGGCTCGCAGGTGTCGGCGACCTTCGCGAGCCATCACATAATCGACGCCCTTGGGATTGCTACCTGCAATTGCCTTGTCCATGTGAAAGGCACAGTCAAGATACTTCAGCGTTTCGGTCACGGAAGTATCACCGGACTTGCTTCGCGAGCGACCGGTATTTGGGGCCCGGAAGCCGACGGTAGGTGCGCCGGTTTCCTTGACGTACTTGTGCTCGGTACCGTGACTGGCTTCCTGCACGGCGATCGCACTGATGAAGGGGGCTCGATTGAAGATATCAGTCGCACCCATGTCGCGTACGGACACATCGTTAATCTTGGCGATGTCCGCAAGGGTAAGTAAGGAAT
>JAXMBP010000045.1:0-49864 GCA_046349795.1 Pirellulales bacterium | reverse complement strand
CAATGGAGTTGCCACGCAGACCGACCAGATCGCTGCAATCGTGCAAGTCAGCACAGTTAAAAAGAACGAATGCCGAATTTCGGGCTTTGCAAAGACAGCGGTAAAGTCCTTAAAAGATACGAACAAAATATCGGCCACAATCATCAGCGCGATCAACAGAATGAAGCTGGCCGACAAACCTCCCATAACAAGAAAGAAAAGGGTGTCGTTGGATCGACGCGGTCTTTTCTCAGGTGTCTTGGTTTGGTTCATGAAGTTAACCTTGAACTAGTGTCACAAAGTTTGTTTTCTTATCCCTGGACTGATCATTGATTGGGGCATCGTTTCAATACTGAGGAAAGGTCCAATCGTCCTTCATAGATTGCTCGACCAACGATCGCTGCATGGCAATTCATCTCTAGCAATCGTTCGATATCCTCCATCGAAGTGACGCCACCTGAGCAAACCACGGGAATACTGGTCGCCTGCATCATCTGCTGCAGTTGATCAAAATTCGGTCCCGCCAGCATTCCATCGCGAGCGATATCGGTATACACGATGGCAGCCACATGAGTTGTCCGGGCGGCAATGCGTTGAGCCAGATCAATCGCTGAAGTGGTGCTAGTTTCCAACCATCCATGGGTAGCAACCATACCATCGCGAGCATCAATACCCAGCACGAGTTGTTCGGGATATTTGTCAGCCATTTCCGCAAACCATTCGGGTTCTCGTAGCGCCCGTGTACCGACGACAATTCGACTCAGCCCAAGGCCTAGAAGTCGCTCGATCGTAGCTTCATCTCGAACGCCTCCACCAACTTGGCAAATCAGACCCGTTTCGGCCACGATGCGTTGAATGACCTGTCCATTGACTTGACTGCCATCCTTAGCGCCATCCAAGTCCACTAAGTGCAAGTACTTTGTGCCGTGCTGCTTCCAAAGTCGAGCCATCACGGAGGGGTCATCGGCAAAAACGGTTTCGCGATTGTAATCGCCTTGCTGCAAGCGGACACACTTGCCGCCAAGTAGATCGATGGCAGGCCAAATTTGCATATGAAAAGCTCGGGTAGGTGGAGAAAACGAAGCCGCACTAGAGTGCGAGAAAACAAAGTCTAATCGCTAGTATCGATTCCACGAAGAGCCAAGTTGTTTCCGAGCCTCCCCCATCAAAAAAACAAGCAAAAGACATGATTCTCATATGCCATACTTCAAGAACTTCTCCAGTAATTCTGTTATCGAGATCCAAAACTTAGTATCCTACATATGGGTGCGTTAAGCATCATCCGTGCTTCATTGCTCTCGTGTTAGCACGGTGACCAAGATTCCCAAAGGCCCGCTCATGCAATACGTAGCTTCGACTTGCTGGATTTCGTTCCGGGAACTGGCGGCAGGCTTCTTGGCCTGCTTTTTCATCTCTGGTGGTTTGGCAGCGAATCAAGATTCCACAGGTGATGAACTAGAAAGGGCAATAACTTCTTCGATAGAGGGGCGCAACTGGGACGCTGCCTTAACTCAGATCAAACAACTGCGGGAAGCAACCTTAAGCGATCATGACAAAGACTTGCTCAGACGGTCCAATGATGTGGTGCGCACGCAGATCATCAAACGTGCTACACCCATTCTAGAACAGCAACGAGTTTTCCTGGCTGAGCTTCAACAGAAGGTGGCGAGCATAGCACCCGCTTCGTTTGCGAAGGAATTGTCTCATCATAGAATCGTGGTGAACTATGAACTAATTGCGATGCTTGACAAAACAGTTGCAGACGATTTGTGGACAGAACCTGGATGGTGGTCAATTGTAGGTGATTATCAAGAAATAGATTGGTTCTGGGAGAACGTAGAAAGCTCCAAGGGTTTCTACTCCGAGATTGGCCAGAATTGGCGAGATAGAATGTGTGTTCCACTCAGTTTTGAAGGCAAGCCGAATCTATTTGATGTGCCAGTGAAGTACTCCGAGAGCCTTGGATGCGGGGAGAAATTACTATTTTTGGCAACCGAAATCGAACAGCTCGACCCAACGCCTGAGAAGCACAACGCGGGTCGAATCCTACTGTATCGCGCTCGACTGGCTCGAGGTTTGTTTGGGCCTTGGCGTGATCCGGAGTGGGAAGAGATTACTTACAGTTTAGAGCGCAGGCCTTCATTTATTCCTAAAGAGGAAGTCAAAGGACTGAAGCCTGTTAACCAGTTGTTGGATAACGAAACCCGAATTCACGTCGGTCAACTAGGCGTTACCGTACTGACTTTGCCATCTCATCACAGCCCGCTAGATCTTTATAGGTTCATCGCCCAGCAATATCCCAACTGCGACAGCGTTCCAAGGGCTATGTATGAAATTGCCCAGTACTATCAGGGACGAAGACAATTTGCGATCGCAAAACGTGAATATCAGAACATTATCGAGCGATTTCCGAACCACCAGCGAGCTGACCTCGCAAAACAGCAAATTAAGCTTTTGAGCAAGCCGAGCATTTTGCTCGGCCGAACCGGAGTGTACTTACCTAATAGCCAGCCAACAGTTTGGTACACCTATCGCAATTGCTCAGCTATCGAGTTTAGCTTGAGAAAGATAGACATTTCAATGTTCCTGACAAAACAGACTTCAAAAGGTGGTTCATATTGGAGCCGGACGCCATCTTTGGAGTCATTTCGCGACGCAATTGACGACCGGAAATTGCAGAAAACGATAGGAGAGGTGGTGACAACTTGGCGAGTCGACCTGCCAGAGTCATCTATGGAGTCCGCAACAAGATCAGTCGCGTTACCACCTACTGAGCTAGGTGAATATGTTTTGGAGGCTCGAATACCAGGCACGGGTCAGATCTCGCGTTCACTGGTCCTCGTCACTTCTGTCGCGGTTGTCTATGAACCAAACGACGATGAACCCAAGTTTAGAATTGTTGATGCAGATAGCGGAGCGCCGCTTTCCGGTGAGATGTTACGGGTGATCCAGTACGATGAGAAGGAAAAGAAACCTATCAGCAAAGAATACCGATCTGATGACAAAGGCCAGGTTAGTTTTGCAGCCACTCGCGAAAGTGATGCTCTAATTTTTGTAGCTACGCAAGATCGAGGCAAAGCATTTTTGTCGAAGTCGAACTTGCCGACACATGAAACGGAAGATGAAGAGGCCAATGATTCTATAGTCGCCAGCTATGCTGTGACGGATCGACCAGCCTATCGGCCGGGTGAGTCCGTCAAATTCCGAGCCTGGTATCGGCAGCAGCAAGGCGATATCAAACTCGCCAGCCCCAAAGCTGGTTCATCATTGAACGTCACAATTGTTGGCCCCGGAGGAGTATGGAAATCACTGGACTTGGTTTCGGACGACAATGGTAGCGTTGAAGGATCTGTCGATCTAAACAATGAAATGCGGTTGGGCTTGTATGAGTTTCATGTACGAACAACCGCAGCCGCGCGAACGGAACCAACACAATACTGGATGAACTCATTGAAGCCGGCCGGAACATTTCGGGTTGAGGAATACAAACGGCCCGAGTTTCGCGCAACTGTTACGCCGGTGGCTCAACCGTTGCCGGTTCAGCCCTCAGCAAACCAGTCAACTACGACTAAAGAAATCGCGTTTCAAGTGGAGGCGAATTACTATTTCGGCGATCCGGTTTCAAATGCATTAGTCGATTACAAGCTGAGACAAAAGTCGAGCAAAACGGAGTTCAACTCGCCCCAGCCATTCGATTGGTTGTACGGAGCAGGCTATAGCAGATACAACTACCTTTACCCCTGGCTTGGCGACAAATTGGATTTGCCACCTCAACCCCAAGATTATTACCGCTGGTCAAATCCTGATCCACGTGGAGAGATCGTGAAAGCCGGGTCTGCAAAACTTGACGCGAAAGGCAAGTTGCTACTTAAGTTTGATACAGCGCAATTCAAAACTCTGGCCGGTGACACGACTGAATTCACTCTCGCAGTCGATATTCGCGATGATAGCCGCCGATCAATTTCGGCTGAAGGCACGTCGATAGTCTCTCGCAAGCCGTTCATGACTTTCGTAGAGTTGGACCGAGGTTGGTATGAGCCAAATGAAAAGGTTCAGTTGAGAGTCATAACACTGGATCCCAATCTACAGGCCATCAAGGCAGACATAGTGGTTGAGTTATCGAGTGTGGGCGGTGTTAGTTCAGCGGAAGCGACTCCAAAGCTCACACAGATCAGCCGTCAGTCGACTTCCACCAGCAGTAGCGGCGACGTTGTAGTACAGCTCAGTAATTTGCCGCCGGGACAATATCGGGCTATCGTTCGAGCTGATGGTTCGGGGGACTTCGATGCTGCCGTTAACTTCGTGGTATTTGATGAATCGTTGAATAGCTCCACGCAACGATACGGCGATCTAGAATTGATCCCAAGGTATCCGACTTACGAACTTGGGCAAACCGCTCAGATCCTAGCGAATGTGAATCAGCCGCCCATTCAATTGCTGTTGGAGAATTCTCTCGGTGAGCAACTGTCGATCAATTTAACGAAGCAGTCCAGTATCATCGAGATTCCCATCAGTAGCAAGCATGCTCCGTCGACCTTGTATCGAGCAACAGCAATTCGCGGAGCCAAGTTTCTTCGCGAGAAAATCAAACTGTACGTACCGCCTGTTGATCGTTTGCTGAATGTCGCAGTCCAGGCAGAGGCTACAGAGTTTCGGCCCGGGGCAGAGGCATCCGTGAAGGTTGCAGTGACCGACAACAAGGGTAATCCGGTCAAAGGGGATCTCGTCTTAGCGGCTTATGATGCTTCCGTGTCAGCGATACAGCCCGAGGTTGGCATCGGACCAAAGCAGATGCTACTCGAGGAGTTACCATCGGACTGGTATGAAGATCAAGACACGACATCGCTCGGAAAACACCAATTTGATGCGTCGGGTGTATTCTTGTGCCCGGAGTACTCATTTTCCGGAGAGATGTTCTACGGCCCATGGACTTCACACGAATCAAAGAAGAAACTCGACCCAGACAGGATTACAGACCATAGGGGCTTTGGAATGGGAGGTGCTGGATCAGAAGTCGGCGACTTCTCACCTACGACTGAACGTGGAGCCGTTAACACAAGAGCTGGTAACGGAGCGAGTAAAGAGCAAGATGAGAACTCTGCTCAGCGCCAGTTAGTGCAGCCGGTTGTTCGGCAGAATTTTTCAGCCACAGCGGCTTGGTTACCACATCTGCAACTAAATGATCAAGGTATTGGTGAGGCCAAATTTGCTTTGCCCGAGTCGTTGACCTCCTGGAAACTGCGCGCCTACTCCGTCACTTCAAAGACTCAGGTTGGTGATGGTTCGGGAATGCTGACCACCTCAAAGCCGCTAATGGTTCGTTTGCAAACTCCCAAATTTCTAATCGATCAAGATCGAGCCGTAATATCTGCTAACGTTCACAACAATCTAAAGCAAGAGAAAGAGGTCCGGGTTGAGCTTATCGTGTCAGATAGACTTTTGAAGGCAGACGAACTTGAAAGTGGAATTCAAGTGATTCCGATAGAGGATGGCCTGACCAAGTTAGTTAGCCGAAGTCGAATAGCTTCGGGTGAGAGTCAGCGGTTTGATTGGAAACTCAAGGCAGTTCAACCAGGAACAGTCAGTCTGGTTGTAAAGGCGATGACAGACCAGTCAAGTGATGCGATGACTAGCGACCTTCCCATTGTTCCATTTGTAGAGACCGTGAACGAATCACAATTTCTATCGTTGAAGGCAGATGATACCAGCCAATCGGAACTTGCCTTCGAAATTCCGCAAAACACCGCGCCTGGATCGCTGAATGTGAGGCTATCTGCCATTGCCAGTCCGGCCCAAGCACTATTCGACACGATTCCGTTTCTAGTTGGATATCCTTATGGATGCGTCGAGCAAACGATGAGTCGCTTCTATCCGTTAGCTATAGCCATCGATGTGATGCGACGCTTGGATATTTCACCGCAACAACTGCAACAACGAACCCAAATGGAGTCAGTCGGCGAACGAATCCCAAAGCTCTCCCCCAACATCAATTTATTCAGTTCAGAATCAATGCGGGTGCTTGCCGAAAATGGACTGACGCGACTTTACAAATTCCAACATACAGATGGTGGCTGGGGATGGTGGGAGAATGATGCAACGGATCAATTCATGACCGCCTATGTGCTTGTTGGGCTGAACGAAGCGGAAAAAGCTGGAATCAAAGTGCATAGCGATGTGGTCGATCGTGGTCTGCGCTATCTGGCTTCTTGTATAGATGATAAGCCACAAGCTCGGGAATTCGATGGACAAAAGCTGGCCTACATGACCTTTGCTCTTTCTTTGAAATGGAAAGTAACTGACGACGATGACGACGATGATGATGCCGACTCAGACCAAGGATCGAGGGCTCAAATTGAGCGGTCACTGTCAAGAGCTCTAGGGCGATTGCTAGCCCAGCGAGCTAAGCTGAACCATTATGGTCGATGTCTTTGGATATTAGCGCTACATAACGCTGGCAAACTGAATGAGGCTCAAGTCGAACTGCAGAAGCTATTGCAAAATGTGAGCAACGATTACGAAACCGCTCAATTGATCACGGAGGAACGCGAGTGGTGGATGTGGCAAAACAGCGATGTAGAGACCAATGCTTGGCTTCTGCGTGCCCTGATGGCAATCGATCCTGATAATGTACTCACCGATAAAGTGATGCTTGGTCTTGTTAAGAAGCGAAAAGCAGGAGGCATCTGGCGTAGCACTCGCGATTCGGCATTAGCCGTACTCGCGCTGAGCGAGTACTTCATCAAAAATAAGCTCGGAAATGGTTTGATTGAATTCGAATACGCTCTTGATGACGGACCAACGACAAAGATCAAGGCTCCAAATCTGCCAATACAATCCGATAGCCATGTGAAGCTGAACGCAAGTCAACTGGCTTCTGGAAAACATGTTATCAAAATCTCCAAACCTGACGGAAATCCTCTACACGTCAGCCTGAACGTGGAATATCCGCAGTCCGTTGATACGATTCCAGCGAAAAGCAAAGGCATATCTATCGAAAGATCCTATCGCCGAATTGCCCCGAACGGTGATTTACATCCAAAACCCTCGGAAGATCCTTCGAATGGCACTTACAAAGTCGGTGACATCATCGAAGTTGAACTACGAATTCACAACAAGGATGCGTTGGAGTATGTAGCCTTCGAAGATCCCAAGCCAGCCGGGTTGGAACCGCTACAGCTACGCAGCGGAGAGGGAATGGCGGACGGTACTTGGCGCAATATCGAGCTGCGCGATCAGAAAACTATTTTCTACGCATCTTGGCTAAGTCCTGGAGAGCATGTGCTCAAATACAAACTTCGGGCAGAGACACCAGGTACATTCCGCGCTCTGCCAGCCCTAGGTTTTGCGATGTACGCACCTGAGATCTTTGGCAGTACGACCGAGAAAAGTATCACAGTTCATGCCAAGTAACGGCCAAGCAACCATCTACTAGGATTACTCCTGCCTGTGTCGGGCCAAATTTGCATGGGGAGGACTCTAGTGTTCTAGTGAAATCTGAGCTTGTTGCTGTATAGAATGCTCAAAGTCTAATCGCAAGTACCGTTTCCACGAATAGCCAACCATCGACCATCGATGCGCCAACCACAAAACAATCGCAATCTCATTCCTCGGGCTAGGGCTTTTTCCAGGCAGACTTAAGTTCGTGGACATCCAGCGACAAAACTTTAGCGGTACCGCCGCGAGTTTCGAAGTACAAATTCAGGTTTTCAGCTTTGGTGTTGTAGGGTATCGGTACGTAGGTCAACCCATCGCTGGCGAATAACTCGGTTCCAATCCGATCGCAGTAGATAGTGATGCGTTGTTTTCCGTTGCGCAGTGGCGCTGGAGCATTGTGGCCAGCGACAGATATCTCTTGTTTCGCGGGATAGTAGATCACCATCACATCACGGATATTGAAAACTATCTCTTGAGCTGAGCCTGGTTCGAATTCTACTCGCAATTCAACTAATTCAGCCTTAATCTTGTCCAGTGGATTTGGAGCACCAGGGCTTAGCTCCATCGCGCCAAGTTGATGTGACCGGCTGCGCAAAGATTGCAGTTCTTTGACAGGCTGAAAGGTCATTCGAGGACCATCCTCCGTACCTATTAATCCCAACTCAAGTGGAATGGTCATCGATTGATTGAAGGGCATTCCTCGAGTTTCCGTTTGAAACCAGCCGATCTGTATTCTGCGTCCATCGCTGGCTGGAATATCGCTGAAAGTCTGCGCGGCATAAAACCCACGGCCTCGATGACCAAATAGCCGAGTCTGTTCTGGCACGAATTTTTTCCCATCGAAACTACCAAAAGCATACTCACTGTTTGCTGCAGTCAGTACCCAAGCCTTCTTCTTCGCATCGCCATCGATCGACAGTTCGAAAAGATCGGGACACTCAAACAGGAAAGGTCGTCCCATCGGATCACCTTCAACCACACTGGCGACCTTCCACTCTTTGAGGTTAGCCGATGTCAGAATGTGAACTGTATGTCTGCCGACTGGCTTTTCAACATACAAAACCATAACCCATTGTTTAGTGTCTGCATGCCAAAGCACTTTAGGATCTCGATTGCCCGCAGTGATCTGAGGTAAAACCGGGTTGCCAGAGGACTTGGTAAAGGTTCGACCATCGTTGCTCCACGCCAAGCTTTGTACCGTGGGATTGCCAGCAGCAGTGTAAAGCAACACTAAAGGTGGTTTGCCTTCTTTTCCGAAGCCGCTAGTGTTGTTCCAGTCGACTACTGCACTACCACTAAACATCGGCCCTTCATCATCGGGCAGCAACTTGTCGCCAAGCTCTTCCCAGTGGACCAAATCCATGCTGACAGCGTGACCCCAGTGCATATTCCCCCAGCTCCATCCGTAAGGGTTGTGCTGAAAGAAAAGGTGGTATTCGCCGTTGTAGTAAACCATGCCGTTCGGATCATTATTCCAGCCTCGCATCGGTGAAAAGTGAAACTGACCTCGTTGAGGTTCACTGTAAAGACTGTGGCTGCCTTTGACGGAATCGCTCATCTCGATTGACTCGAGTGAGCGAGAGTTACTCGGAAGTTTGTCGACTTGCAGCGTAACTGACTTTCCTTTCCAAGAAGATACATCCATGGGAGCCCACCAATCGGGCTTGTCATCGGCCAATTCAATTTCGTTCTTTACAAACGGTTTGCCGTTTACGAACAGCGTTACCATTCGCTTTGGGCCGCCATTCTTGATTGGCAGGTGCAGATAGCGAGCGTCTACGGCAAATTTGCGCTCGACATTCTGCTGCGTATGTTTTGGCTTGGAATTGGTTTGAACGATCTGATCAATGTTCAGGTGACCCCAACTGCCCGTGCCTTGATCGATGATGCGGATGGATGCTGATTTGCCAAGAAGTTCCGTGACATCCCAAAATTCTGGAGCCAGTCTTTCGCTACCACCGGGAGAGCTGTTAGGGCCGGTCGCCTTGCGCATAAGCTTGCCGTCCACCCACAATTGCAAGGCGAGCTTTTCTTCGTCTTTGCCACCACCGATGAGAAAGGAGATGAAGTTGCGCTGAATCTTGAACTCAGGTGAAGTCAATGATCCAGTGGAGTTGTCGCCGCCAACGAAAGAGTTGACAAGACGCTGCCCAACAAAACCCTCAACCACCATTTGATTGGGGAGTGTTCCTTTCGCGGGACCATTCCCAAACGCTTGTCCCGTAACTTTCCATTCTTGGTAGGTGTCGGCTTCGAAATCGGCAATAACAAGATCTGCATTCTGCGCGGAACCTAAGTTCGTCAAAGCCATAACTAATAACGCGAGGAAATTGAACGATCTTAAGTTCATAATTCGAACCGGCCTGCCAGAGTCAAAAAATTCAAGGTGAAGGCCATACAGTTTAGTCATTTGCCTGCGATTGACGAGAACTCGGAAGTCATCGGGGTTAACACTTGGATTTTCCTCACCCAAATACTGCTTGAACACAGAGTCGCAGATGTACTGAGGAGAGGACCAGGGTTGAAGTTGGTGGTGAATAATGCAGTAGAGATTGAAAACGGTTTTGGCAGGCTTTTCGATTTTTTCGCATTAGCTCATTATTGCTCGATTGACTTGCATGTTGCTGGACAACATGACTATCATGTCCAATTCCCAGATGTGATTTTCAACAAAAGGGATCTACAATCGAAAAATGTAGATGAACGTGTTTTTGTGGGTGATTCTAAAATTGAAGTCAAAGAGTTGTTCGATCGTGCGAGAGCCGGGGACTGTGTGGCTATCGGCGAAATTCTCGAGCCTTTTCGTAGCTATTTGACTCTGCTTGCAAGAATCCAAATCGGAAAACGACTTCAATCCAAGGCCGATCCGGCGGATGTTGTACAAGAAGTTTTTTTAGACGCCTTTAAGCAGTTTCCAGGTTTTCGCGGTGAGACTGAAGATGCGGTTTCAGGATGGTTATTGCGAATTTTGGCGGGGCATCTGGCGAGATTGATTCGAAGATATTTCGTTACCGAAGCCAGAAATGTTCGGCTTGAGGTGTCGATAGAACGCGAGCTTGATAGTTCAACAGACCGATTAGCGCGAGATTTTGCCAGTCAGGAATCGTCGCCGAGTGAGAGGGTTCGGCAAAGAGAAGAGGTGGCTCAGTTAGCCGAAATGTTGGAAAGGCTACCACCCGACTACAGAGAGGTCATTTTGCTTCGGCAAATCGAAGGAATCCAACTGTCCGAAGTCGCCCAACGGATGGGGAGAAGTGAAGATAGCGTGCAGAAGTTATGGTTTCGCGGTCTAAAAGCTCTTCGCGATCTGATGAATAAAGACTGATTTTTTTTCGCAATTGCGGCGTAACCGCGGCGTAACTGCTCTACCAGTGGAACTTTACCAACAGGCGAAGCGCAATACCGTTCAATCAAGGCCAAGTTCATAGGTAATGGTCATATGGAACCCTCCAAGAAAGTCGACCATGCAGCACTGACGGCGAACGATTCTCATTTGGCGGCGATCGTAGCTGAGTATCAGTCGTTATTGGATTCTGGGCGAATTCCTAGCCAGGAAGAGTTTCTTCAGAAGTACCCGGAATACGCAGTCGAACTGCTGCCCTATCTAGAGGCGATTGATTTTGTTGGCAGAGCGATTCCTCAAACTGTCAAAGAGAATTCGGCTCCGGTCAATCGCTGATGTCTGGATCCATCATCGATGATTTTCGCATCCTCAGAATGGTCGGCCGAGGGGGAATGGGGGAAGTCTATGAGGCGATTCAGGTCTCTTTGGGTCGTCGGGTTGCATTGAAAGTGCTTCCACAGATCGCGTCGATGGACGAACGATCGCGCCGACGATTCAGACAAGAAGCCTTGGCCTCTGCAAGCTTGCATCATCCCAACATCGTTCCGGTCTATTCCGTTGGATCTCACGGCAATATTCACTTTTACGCCATGCAGTACATCGAAGGAGCGTCGATTGCTGCCGTTGTGAATAGCTTGAGCGGCAAGGCTACCATTGATACTGCTTCGATGGCCAAAGACATAACTGAATCTGACAGCCAATCGAACCACGAGGCGCAGTCGAAGCCACTGAACAATCGTGCTTCACTTCTGGAACTCAACTGCGGAACGGAATCCTACTTTCGCTCAGTAGCAAAAATGATCTCGCAGGTAGCCAGTGCTTTGCAATATTCTCACGAGATGGGAATTATCCATCGCGACATTAAACCAAGCAACATCTTGGTCGACTCTAGCGGAAATGTCTGGGTCGCAGATTTTGGCCTCGCCAAACTGCCGGACAGCAATCTCACGGAGACTATCGATGTGATGGGCACGATTCGATACATGAGTCCGGAACAAGCATCCGGTCGTACCATTGCGCTTGATGGTAGGACCGACGTCTACTCGCTTGGTATAACGCTTTATGAACTGCTTACGTTACAGCCCGCGTTTGCGGCCGAGGATCGCAGAGCACTGCTAAGAAAAGTGCTTGAAGTCGAGCCGCCCCCACCTAAGTTGATTCGATCGGAAGTACCGGAAGATCTAAACACTATAACTCTTAAGGCTTCTGCCAAAGAACCCGAACTGCGATATCAAACTGCTCATGAGTTTGCGGCCGATTTGCAGCGCTTTCTCGATGATCAGCCGATTCTAGCCAAACCGCCAACGCTGTTGGACAGAACTAAGAAGTGGACCAAGCGCAATAGGACGTTGGTCGCCGTTTCAGCCACCACCACGTTGATCTTTCTGATTGCTGGAGTCGTAGGATTGACGATCAGCCTACTGACGATCAACGCGCAACGCAATAATCTTAAACGATCACTCGATCGCGAATCGACGGCGCTTCTGCAAGCCAATGAGGCGAAGGAATTAGCCGATAAGACGCTTGCAGCCGAACAGCAAGCGCGCACCAACGAGCGCCGTATGGCTTACTCCCAGGCGCTATCGCTCGCTCATGTGGAATACAAGAACGGCAATATCGAAGTCGCTGAATCTCTACTGGAACAATCGCCAGCCGAATTTCGCGATTGGGAATGGGGATACATTTGGCAACTTTGCCATTCTCAGCTAAACACGTTGCCAATTGAAGCTAAAGATTTGTCACACATCATGGTCTCTACGGCCGGCGAGTTGTTCGCGGTCTCCTCCGGCGATTACTCAGTTTGGTCGATTCCTTACGGGCAACACTTGAGAACTGAGAAACTTGGTTTGAGCAGCCAACCTTGGCGGAATTCGCGTTTCTCAGTCGACGGACAATTCATAGCGCAGTACGGGTTAACCCCGAAGCTTGGTGAAAAAGTTGAACCGGGCACGATCGAACTATTCCAAGCAAAAACTGGCCAGTTGGTGCAAGTCATGGAAGGAATCAAAGCTGCCATCCAAGAGGTTGCAATCGACGCAGTCAATCGACGAGTGGCAGTGGCCGCAGAAGATGGCTTGCGAGTTTGGAGTATGGGCAAGGACGTCGCCCCCAAAGTTGTATCAGGCAAGTTTTACAACGTAGCATTTTCACGCAATGGTAAGCTGCTGGCTGCCAGGGATGTTAAAAAGAGAATCCTGATACTGAATGCCAGCAATCTTAACGCCATCAAGACTATCGAAAACGGCTGGGAGCGGGGACGAATTAAATTCAGCTCTGATGAACGAGTGCTCGCCATTACATCCGTAGCAGGGGACGAATTCATGCTGCGAGACATCCAATCGGAGAGTCTCATTCGAAAGATCGATCTCCAAGCCTCGCAAGATGATTCCGTTGAATTCTGTCCAAATGGTCGATGGATAGCCTATGTCGATTCTATCGACCATTCGATAGTCATTGCTGAGATAGTTTCCGGCAAGATTCATCGCCGCATTCCGCAACGTGCGGACACCATTCGATCGCTAAAGTTCTCGCCCGATGGTTCGATCTTGGCCATCCACTCTGGGCGAAATCAAGTTGATTATTGGGACATGACTGTTTTGCCCGATCAATACCCGTTGACCTCGATAATTCGCGGTGAACCTAGGTCATACGGCACTGCTAGTCCCACTGGTCTAACGATCAGTCCAAGCGGCAAGCTGGCGGCACTACACTACGAGGAAAAACTCTATCTGTACTCTTTGGAGAATCAAAAGCAGTGGAAGACACTCATCGCGCCTGAGAGAACCTACCGGTTGTTTACAGCGATATTCGATGAGGAAAGAAAACAAGTTTCCAGTTTGACTACAGGCGGATTCTTGCAATGGAATTATGACACAGACTCAATCGTTCGGTCGACAAAAGAGTCAATGACTATTTTTCCAATGAATATTGAATTTCCCGAAAGCAATAAGCCACAATCATCAGTCCTTGAAGCCGTCAAACTTCACTCGGTTTTTGCGCCACAGTTTTCTTGCCAAGTTGGCCCCAATCGAATCCTACGTTATGCACGGAATGCGAAGTCAGACACTTGGCTTCAAGAGTTTAACTTCGAAACCAATCAAATCGAAAGAGAGTTCGCTGGAACAAGGAAGGGTTCGCCCTATTGCGTGGCTGCTTCCGGCGACGGTACAAAAGTGACCGCTGCCGCGACGAATGAATTTTGTTTGGCTCAATGGAGCCAAACAACCGATCACGAAGATTGGAGTACGAACACCACCAACCGAATATTGCGGATGCACTACAACCATCGAGGTGATCGGTTAGCGATTGTCGACAGCGATGGAAATCTAGAATTGCTCAACTCGGAGGATGGCAGCCGCGTATCACGCTTTCGCTTGCCCTCGCAGCCGCGAGTCGACTTTGCTTTTTCTCCGAACGATCGCCGGATAGCTGTCGGTCTCGGACAACCCTTCAAGGACATTGGTGAAATTCGCATACTGGACGTAGAAACATCCAAAGTCCTAATGCGAATTCCGACTAGCAAAGCGATTGAGTGTGTAGCCTTTACGCCCAATGGTGACCAATTATTGGCTAGCGACTATGCGGGGAATTTGTGGTCGTTTAATAGTCGGCAGCAATCGCTCACTGAAAAGATCGCGGACTACGAAGTTAGGAAGGCGAATTGGCACGACGAGCAGTCAATAGACGCGATGAAGGCTGGCGAGTTCTATGCAGCTTCATTTCACTTGAATCAACTCCAAAAGTTGCGTCCAGACAGCACTGGACTGGAAAAGCGACAATTGGACATTGCCACGCGACGTTTCAGGGCTGCCGTAGCATCGGGATCGTTGGCGAACCTTGAGAACAAAGAACTGGAAGAGATCGAAAATACAATTACGCTTAAGGATATTTCGCTCGCATTTAGGATCTCGGCCGAATACATCTCGCGGCAAAACATGGCGGCCCATCAGCGATTGGTTCGAAAGCTAAGAGCCCTAGTTACATCAGAAACCGATCCTATCACGCAAACATTCGTGTTTCGGTTAGCCTGTTTTTGTCCAGACTCAGTTGATGAACCACTGAAACTTCGAAATTTGATTCAAGAGACATACTCGAATGATGAATTTTCGAAACGGTTCCTTGGCGGCCTAGTTGCCTACCGCTGCAACGAATTTGCGGAGTCTCGCGCAGAGCTGAAGGAACTTGTGAAATTGAAAGTTGGATCGCCGTCTTATCCTATCGGCTGGATCTTCTTAGCTATGGCAGAGGCTCAATTGGGTAATCGATTGGCCGCAATTGAAGCTCACTCTAACTCCGTTCTTACTTTCGAATCCCAAAAAGAATCTCGGAAGCAACGAAAAACTGACCACCTCGTTGATTTGCACTTTCCATATCTGCAGCAAGAATTTCAATCAATCCTGAACAAAAACAAGACGGAGAATTCATTGTGAGCATTCGAATCGAGTTCGATTACTAACAATTTGCGCAATCCTAGATTCCTGCCATCAAGTGTTTGCCAAGCAACTTGCTCCCTCTGTGTCTTAGTGTCTCCGAGGCTTGTGCTTGGATTTCCTCACGCAAAAGTTGGGTATGTGGAGCACGAACGCGCAGGCGATTGTCAATTTTGATTTCTATCCCGGTTGGTAAAGAACAATCAAAATTCAATTCTTGAGAAAAAGTCTACTCGATATTCAGTTTTTTCGAGAATGCGCGGCGGGATGACCTCACCACTGGAACAAACCTACTAACAACCTCCTGTTTCGGGGGGTTATTGGGAGCCAGTGCAAATGAATCGTACAACATTGAGTGAACGTCTTCGGGTGGTCTTAGCAAATCGATCTTTGCTCCGACGAAGATTGCGAAGCACATTAGGTCGAGAAAAGCGTAGTTTCGGTTTTGAGTCGCTGGAAGAACGAGCGCTGTTAGCCACAATCACTTGGGATGGTGGCGCTGGAACGTTCAATTTTGGCGACGCAAACAACTGGGATTCCAATACCATTCCCGGCTTAACCGACGATGCTGTGATTCCTGATTTAGCGGGAACTCCAACGATTGTGGTGGCTGGAACCCGCTCGGTTCGCAGCCTGAGTTCGTCCGAATTGATCGGAATGAGTTCTGGGTCGCTGACTCTTCAGAACAACTCGAGCTTCAATAGTGGAATGTCGCTATCGGGTGGTTCGCTCAACGTCGCATCTGGCGCTGTTCTCTCATTAGCTGGAACGAGCCAGCTTACGGGAACGGCCGCGCTAGGCGGCTTAGGTGAGTACCGCAATCTGGGCTCGATGACACTTGCGGCAGCAGACATTACGTTCAATGGAGTATTGCGCAACCAAGGAACCATGACTCAGAACTCGGGTCAGTTGATCCTGGGCAATACCGGGCAATGGATCAATGAAGTGACGGGAGTGTTCAATGCAGGCGCAACGGGTGGAGTTATAGCCGCCGGGAACGGAGGTTGGATCGTACGAAACTTTGGAACGATTCAACACAGTTCCGGTACATTTGCAATCAACTTTCTAGATAACCGCGGCGTAGTACAAAATATTGGCGGTTCATTGTCAACATATTCGCTGGACAATAGCGGAAGCATCTTCGTTCAGGCAGGCTTGTATGACATAACCGGCCAGAATTTATCAAACAACTTCTCCGGTCGAATTGATGCATCGGCTGGCGCTTCGGTGACCTTTACTAGTCCACAAATTCAAATGCAGGCTGGCACACGTTTTTCCGGCACCGGTACATTCAATCTGACAGGAGGTTTCTACAACGTATGGGACGCAGTGACGATTGATCCAGGTACTACGCTGAGTATGACGTCAGGCGCCGAAATTCAGTTGGCCTTCGAGAATTCTGTGATCTCAGGTGGGACGATTTCGATTAGTACAGGAACTTTCGGAATTCACGCAGGCGGTGGTTTCGAGACGCATATCAATTCCAATCTTCAATGGTCAAGCGGGAATCTCAGTATTGATCAGGGTTCCAAACTTACGCTCGGCGGAACGACCACCTGGAGCGGTTCGGGGAACATCACTGGCGGTGGCATACTGCGCAATGAAGGAAGTTTTACGTACAGCCCAGCAGCGGCGCGAACGCTTGTGAGCACGATTGAAAACGCAGGAACTTTCCTGGATCCAAGTTCTTTTGCCATCGTCCTCAACCCAGGTGCTCGAATCGACAACCTGGCAACAGGCGTCTTTAACATGCAAAACACGCTAGCTACTCCGATTACAGCAGCCGGCTCCGGTACGCACATCTTCAATAACTACGGCGAGTTTCGCAAATCGAGTACAGGCACGAGCACACTGAATTCTGCGATTACTTTCAATAGTTTTGACGGAACTCTCAATGGCCAACAAGGTACATTGGTGATTGCTGGCGCAGGTTCACGTTTTGCAGGGCTCAACTTTGCCGGTCAATCGGGGGCTACCGTGCAGGTTACAGCGACTTCGACAACATCGATTGTTGGGACAGTTACTGGATCGGGTGGAGTGAGTGCAATTATTACCGGTACCTCCAGCGCGGTAATATCAGTTGAACCTTCGGGACTTGTATTCAATGTTACAACACCTAACCTTCTTGCCTTTCAGGCTTACACGGATGGAGGCAAGATTACCGTTGCGGCTGGATCCTATTTGAAAGTGGGAGGCCTTTCTCATGCGCTAGCCAACAATATCGACGTTTTGGGGACGATGACTCGAGTTGGAAACGGCACAGCGTTTTCCGTCCAATCTCCTGGTTCGCTGAATGTGCAGCCAGGCGGCGTATTTGTCTCCAATGCTACTGGAAACTCAGCATTGTTTCAGGGAACCGGGCAATTCAACATCTATGGTACGATCCGCAAGATCAGCACGGACAACACAACTTTTGGGAGCCCAAATTTCAATTTGCTGGGAGGGTTAATTGATGTCCAAGCAGGGACAATGTCAATCGGAGGCACGGCAGGTACTTTTGAAAATGCACAGTTCAGTGCTAGTGCTGGCACTACGCTTACGTTAACGGGAGCGCAAACATGGAGAGGCACTTTTACTGGATCAGGGACTGGGATCGTCAACAAGTCAGGTTCACTAAACATCGATGCATCTGGAGTCACCTTTAATTTCCCTGCCGGACTGTTCAATCTTTCGAGCACCATGACGGTTGACGGCGGTGCACTTACAGTAGCACCGGGATCGTATCTTGGATCAATTTTTGGCACTAAGGTATTTCTAAACCAGATCGACATCTATGGAACGGTGACCGCGCCTACCACCTCGTCACTCGGTTTTCTGATCGATTTCCCGAGTGTGTTAACAGTAAAACCAAGTGGCCTCATATCCGTGACCGGGACCAATAACCAAATTGGTTTTGGAGGCCTCGCCGGTTCAACGATTGGTCGAGTTGTTAATCAAGGTACAATTAAGGTCAACGCAAATAGTGCGCTTTCAATAACTCCTGGACTTGATAGCCCGGGTGTAAGCGAAGTACTATCAGGTGCGACATTGACAATTGGCACCTCAGTAGCTCAGCTTCCAGTCACGACACTTTTGGGAGGTACTTGGAACGTCTCCGGTACTTTGACCTTCCCGCCGGGAAGCTCACCGGTAGGTACGCTTGGGCCAGGAGCTACAGTAACGCTTAATGGAGCAAGTGCGAGCTTTGGCAAAATGGAATCGAGCCAATTCACTCGCAACGAAGGAAATCTCACAATTAAAGGAGGGAAGAGCTTTACCACATTTCGACAATTCAGCAATATTGGAACACTGACAGTTGAAGCAGGTTCATCGCTGAACGTGCCCAACACGAATCCATCGCCTAACTATACACAAACCGGTGGATCGACTGTGCTTGTGGGAGGTTCGATTTCCGCTCCCCTGATGACGCTGAGCGGCGGCGCATTGACCGGAACCGGAACAGTTACAACGAATTTGACCAACTCGGGCGGCACAGTGGGACCGGGCGCTTCGCCGGGCAAAATCACGATAAACGGCAACTACACCCAAGGTGCTGCTGGCACACTGAGCATTGACGTTGGTGGTACGAACGCCGCGACACCGGACTTCGATCAGCTTACTGTAACCGGGACAGCTAACCTCGACGGTACGCTTAACGTCTCAGCGATCAATGACTTCTTGCCAAGCAAGGGCGAGACATTTCGGTTCATGACCTTTGCTTCCAGAACTGGCGATTTTTCAATCAAGAATCTGGCACCCTACCAAGGTTATGCTCTGTTTGGAACAAACGTAGGAGCCAATTTCTATGACTTGAACAGTCTGAATATCATCGTTCGCAACACCAATGACACGGGTGTTGGAAGTTTTCGTCAAGCAATACTCGACGCGAATGCAGCGTCCGATTCCGACAACATTCTGTTTCACATACCTGGGCCGGGACCATTCACGATAGCTCCTCTATCGGCACTACCCACGATTACTCAGCCAGTCATGATCGATGGTTACGCGCAGATTGCAGCTACTCGCAATACACTGGCCGTTGGTAACAATGCAGTTCTCAAGGTCCAGTTGGATGGCAGCAATATTCCTGCCGCGTTGGTTGCAGGTCTGGATATCGCTGCATCGAATACAACAGTCCAGGGCTTGGTTATCAATCGCTTTACTGGAAGACAAATTCAAATCAGTGGATCGTCGGCTACGAACGATGTGATCATTGGCAATTTCATTGGAACCGATCTGCTGGGTTCATCGGCCTTGCAGCATCCTAGTGCTACAAGCCTATCTGCGGGCATCGCAATCGATCTTGGCTCCCACCACAATCGAATCGGTACCGACGGGAATGGGCTGAATGATGCGGCCGAGCGAAACGTGATCGCCGGTAATTTCGGAAGCGGCATAGAAATCATCGGTTTGGGATCCGATTTCAACATCATCGCTGGCAACTACATTGGTGCCACAGCCAGTGGTATGACGCTGCTGGGCAATGGTAATGCTGGACAACTTAGCGCTGGGATAGCGATCCGATCTGGCGCGAGATCAAACCGCGTTGGTACGGATGCTAGCGACGATCCATACAACACAAATGAACGAAACATCATCGCGGGACAGGTGAATGGGAGTGGTGTTGCGATCGAGAATCTCGGTACTGACTCAAACGTCGTCGCTGGAAACTATATCGGTTTAAGCGCAGATGGACTCGGCGCACTGCCCAATAGCTTCGACGGAATTAGCATCGGTGGCGCTGGCCTACTTGCCTTGCCAACGTCTAACCGGATTGGCTCCAACGGGGATGGTGTCCGCGATGAAGCAGAACGCAATGTCATCGCTGGCAATCTTCGATCGGGTATCCGCTTGGAAGGAGCCCACGGCAACCTGCTGTCAGGCAATGATATTGGTCTCAAGGTCGGCGGCGTCGAGGGGCTGGGAAATCACGGAGATGGAATCACGGTGATTGGTTCCGCTAATACGCAAATCGGTGGATCTGCAGTCGGGGCCAGCAACGTGATTTCCGGAAACTTGGGCAGCGGCATTCGAATCACCTTCCCGACATCGACAAACAACTTGATCGTGGGCAACTTCATCGGTACCGATCGAAATGCTTCGATCGAGATTGGCAACATCGCTGATGGAGTAACCATCAATGGATCTGGGAACAATAGTATCGGTGGAACGGCGGTCGGATTCGCTAATGTCATTTCCGGCAATCATGGAAGCGGCGTTTCCATTCAAGGTGCGACGGCAAATCAAAATCTTGTCCAAGGGAACAGAATTGGGACAAATGCACTTGGAACTGTAGCGATCGCCAATGGTATAAATGGTGTCACGCTGATGGCCGGGGCACACGACAATGACATCGGCGGCAATACCGACGGTGCTGGCAATACGATTTCTGGCAATACGGAATCCGGAGTGCAATTGGACGGCGTCGGCACCACGCTAAATCGAATTCGAAGCAATCGAATCGGGGTAAGTGCGTCAGGCGATGTAGCTATTCCGAACGGAGCTGACGGCATAGTTCTAACTAATGGTGCGACTCAAAATCGAATTGGCGGAGAAACTGTTGCTGAGCGCAATATCATCTCTGGAAATCTTGGTTCGGGTGTACGCCTTAGTGGAACCTTGACTAGCAACAATGAGATCGAAGGTAACTTTATCGGCGTCGACGCGCTTGGGAATACTGCAATCGCAAACCACGCATCTGGAATTCACGTGGCGGCTGCGTCAAACAATTTTATCGGTGGAATAGTCGACGGTAGTCAGAACGTAATCAGCGGCAATTTGGTAGCTGGTATCCATATAAGTGACGGTGCATTCAGCAATATCATTCGCAACAACTTTGTTGGAACCGATGCTTCAGGTATCTTCGCTGTTGGAAATGCAGTCGGCGTTCTAGTTGATTCCGGAGCGATGCAAAATAACATCGGATCGGATTCACTGCACCCCAACGTTATCAGCGGCAATACGACCGCAGGAGTTCGGCTAAGCGGCGCAGGCACTCAGCAAAACACCATTAAAGCCAACTACATTGGTATCGGAGAAAATGGAGACTCAATAGTCTCGAATTCAACTGGGGTGCTGGTTGATTCAGGAGCTGAATCCAACATCATCGGTGGAGGAATACCCGCGGACGGAAACATCATCAGTGGTAATTCCGGCGATGGTATTTGGATCACGGGAGCGAATACAGGTGACCTATTTATCGCATTCAACAGCATCGGAACAAACTCGGCTCGTTTGCAGGATCGTGGCAACTCAGGCAGTGGCATTCGTATAGAGAACGGTGCGAGCATCGTGAACATCGTCGAGAATACCATCAGTGGCAATGGCCGCGATGGCGTGGAAGTGTTAGGGCCAAATGTGACTTCGGTGGTTATCGATTCCAACCGAATTGGCCTTGATGCTACCGGTTCATTATTGGTTGGAAACGATCGCTACGGGATTTTTCTCGGCGAAGGTGTTGTTTCTCCTGCCATCAATCTGAATGTGATTAGTGGGAACTCGGCTGGCGTCGGCAGCGAAGCCACTGGAACGATGCTGACAGCGAACTTAATCGGAGCCAATGCATCAGGCTTGAACCAGTTGGGCAATCGTCGCGGTTCAGGCAACAATACAGAAGGCCACTATGGAATTCTGTCCTCAGGTGAAAACGTCCAGATTGGATCGTCCGGTTTTGGAAACATCGTCGTTGGCCATGATGTAGGCATTTGGATCAGGAACGCCACATCGAGCGGCAATGTGGTTGATAATCGAGTTGGAACCGACGCTGCCGGATTGCTCTCGCTTCCCAATACAATCGGCATTCGACTATCTGAAGCGGCTGACGGAGTAAGGCTCAGTCAGAACACGATTGCGAACAGTCTTACTTCGGGGCTAAGGCTGCTGGACGACACCAGCAACCATAACACATTCACGCAGAATCGGTACTTTGGCAATATTGGACCAGCGATCGATGCTGGAATCGCGGGAGTGACCATCAACGATCTAAACGACGTGGATGGAGTGTTGAACTTCCCAGTGCTGGAATGGGCAGACATCGTCGAAGATAACTTTGTGGTCAAAGGATATGTACGAGCTGGAGGAACGGCCGAATTTTATGTGTCTACACCCACTGTAAATGGGATCGGTCAGGGATCTACTTTTGTGGGAAGCCGAACGGAAGGAGTCCCGGCTGGCGATGACTTTGATGCGTCTCCAGGAAGCTATGGCCCGGTAGTTCGAGGTGCGCTGGTTGGTAGCGATGCGGCCGAGCGTTTTGAGTTTCGATTTCCGCTCAATTCGCTACCTCCAGAGCTACGCTACGGCTCACTAATCACTGCCGTAGCAGTCGGATCAACGTCTGAGTTTGGAAACGCCATTCCAATTGGTGACGCCATCAGCCGACTGGCTCCTGTAATTACATTGCCAGCCGGAGTTACGCTGGTACAAGGAGAGAATTTGCAAGTGCAAGGTTCTTTTCCGCGACGACGACTCGACTAGCTGGACCATGACTGTTGACTATGGCGATGGAACTGGGCCACAACCGCTGGCGTTCACCAATGACCGCACCTTCAAGTTGGAACATGAGTACACATTAGCCACTACTTCACCTTTTCAGGTAGTGGTCACTGCTGTGGATAACAACCAAGTGGTTGGAATTGGAGTCATGGGAGTTTCGGTAGGCAACGAACCGCCGGAAGTCAGTTTCAACAATTTTGAATTGACGCCCCAAGTTTACGAAGGTGAACCTGTTACTTTAACGGGGTTCTTTTCAGATTCGGGTACCAACGATTCGCATACAGTTACGATCGTATGGGGTGATGGAACGGCTCCTACGATCATGTCGCTTCCGGTTGGTTCTAGAACGTTTGCCTCGACGCACATCT
Organism: Pirellulales bacterium; assembly: GCA_046349795.1. Taxonomy (GTDB): domain Bacteria; phylum Planctomycetota; class Planctomycetia; order Pirellulales; family Pirellulaceae; genus Aureliella. Next base: position 26,837 of record JAXMBP010000045.1, on the reverse strand, counting down.
ATCCTGATGATGATATACCAAACACGAGTCGCGACCTGTATCGGGTCCTTGTGACGGTGGCCGACAATCTCGGTGGATTTAGCACAACTCCCGATGGCTTGTATGTTGTAGAGGTAATCAATTCTGCTCCGTCGACTCCTGTACTCACTACACCGAGCAGCCTCATCGAAAATCAACTTTTCGCCTTGTCAGGATCTTTCACGGATTTGGGGCTTGAAGATACTCATCGCGTGTTGATTGACTGGGGGGATGGATTGCCTAAGGAGACCGTAACGGCATCTCAGTTGATCTCAGATCCGGTAACGCGAAGGTTTGATATTCTTCACAGATATCTCGACAATCCGGCGGCTCCTGAAACGAGTTACACGATCCGCGTCGAAGTTTCAGACGACGACGATCCACTCAACCCGACTGTTGCCACCAGGTCTATTGTTGTTGCCAATGAGCAGCCGTTGATCGCCAACATTGTGCAAAGTCGCACTTCAATGGACGAAGGTGATCAGATCAGCTTGGATATTGAAATCAACGATGATGGTACGCTCGATAGTCACCAGTTGGTAATCGACTGGGGAGATGGAAGTGAGACAAAGACAATCAGTTTAGCCCCCAACGTGCTGACTGTTTCCGGAGTATCACATACCTATCGAAATGATCCCGCCGTTGGTTCGCTTTACCCGATCGTGGTCAAGGTCCGCGACAAAGATATGGCGCCAGGGTTATACGCCAGCGAGTTGCGCAACGTGACGGTTAGTAACGTTGCTCCCATTGTCGATTCGCTAAAACTCTTCACTCGTGACACCACCGGCCAATGGATTGAAAGACCCAGTGGCTATGCAATTCATGAAGGCGCAGAAGTCAAGATCACAGGGCAATACTCGGACCCAGGAGTAAAAGATACACATGTAGTCAATGTGCAATGGGCTGCAGGGCACACTACATCGGCCAGTGTCGACAATGGACATAACCGTTTTGAAGCTAAATTTCGGTATACAGACGATTTCGCGGTTGGTACAGCCTTCGACGACGAGACAATCACGGTTTCGGTAATTGATAGCGACGGAGCTAGCGGCTTGGCAACGACCACGGTGCGAGTTGAAAATGTCGCTCCAACCGCAAGTTACTTGCCAGAAGTCATAACTGATCCGCAGTACAACTTGATCCCACTCAAAGCTACAGCTTTTGATCCAGGCAGCGATGTACTTAGTTATAGTTGGACTGCGACGGTCGGAAGCTCAGTGATTCAGACAGGCACGGGCGCGAGTTTTGTGCTCGACCGTACCAACCAATCGGCGAACACTATCGTAGTATCGTTGGTCGTCACAGATGGAGACTTAGGTGTCGCAACCTACCAATCAGCGTTCAAGTTTGGTACAAGCGCTTCGGAGACCATCAATGTTTCGTTAGCAGATTTCCCTGGCGGCATCGACACGCTTACGATACTTGGTCTTGACGGAGACGATGTCATTGATGCAACCACAGTGCCAGCTACGCATCGAGTGATTCTAGATGGTGGCAATGGACAAGACTTCTTGTACGGCGGAAGCGGTGATGATGTTTACATCCTGCGATCCGGTAACGACTCAGCGAATCTCGATCGGCTGATACATGCACCGCCACCTGGAGCTACACAGATTCCTGCCGTGACCCCGAACTATGTTGGTAAAGATCGCTATTATTTGAAACCAAACAGTACCTTATCAGTAGTCGATCCAGTGGGGAACAATGCACTTGACTACACGTTGGCTAGCTTTGGCATAACCTTTAATCTGGATACCACTCGCACTACGACGCTTATTTCACAAGAGGTCGCGCCAGGTGGACACTTTGTGGCTGCAGCGGGCTATTTTGATGAACTGCGTGGAAGCGCCTTTAATGATCAACTTACCGGTGCCTCTGATGCGACTGTGATCGCAGGAGATGGAGACGACAAGCTTTTTGCAGTCTCCAATACAACAGGCGCCCGATTTAATGGTGACGCAGGCTCAGATGAATTTACGACGAGCGGTATTGGGATCGGCGCCATAAGCTTTGAGGGCGATGATGGTATCGACAGTTTTACGAACTTGGGGACGATCTCTGGATCGGTCGTATTCAGCGGTGGAGCGGACGACGATCTACTCAATAACCTGGGTTCAGTTCAAGCAGGATTGAGCTTTGAAGGCGATGATGGTTCGGATCAGTTTGTCAATGCTCTAGGCGCATCCGTAATCAATCTTAGTTTTGGCGGTGACGCTGGAAATGATTTCTTTGTAAACCGTGGAACAATTACTAACAGCATCGGAGCAAATCGGATAGCCGGAGATGATGGCGCTGATGTATTCAACAACTACGGAACACTCGACGGAGTGATATTCACTGGCGGAGCTGATGATGACGTGATCACCAATTACAGCGGCACGATGAGTGGATTGAGCTTTGAGGGCGACGACGGCTCTGACCAGTTTGTCAATTCGCTGGGAGCTACCGTCGTGAACTTGAGCTTTGAAGGTGATGATGGAGATGATCGCTTCATCAATCAGGGTACCATGATCAACACGCTTGCAACGGTTGCAATTCGCGGCGATGACGGCGCCGATTCGTTTGAAAACAACGGAACTCTTAGTGACTTGATTTTCTTTGGTGGAGCGGATTCAGATAGTTTTACGAATCGGTCTGCGATTGTAGGAGGGATCCGATTTCAAGGAGATGATGGAGCTGACGTGTTCACCAATGTGCTAGGCGCCAGCATTTTGAATCTGAGTTTTGAAGGCGATGGGGGTGACGATCGCATTGTAAACTTCGGATTGATTGACAACACGGCAAACACGCTGGTTCGTGTTCAAGGCGATGATGGAGCCGACGACTTTGAAAACTATGGCTCACTTGTCGCAGTGGCGTTTGCTGGAGGAGCGGATGATGACATTTTTGTTAATCAATCGTCAGGCGTGCTGGCTGGTCTCAGCTTTGAAGGCGACGATGGAAACGACGTATTTGTGAATTTACTGAGCGGTAGGGTGGACAATCTAAGCTTTGCGGGCGATTTGGGAGCCGACTATTTTCTAAACTATGGATCGATCAACAACTCTTCGGCACCGCTGAGCGTTGTTCGCGGAGACGACGGTGAAGACCTGTTCGAAAATTTCGGCAACTTAACGAATATCTCTTTCGCCGGCGGCTCCGACGATGACGTATTCATCAATGCTATTGGTGGTTCCGTTGCGCTCCTAAATTTTCAAGGTGACTCTGGGTCAGACGAATTTCTGAACCTGGGTAGCATTGTGGGAGCGGGTGGATTAGTGTTCGGTGGCGGAGCTGATGACGACCTATTTGTGAACGCTGGTCAAATCGGGACAGGCTTGGTCTTTCAAGGCGGTGCAGATGACGACCTGCTGATCAATCAACCTTCCGCTTCCATCGGCGAACTGAGCTTTGTAGGTGATTCTGGAACTGACGAATTGGTTAATCAGGGCACTGTGATCGGCAACATCGCCTTCACCGGTGGTGCAGACGATGACATTTTGGTCAATTCAGTTGGTGGCACCGCCGGTCACATTAGTTTTGTTGGAGATGATGGAGCAGATGAACTTATCAATCGCGGTAGCGCGTTTTCTATCGTCTTCACAGGTGGCGCCGACGATGATCGATTCAGCAATTCAGCGAATCTAGTTGACTCCCTGGTATTCGTCGGCGGAGCTGATGATGATGTGTTCCAAAATGTTGGCAACAGCATTTCGTCGCTGAGTTTTGAAGGTGACGATGGAGCCGATGTCTTCATTAGCTTGGGAAATAATATCGACAGCCTAAGTTTTGAAGGTGATGATGGTGCAGACCTGTTTATTGTTAGTGGAACGGGAATCGATTCACTGAACTTTGGGGGCGATTCCAACGACACCGGTTCAGACACGTTTGTTAATCGCTCGACAGCGGCTCATGATGGCTCACTTCTAAGGTTTGTAGGTTTCGGTGGCAATGACGCACTGAGAAATGACGGTTCGGGCTGGCGGATCACCTTCATCGGCGGAGCAGATGCGGATGTTCTTCAGAACAATGCACCCGGACTTAGCAATCTCAGTTTCGAAGGCGATGATGGAGCGGACGTTCTTGAGAACAATGGTGACAGAGTGGTTGGAATTAGTTTCCAAGGAGATGACGGAGCAGATATTTTCGCCAATGATGGACGAGGTGTCTCGAACATTAGCTTTCAAGGAGGATCCGACGACGATTTGTTCCTCAACACGGGTGATCTATCTAGCGGCCTAAGTTTTTCAGGCGATGACGGTTCCGATTACTTCACGAACCTAGGTGATCGGGTTTCTGGAGTTACGTTCACAGGAGGTGCGGATGGAAGCGCGGATCGATTTTTGAATTTTGGAACCGACCTAAACAACATCAGCTTTGTTGGCGGTCCGGGTAACGACCAATTCCAAAACAGAACGGCTGCTGTTCGGATGACAAATCTGTACTTTGAGGGTGATGATGGCGCGGATGTGTTTGTCAACTTTGCCGCTGAGGTCTCGGCTGTACTGTATCGTGGCGGAGCAGATGCAGATCTTTTCCAGAACAATGGTATCAGCCTGGGGAATTTCAGTTTTGAGGGCGACGATGGGGATGATCAAGCAACCAACCTTGGATCAGGACTTTGGGGCTTCACCTTCTATGGTGGTAACGGCAATGATCTACTTGAAAATAGCGGCAATAATTCGACTAACATCCAGTTTTTCGGTGAAGCCGGAAAAGACTCTTTGATACATCGAGGAAGTCAGGCTGGAGCAATTACGTTTTCTGGTGGCGACGATAACGACAGCTTAGTGAATTACGGCTCACTCGTTAGCAGCCTTAGCTTTGAAGGCGATGCAGGCGATGACCGGCTACAAAATAATGGTGATGATGTAGCAACACTGTTGTTTGAAGGTGATGCTGGCAGCGATGCCCTGCAAAACAATGGAGACCTAATAGGTTCGCTGACGTTTGTTGGAGGGGCGGACGCAGATACGCTACTGAACAACGGATCGACGATCACGCTGCTTAGTTTCGAGGGCAATGACGGAGCTGATAGTCTGGTTACTACCGGTAATCAACTGTCTGATATTGTCTTTAACGCGGGCAATGATGCCGACTTAATCCAAGTTAATGGATTGCAGATTGGGAATGTTACGTTCGAAGGCGGTTCCGGTGACGACACTTACATTTCCAATGCGACTACAACTACTGGTTCGATTATTACGATTACCGCTGGAAATGGTGATGACGTATTAGTCCTGGGTGGAGTGGCTTCCCATGTTATCTTCGCGGGTGATGCAGGAAATGATCGAATTGTTCTCCGAGGATCTTTGCTTTCAGCCGATCTAAACATTCCATCGGCACTCAATCCACAGGCAGATCAAGGCGACGACAGATATGAGTTCACAGGATTGCCTGTGGGGGCGATTCGCATTGGGGAAACATACGGTGGTTTGTCGGATGCAAGTCAAGATACACTCGATTTCTCTGCGAGCCAATTTGACAGTGTGGTGATAGACATGGCAAGTTTGGCACTACAAACCGTGTCAACTGGCCTCACACTACAACTGACTTCGTCAATGGGTATCGAAAACGTCATTGGCACCAGTGGTCCAGATACAGTGCGTGGCAATGAGCGCGACAACTATTTGGCGGGTGCGCAATTCTATTACGGCGAGACCGGTCAAAACCAAGCAGTAGCCAAACTTAGACCGACGCAATGGGTTTGGCTAGACTTTGATTCGGCTAACAACGAATTGAGTGGCGAGCACGTTTATACCGTCTCAGAACGCCAGGCAATTCGAGATCGACTGGAGGCTACCTATGGTATAGCTTCTCAGTGGTTTAATGTTCGCTTTGCCTTCAATACTAGCGAGATACCATCAGGAATCGACTATGCAACAATTCGATTCAACGAAACGCCCAGCTATGGTCGTCCAGGCGGCGAATCGACGGAAATCGATCTTGGAAACTTAAACTATGGCGGAGAAGCCAAAGTTCAGGTGAACGGCTTGCTGGGAGGAATTGAAATACCCGCTTCACCAGAGAGCGATTTCCTGAGTGCTTTGCCAGAAGATTCTACGACTGTAGTTGGTCGTGACCTGCCTGCGGGTACCAGTGCAAACCTGATTGCTCTTTCGGCAAAGATAGCGGCTCATGAACTGGGGCATTTGCTCGGATTGCGACATTATGATTCCTTTGGACCAGTGAATTTTGGAGTTCACTCGCCGCCCGGCGTAAGTGAATTCAAACCGCAGTACCAAGGTGCCTCCGCTGCATTCGAGACGTTTGACCATATCATTGGTTCACCAGCATCCGTTGGTAGCACTCGACAAAACGACGTTGGAAGCTTGTTCTTTGGCGAGCGCGAAGCGGTGAAAATTGCGTTCGCGATGAGCGGAAACGATTCTGCGGAAACAGGTACTTGGACTGATGAACAGGACGGTCAGAATCGAACCGTCGACACAGCGCAGACGGTCGCGTGGTCAACGATCAGCGTTCCGAACACACTGTTCCGTGGACTGAACTCAGCAAAGTCGTTCTTGGTCGATACGCTCGCAGTGTCAGGACAGATTGGATTAGCAGGAAATGTTAGCGAGAACGACTACTACAGTTTTGAAGGTCAGGCCGGCGATGTGGTATCAATCGAGTTGTTCTCACAAGCCCTTCGTCGTTTTACGAACAACGGGGTCGACGGCTACATTGACTCGGTACTTCGGCTGTATCGCAGAATTGATGCGAACACAGTTGTTCCCGTGGACTATTATGGATCATCAGCCATAAACGATGATGAGTTCGAATCAACGGACTCGCTGTTGATGGATGTTACCTTACCGGTTAGCGGTGAATACATCGTTGAGGTAGACACCTTTACTAGGCAACCTCGAATCACCGATCCAACACCAGATGAGTTGGCTACATGGGAAGTCGACGCACAAAGTGCCTTTGAAGATGTTATTCAGGATACGGATGTAGGAAGCTACCAACTGTTCGCCTATCGCTTTGCCAAAGCGTCATCGATTGACGACATAGACTTCCTTGAGGGACGTGGCGGTATTGATATTATCGACGGCGGTCCGGGTGATTTGGGTGTGATTAGTTTCGGTAGCTTTCCAGCCGTAATCGATGTCGACGAAGGTGGGGTCATAGATATTCCTGTTTCGTTTGAAGACGTTCGCGGTGAAAGCTGGACGCTTACGGGGAATTACGGTGATGGATCTACGATAGAAAATCAGATAGGCATCACACCGACGACGGGATTTGTGTTAAACCATGGCTACGCTCAAGATGGAATCTATCAACTTGAGTTTAGTGTGACCAACAACTATGGCCTAACGTCGCAGCAGACGATTCAAGTTCGTGTGGCAAACGTGGCTCCCGCGATTGAAAATTTGGTCGTCGCGCCTTCGAACTTGGCAGAGGGTCAATACGTCACATTGTCTGGAACCATTTCAGACGCAGGTAGCGATGATCAGCATCAAGTGATAGTGGACTGGGGCGACGGTACTACATCAACCGAGCTAACATTGGCTGCAGGTCAAGTGAGTCTGTCAAACCTCCAGCATCAGTATTCAGACAACGGAGACTATCTTATCGCTGTGCATATTTCAGATGATGACGCAGCGTTTGCGGATTCCACCACACCGGTTTCGGTTGAAAGCGTCGCTCCAGTTGGCGTTGTTAGCGTTCCAGCCAACCTCATTTACGGCGATGCTGCTTCAATAAGTATCGGCGAAGTCTACGACCCCTCTTCGATAGATTCAATCGCTGGATTTCGCTTTGCCTTTTCACTCAACCTGAGTGACTTGAATGTTATTCACTATGCAAATGCTTCTGCTTCCAACGAATTTGACTTAAGTGGATTGTCGGCGGGTGACCATGACCTTTACGTTCGCGTATTCGACAAAGATGATGCCTTTACTCAGTACACATCAACGATCACGGTGTCGCCGAGGCTGCTAGAGATCACCGCCGATGCCAAGAGCAAGATCTACGGCGATGCGAATCCGCTACTGACGGCAGTCGTTACTGGCTTAGTCAACGGAGACGTACTGAACTACAGCCTATCCACCACGGCCGGTCAATTGAGCAATGTAGGTAGCTATCCGATTAGTGTTACCGCAGCGCCCAACAGTAACTACAGCATTGTTACGACGAATAGTCTGCTGACGATAACTCCAAAGTCAGCCACTATCGTCGCCGATGCCAAGAGTAAGATCTATGGCGATGCGAATCCATTGCTGACAGCAGTCGTCAATGTACTGGTCAACGGCGACGTGCTGAACTACAGCCTAACCACCTCGGCCGGTCAATTGAGCAATGTGGGCAGCTATCCGATTAGTGTTACCGTAGTACCCAACAACAACTACAGCATTGTTACGACGGATAGCTTAATTACGATTGGGCAGCGCGGCGTAACAGTTACTGCCAACGCTCATTCCAAGACTTACGGCGACGCTGATCCAGTTCTTGACTATGGCTTTTCGGCTCTTGCGCCCGGTGATGGGCAAAGTATCTTCAGTGGAGCGTTGTCTCGATTGACTGGCGAGAACGTCGGTACATATCCGATAACTCAGGGAACACTAAGTGCAGGAGTCAACTATGCGATTAACTTCGTAGGCGCTACGTTCGTTATTAATCCCGCTACACTAACTGTAGCCGCTGATGCTAAGATCAAAAATGTTGGTCAAGCAGATCCCGCATTCACATATACCGTTAGTGGCACAAAGTTCAGCGACACGGCCTCATCGATCGTCACAGGTTCGCTGACTCGCCAGCCTGGTGAAACCGTTGGTGTTTACAATATCTTGCAAGGCTCAATTACAGTAGGGAATAATTACAGTCTAAACTACATTGGCAACACACTAACTATAAACGGTTCAGCGAATAGTGCTCCAACAGTTGCGATCAATACGCCTGTTGATGGCTTCATGGGAATTGCAAGTGTCTTTACCCTTAGCGCTGTAGATGCAGATTCTGTTGATCAAGCTGGAGTGTTTACCTACAACATCAACTGGGGCAATGGAGTCACGACAACTGTTTCTGGCCCGAGCACCAAGACTGTCAGCTACATTTATCCAGGTGTGGCTGCCGATGGTAGCTTCCAAATCACTGTGACGGTTACCGATCCTCGAGGTGCTGTCAGCCTGCCAATTTCGAAAGTGTTCGTAGTTGGAGGTTGGACGCTCATGACCGATCCGATCAACCCGAACAAAGCAATCTTGGTAGTCTCTGGTTCCCAGGGAAAAGATACCATCAAGATTAAGTTAAAGGACGACAACTACTACAAAATTAAGATCGTGGATCGCGATGATGACGTTCAGCGCAAGGGCACAATCTATGGCGATGTAGATAGAATCTTGGTCTATGGGCATGCGGATAACGACAGAATTACGATCGAAGACGATATTAGTGAACCGACAGAAATATGGGGCGGCAATGGCGATGACGAAATCAAGGGAGGATCGGGGCCGGACATCATTCTGGGCGAGGCTGGAGATGACAATCTATGGGGTGGAGATGGTCGTGACATCATCATCGGTGGACTAGGTGCCGATAGAATCCATGGAGACGCACACGACGATGTGTTAATCGCTGGGTTTACTCTTTATGAATCTAGCTTTGTAACTTCGGCTCCATCGGCGTTTGGAAATGCTACCTCGTTGACACACCGGCAACATCGAGCGTCGCTGGAAGCCATACTTGTTGAATGGAACAGCACTCGCAGTTACGACTTGAGGCGACAGAACATCCTGGGCACTGGATCGGGGCCCAGATTGAATGGCAGTAATTACCTCAGGGTAAGCAATGCGAGCATGACGCTAAACACTGTGTTTGACGACGGAGCAGTTGATAAACTTTGGGGAGATTCAGGAACCGATTGGTTCTTTGCAAACATAGTTGGTGATCTTGGGAATGTTCTGGATGAAATTCGTGATCGAACAGGTAACGAATCATCTGAAGACCTGGACAAATGGTGGTGATTTGCAGCAAAAGCAGTCGCTGCCTTTTTGTGAAAAGGAATTTCCCCAACAAGAACTTTTGTAAGATGCAGTACTGAGAGGGCCTACAACAATAAGATAAAGTCGCAGAGCCTCTAGAACGGTCTTTCCTCTCACGGAAATTCTTGTTCGTAGCAGCACTTGCCCTGCATTAGATGGACAAAAACTTTATTTTGGTTACTAAACCTTCTTCACAACGAATTGCAACGCAGCCAACATCGGAATGTGAATTAAGGCGAAACCAAGACTTGAGAAGTCTTTGCTCTACGGCCCGAGAGAGCTTAGGTGGAGTGCGGAACTAAGGAACCGTTCACCCAATCTAATGCAAAGGAATCATACTTCCTCGCTTCGGCGCGCCAGGATTCGTGGCGTCGAGGCACAGTAAAGTACTCTCCCACTACGCGATTGGCATCGACCGTAATGCGCATAAATCCATGACGATCATCCGCGTAATCTTCCAAAACCAATTGATGGCTCGGCACAGATAAGGGGACCTGTAAGTCTCGACCGTCCGAGCCTTTTCTCATGCTGTGAAGATGATGATAGCCACCGGCCCCTACTACTAGATAGGGAACTTGCCGCCCATTTATTGTTCGGGTGAAGCGTTGATAGTTGTGAACGTGGCCTGTTATAACGGCATCTGCAATCCGACCGGAACGTTCAAACGCATCATCTAGTACATCGCGAATGTGAGTACTTCCGCTGTGATGGTCGTCAAAAGAAAATGCTGGATGATGTACCACAACCAACAGCGCCTTGTTGCGTGGCGCTTCTCTCAATTCGTTGACCAACCAGTCAATTTGATCTTGATGTATCTGGCCGCCTTCTGGAACGTTGCTGTAGAGTCCCACAATAGTCACAAAAGGAGCATTCAAAGTAAAGTAACAATTAGGCTGAGTCATGGCGTCACGTTCGACTTCACCGGCTTCATGAGTCAGAACGGGGCTATGGCTACAAAAGTTGCGAAAGAATGCACTAAGCGATGTCTCCCCAGTGTGCCCTGGATCACCATCATGATTGCCCGGCACCGCGAAGATTGGGGCATTGTAGTGCTCGTACGCCTGGTAGAACTGAGGAAAGTAACCAGAAGTTTGCCCATTAAAATAGACGACGTCTCCGGCAATATAGAAGAACGCCGGGCGATCTGACTCATTGACGTAAAGTTGATTGACCAACTTTCTTGCCACGATTAACTGAGGAGTGGGATCTTGAATCCCGCCAACATCGCCAGCGATGTGAAACACAATTTTGCCAGCATGCTGGATGGTACTAATGCGATGTGGGCTAAGAATCGAATCTAGGGCCAGCCGAAACGGAGCACTACCGGTTGGGTTCGGTAGGGGTTGGAACACTTGATTGCCATGCGCCTGTGAACTGTGGCTTGGTTGGTTTCCAGATGGGCGAGGGCTACCAAATCTACGTGCCATGTTAACTTCCTAATTTACGATCCCCGAAAACGCAAAAAAGTTAGCTCCGGAAGATAGCGGACCGTAACAGGCATCGCAATTAGGGAATGAATGTTCAATCGCAGTTTCTCAGAAACAAAATGTATATTTCACATCAAAGATACGGGGGGTAGCCAATCCACCCGGGTGCAAAAGTTAGAATACGGAGCTTTAAGCGGCAGAAGGATAGCGTTAATCTGCTTACCATTTGACCGCTCACAGAGTCATCGCTTAATCATAAACAGTGTGACTTTGTGCGTCTCCGTGGTTAGCTTAACCACGGAGGCACAGATGCACTGAGAGAGCAATAGTAACAGTACTATTGAACTGGCCGGATGGCGATGGCGCGCACTACGTTAGCACTTTCTGGTGCGGAATTCGGTGCATCTTGGGAATAGTAAGCTACAGCTTGCACTTTGTCTGATTTGCTACTTTTCTCGGGCGAATCCATCATTCGGATCTGAGAGCGGGTAAGGAGAACGGGTTGGCCAAGCGACTTGCCATCATCCCTTGTAATCGTAGCTTCGAATTTGGTGAGAAGATTCTGAGCATAGCCAATTGATGGAATGAACTTCGTGGGCTCTACAGTCTCCGACACCTGACGCCAAGATATTTTGAATTTGGATCCTCGCATTCGAATGGCACTGAGGATCTCTCTGTACGCGACAGATTTTCCCAATGCTTGGACCAAATCATCATCGCTAGGTGAACTGTTATCGCTTTGCCCTTGTTTGAGAGTTGGACCGAGAATTCTTAGTTCAGCTTTCGCAGTCGGCACTTGAATCGACGCTTTGGAACTAATGACCTTTGACACTAAACCTGATCCGCTTTCGAGATGCGTCGCTGTAATGGCCAAGATTAAAACCTGATTCTTGGAGGAATCCAAGTTCCGAGTAGCCATAACAAGTGTGTTACCAAGTTTGATCGGTTGAACACCAAATCGAAAGCGAGCAGCATTCACGTCGGGAACTTGTAATGTTACTCCCTCATTCTCTGCTTGGCCCGATGTTCGATAGGTAAATTCATTCACACGGCGAATCTGCGAGAGCCAAACTTGTACTGGTCTGCCTACCTTTTCATGGTCCAGGTGATATAAGAGTCTAGTAGCCTGAATCAGGCAAGGAGACTTTCAATGAAGAAGCGTAAGAAACACAGTCCAGAGCAAATCGTGACGAAGCTGCGAGATGCAAATGTGATGTTGAATACTGTGAAGGACCTAGCAGCGGTACTTCAGGTGCTAGAAGTCAGTGAGGCGACCTACCATCGTTGGCGAGCTCAGAAGGTGGTCACTCAGCAACTTATGAACTTGGAAGAGGCGACTAGACAGTTGAACGAAAAGATCGAAGAAACATGGCCGTTCATCCAGATGCTGGTCTATTCACGGGACTCTACGACATCTGGAAGGCCAAAACCGTGGTTAGCGATCGGATATGCGCTCAGCCGCCGAATACCTGGCAATTGAATACTTGCTGTGAGCAGGTTATGGAGTGATAATCTAGCGATACCTTTCCGCCCGTTTCGACCTACCTCAAATCCTGCGAGTTCTTGCGTCATGAATCTAAAGTGTGCCGGTTGGCTGATGTTTGCCGTGATTTGTTTTTTGGCATTGCCGGTCGGTGCCGAAGATCTGAAGTTTGCTTCGATCTTCTCCGACCACATGGTGCTTCAGCGCGAACGATCTGTGCCCGTTTGGGGTAAATGCGATTCGAGTGCAACAGTAGTTGTAGAATTCGCTGGGCAGAAGAAGACGGCTAAGGCAGCGGCTGATGGAAAGTGGATGGTTGAACTGGATGCATTAAAAGCGGATGCGAATGGGCAGAGTTTGAAGGCGACGCTTCAAACCGATGCAAGTAAATCGGTATCGCTTCAAGATGTTGTAGTTGGCGACGTTTGGCTAGCCAGCGGACAATCGAACATGGAATGGGAGATGCAATGGAAGCAAGACTCCAAAGAAGACATTCCCAACACCAGTCATGCAGGACTACGACTGATACAGATTCCACTAATTGCCCGTTTGACACCTCAAGAATCTGTCAATGCAACGTGGGCTCGCAGCTCGCCCGAGAGCGCTACCAGCTTTTCTGCGGTCGGTTACTACTTTGGTCTGAAGTTGCATCAAGAGGTTGGAGTCCCGATAGGAGTTATTCAAAGCGCTTGGGGCGGAACGAGAATTGAACCTTGGACCGATCCTTCTGGCTTCGCAGCGGTGCCAGCACTTAAAGATTTTGCAGCTTCGGTAGTTGCTCAACTGCCAGGAAGCAAAGAGTATCAAGCTAGACACAGCGATCACTTCAAAGCGGTAGAGTCTTGGCTAGCTGCTGCACGTGAAGCGGTTGCAACCGGCAAAGCATCACCTGCTCTACCAGCTCAACCTAGCTCCTTCAACGCCGATCCGGGTACCCCGACAGCTTTGTACAACGCCATGATTCACCCGCTCACGCCTTTCGGAATTAAGGGAGCGATTTGGTATCAAGGTGAATCCAATCACAACGAAGGTTTTAGCTACGTAGACAAGACCGCAGCACTATTGCATTCGTGGAGGTCGGTGTTCAAGAATCCTGACATGCCTTTTTACTATGTGCAAATCGCGCCGTTTCAATACGGCGACGAAGATCCAGAAATTCTCCCTCAGTTTTGGATCGCTCAGCAGCAATGCCAAAAGATTCCTAACACTGGCATGGCAGTAATCACCGACATCGCTGAGATTCCCGACATTCATCCGGCGAATAAGAAAGAGGTTGCGCGACGGTTAGCAATTTGGGCTCTCGCTAGGGACTATGGCAAGAAGGATATCGATCCAAGCAGCCCAACCTATGCGTCTCACAAAGTCGAAGGTCAAACAATTCGCGTTAAGTTTGATCATGCTAAAGGCCTAGCTTCGCGAGACGGCAAGTCGCTTTCACACTTCGAGATCGCGGCCGCAGATGGCGTGTTTGTTCCAGCCCAAGCCAAAACCGACGGCGAAACTGTGATCGTCAGTTCGGACAAGGTTGCTAAGCCTCGGCAGGTTCGTTTTGGTTGGAGCAAGCTTGCTATGCCGAACTTGATGAACGCGGAGAAGTTGCCAGCAGCAGCGTTCCACACTCACTGGCCAGTTGATCCGGACCTAGGAGACAACCTTGCCAAGGGATCTACCTTTGAATGTAGTGATCCGAATCCCTGGGGTTGGAACGTTGGTCTGACCGATGGCAACTGGGGCAACGCAGCGCCGCAGTGTTTCGCGACGGGTCTAGCCGAGAACTTTCCAAAACATGTTACTATCGATCTTAAGAAACCAAATGAGATCAACATGGTCCGATTCGGAGTACCAAACATAGGCTCAACGAAGACTGTGGCGGTATCGATCAGCGCCGATGGCAAGAGCTTTACTGAGCTTGGCTTACACGCTTTTGGACAAGGTAAAGCCGAACGTTCGGCGGTGTCATTCGACACAACCTCAGCTCGTTACGTCAGGCTAACATTCAAGGATTATCACTCCAGCGAAACTGCAGGATACTCCAAGTTCTTTGGCTTCCTAAGCGAAGTGGAAGTCTATCACACGAAATAAGCTATATAAGTCGCCGACCAAAAGCTAAAGGCTTCCAGCAGCGCAGCCAAACTGTGATGGAAGCCTCAATTTCGTTATCTCAATGGTCGCATTTCTAGAGAACTGCCATTGGTCAGTGACGAGCCTGCATGTTGGCTTGATTGACCTGACTATTCAAGGTGAACCAGTCGTAGATAAAACCGATGCCCAGTAGCCCACCCGTTAGCAGCCAGATGATTCCGGTAACCCACTTGCCCAAGTAGAAGCGGTGAAGTCCGAGTATTCCCACTAAAAAACAGGAATGCAATAGCCACGCTATGTTGTGATCGTAAGGCCCAGAAACGTTGTTGCGCCGAGCGGTCTGAGTTAACAACGGCATAAAAAACAGGTCGAGGATCCAGCCGAGAAAAAACAGTCCGAAGGTACAACAATAGATTGCTCCACTGATGGGGCGGCCAAGGTAGAATCGATGAGCTCCAAAGAATCCAACAGCCCACAGAACATAGCCGACGACCATTGAGTGGTTGGTTTCGGTTTTCCACATAGCTGAGTCTTGATTTTGTTCGTAGTAGACGGCTGCGACGCTCATTTTGTCATCTCCTCCAGGAAATTTACAGACGTAAGCGAGTTCGAAAACCAAACAACATTCTTGAGTTTTTCGAACAAGAATTCGCAAATCTGAATTATGTTGCGCGAACCGCGCGGTCGTCTTGCTGGATTCCTAAAACCTGTGTTAAAGTGCTGATCTCATTCGACAGAGATGCCCCTCCAAGAATGCTATAGCCCCACTAATTTTATAGCTATCTGGACTCCTTCCCCGTGTATTCTCCTTACCTCAGTTTCAAAAATGCTGCGTCGGACGTTTTGCAGCATTTACGCGACAAACTAGGCTTTTCTCTTTGGGCGATTTCTCGATTCGAGGAGAGTGAATTCAAGCTAATCGTGACACTGGACCGTCATTACGGAATCAAAGAAGGTGCCCAGATAAAATGGACTGATTCAATTTGTTACCGAATGGTAGAGGGGCTTGGCCCAAATATCGCACCTGACCTAGAAAGGGTGCCAGCTTACAAACAAGCTCCCATCGCGCAAAGAATTCCAATTTCAGCTTACATCGGCTTTCCTTTGTTGGATAGCGATGGACAGTTGTTTGGAACGCTTGCCGCCATCGATCCGCTGCCACAATCCGACGAGTTATTGAAAAGTGAAAGGACACTTCAGCTTTTTAGTAAACTCATTAGTACTCACATTTCACTCGACCTTCAGATTCGCTCACAGTCGGAGAAGAGTGACACGCTAGACGAGATCCTTGATCCTGAAACGAAGCTGCTAAGCCATTTTGGTTGGTCGCGTTTTCTGGAAGCTCAGAATCGCCGAACAGAGTCGGTCGGTATGCAGAGTTATATGGCAAGCATAGTGTTCGAGGACAACTCGGTCGAAACCGTTCTGAGGGCTCAGGAACCAATTCGCAGAGTACTCGGACCAAATGCAGTTTTAGCGCGTGGAAACAACAACCAGATTTTGTTGTGCATCCCCTGCTTTCCGAAAGAGCAAGGTGATCGACTGATGCAGGAACTTTTGGAAGAATTGCACTCGACCCTAAAATCCAAGGAAGTGGCTATACAAACTTCTCGCTAATCAGTCCGTTTTCTTCCAAACGAACCAGCAACTTAACTATCTCGATAGGCCGCTCGAAATGAAACAGGTCCAGGATTCTCTGGCGTCTTAATTCGACAGCCCTGGGAGTCATGCCGATGCTGTCGGCTGTTTCTTTGGTAGTGTCTCCGTGCAATAGTCCCTTACAAATCCGTTTGTCCTTCTCGTCAAGTTGCTGCAACAACACCAGGGCCTCATTCAAACTCAACCTACGCTCAAACTCATTTGATCTCACGTATTCTTTGGCTCTAGAAACTTCCAGTATTGCACAAGCCGGATTCTTCAAGTCGTCCATTCGACGTTTGAATGTCGCCACCGAGATGGTCTTGTTACCTTCCCAAAGACTGAAGTGCTCGATTTGAAGTGAGATGATGCCATCTAGCAAGAGCTGGTCGGTTGCCTGGGATGCTTTAGCGACGTGTGGCGAAAGAAACTGCTCGGCTCGCAAACCTTCGGCCGACTTTCCGAAGTTCATGTATCTGCGAAACGATACGTTCTCATAAGTAATGATGCGCTGCAGGTTCTTTATCGCGACCAGCGATTCGAATCCATCCAAGTTCAGGTCAACGAAATTGCCGCTTTCAATTTGCCAGCGGCAAATGATCTGTTGGATCTCGTTGCAATCCTGTTCAAAGGATTGCTTGTAGACAAAAGGCACGTTTTTTGAAGTTCCAGCATCCATAGTGGTACCAGGGGTTGGGCGTGTTTCCTAGTAGCGGACCGAAGTTGTGTAATTCGAGCCTTCGGCAGACCAATCTTGGGCAATCTCGCCCGTCCATGAAATGCTTCATGGCCGTTTGGGGAGGTGTAATCTAGCGGATTCGAGTGACAAAAAATACTCAAAGGTCCGAATTTGGTACATGTTTGGCGCAAAGTGGCTACAGATCAAATACGCATATTTTCTTAGGGTGAAGGGAATTCCCTCGCCCGTAGATTCCACTCGATTTTTTTTGTCCACTCAGCCACAATCAATGCATGCAATCTAAATCGTTAAATCAACCAAAGACTTCTCGGCTGACAAGGAGAACTCTGCTTAACAGAGCCGCCAAGCTCAGTTTGCTGGGCGGTGCGTTGTTGGGATGGACATTTTTTATCGAACCACATTGGCTCAGCATCTCGAATTTGGAACTGTCCCTTGCCAACTTGCCGAGCTACTGGAATGGTAAACGCTTGGTGCAGATCTCTGACCTGCACGTTGGACAAACTAGTAATAGTTATCTTCAAAAGTGTCTGGAAACCGTCAATGAACTGCAGCCGGATCTATTGGTCGTTACTGGTGATTTCATAGACCATACGGGTGGGATCGAACAGCTTTCATCGGTGTTAGCGAAACTTAGACCTGCGAAGAATGGCTCCTTTGCATGTTTGGGCAATCACGACTACGGGCATCGCTGGAGCGATGTTCAACTTTCGAGCCACGTGATGTCGATTGCCAAAGATCATGGAATTGAGGTCATGCGAGATGCTCAAACTCAAATTGATGGTTTGACGCTATTCGGACTCGATGACTTTTGGTCTCCGCGAAATCGATCTGCGCAAGAACTCCTCAAGTCTTCTGATCCCAACGTTGCCTCGATCTGCTTGTGCCACAATCCCGACTTCTACGACCACTTGGACTGGAGTTGGTTTCGAGGCGTGATTCTCTCAGGACATACACATGGTGGACAATGCAAACCACCTTTCTTACCTCCGCCGCTGCTGCCCGTAACCAATCGACTATACACTTCTGGATTTATCGACATTGGCCCCGATCAGCAGATGTACATTAACCGCGGACTTGGACATACTCTACAAGTCCGCTTCAATTGTCGCCCAGAGATAACGGTGTTTACTTTAAGAACTGGATGATCATCGCTGCAAGTGGCATGCGAGATTGACTGGTGGAATTGCTCGAACGCGAACGGAATCAAGTGACAACTCATGGACGAAT
This sequence comes from Pirellulales bacterium, assembly GCA_046349795.1. GTDB lineage: Bacteria > Planctomycetota > Planctomycetia > Pirellulales > Pirellulaceae > Aureliella. Next base: position 8,300 of record JAXMBP010000045.1, on the reverse strand, counting down.
CATCTTCAGATTTTCAAGCAAATTTCCAAGTAACCAATTCGAAGCTTAGTCCCAGTACCCTCGATAGAATTTGGGACAATCGTCACACGATCATTGCGATCGTCACTACTATCAGTATCGCCAGTTCACTTTGGCTTCGATACGCACAAGGATGGATTGAGCACGCCGACTGGCCTTTGTGGGGTGCTCTGATCTTTGGGGGAATTCCGCTTGTCTCCGAGTTGTTAATCAAAATGTTGCATCGCCAATTCGGTTCTGACCTGTTGGCTGGCCTTTCGATTATTACCGCGGTCTTGCTGTCGCAGCCACTGGCCGGAGCACTGGTGGTACTGATGCTCTCCGGCGGTGAAGCCTTGGAATCGTACGCTGTTCAGCGTGCCTCTTCGGTTCTGGACGCGTTGGCTCGACGCATGCCGAATGTGGCTCACCGCAAGACAGTCACTGGTTTGCTGGAGATTTCTCTTGCGGAGGTTGTCGTCGGTGATGAACTGATTGTTCTGCCTCATGAGTCCTGCCCAGTAGACGGAGTTGTCGTAGACGGCCACGGCAGCATGGATGAAGCGTATCTCACTGGCGAGCCGTTTCAGGTATCCAAGTCGATCGGCTCGGAAGTGCTTTCGGGAGCGGTCAATGGAGAGTCCGCACTGACCATTCGAGCCTCGCGTCTGCCGATCGACTCGCGCTACGCTCGAATCATGCAAGTCATGCAACAGTCGCAGCAGAGTCGACCAACGATGCGACGATTGGGTGACCAGTTGGGCGCAATCTACACGCCGTTGGCCCTGGCCGTGGCAGGATTGGCTTGGTTAATTAGCGGCGAAGCAATTCGTTTCTTAAGCGTGTTAGTCATCGCTACGCCATGTCCACTGTTGATCGCCATACCGGTCGCCATCATCGGATCCATTTCGCTGAGTGCAAAACGAAGTATCATTATTCGCGATCCAGCCATACTCGAGCAGTTGGGTCAGTGTCGAACGATGATCTTCGATAAGACCGGAACACTAACTTATGGCAAGCCGACGTTGGTGGAACAGCATGTGGTTGCCAGCCAATCACAACAAATCGTCCTGCAGCTTGTGGCGAGCCTAGAACAATACTCTAAACATCCACTTTCGACGGCAATTGTTTCGGCCGCTCAATCGGCTGGCATGAAGCTGTTCGCAGTCGAAAGACTTTCGGAACATCCCGGCGAAGGCTTAGTGGGTATCGTCGAGCATCACGAGGTGCGCGTCACCAGCGCCAAAAAGCTTGTGTTGCAACATCCAGAGTGCCAGTCACAGCTTCCAGAACCGACAAGTGGTCTGGAGTGCGTGATCGTGATCGACGGAAGCTATGTAGCTACCTATCGATTTCGCGATGAGCCTCGCGTCGAAAGCGCGTCGTTCATTGAGCATCTGTCGCCCAAACACGGTTTTGAAAAGCTGATGTTGGTTTCCGGTGATCGGCTTTCCGAAGTTGAGCACTTGGCAAAACGCGTTGGCATTCCTGTCATCCACGCTGGCAAGAGTCCCGAAGAGAAGCTGGAAATCGTTCGCAGTGAAACTCGTCAGGCCAAAACCTGCTATGTCGGTGATGGTATCAACGATGCTCCAGCGATGTTGGCTGCAACTGTTGGATTAGCCATGGGACAAGAGAATGAAGTGACTTCGCAAGCTGCTGGAGCTGTCATCATGAACAGCATGCTTGGCCGCGTCGATGAACTGATCCACATTGGCCAACGGATGCGAAGTATTGCCTTGCAAAGCGCGGTGGGTGGAATGATCCTCAGCTTGCTAGGTATGTTTATTGCTGCCGCCGGATATCTACCACCAGTGGCCGGTGCAGTCTTGCAGGAGTTGATCGATGTAGTAGCCGTACTCAACGCACTTCGCGCAGCACTACCACCGAAGGTCATTTCCGATTACTAGACTAACCCTGCCACATGCGTAGGAAAATCTTGGCGGCCTCATCCGCCGCGCGAACTGGTGGAAACGCCGTATTGGCAATTCCAGCTACGACACTTGTTTTGTCGTGGTCGACTTTGCCGCTCTTCCAGATTTCTCCAGAGGGACACGTCATGTAGGCTGAAAAAGTTCGATGGCCTGAACCCGGTCGCTCGCCGATGATGTGGATCAAGCCTCGCAAGCCACTGAGTTCACCAAACAACTGCTCGGCGATTTTATAACCTGCTCGAACACGACCTGAATCGACGATGATGTTGGTGGGAGCCGGTTTAAGGCCCTCGGCTTTCAACCGGTCAACTAGTTTTGAAATGAATGGTTCAAGTTGAGCCAAGTCTGTGATAGCCAGCGCGTTGAGTCCATCGGAGATGACAAACTGCACGTTGAACTGGCCTGCATAGGTTCGCTTCAGTTGCTCAAGAGTATCAACGCCTGAAGGACCTAATTGCTCGCCAGAAGTGGGGTGCAAAATGTAGTCTTCGCGATTGCGAGAGAGCGTTTTGACGAAAGCAGAGCCTGATCGCGATTGTTTAAAGCCGGGAGTTAGTTCGGCCCAGATGCTTGACTTTGCATCGTCATAAATCGTCTTGATCTCACGAGCTAGTTGCGGCTGAAGCTCTGCAGAATTTTGTCCGTGCCCGCTGGCCAAGAAAACACCTCGGCGTCGAACAGCAGCCATCTGCTGTCGGCCTTCGTCAAGAATTTGTTCATCGTGGCGATTGTCACCCTGATGTCGGCGATACTTGAGGTAAACCCACAACGGATCGCCGAAATGCTCGGTGGGTTGGCCAGCGTTATCGATCACTCCCAGACTTTTGAAAAACTCCCACATCCGATTATTGACCTTGCAACCAAACTTCTGTCTCAGTCGCACATGATCTTGATAGCCGGTGGTCAGATAACCCAGCATGGGATCGATCTTGGTGGGCAAGGCCATCAGATAAGCAGGGCACGCAGCAATAACTTGTTCCAAGCACCAGTCCAAATCGTCTAGCGAAACATCCATGTGCAGAGTGCTGCAAACGTCCAAGCCAATGCACAGTCCATGCAACTTACCCATGACGATATCTTCCAAGCAGCAACGCACCAACTGCGCGCGGCTACGGAACACCTCTGGACCAATAAACCCAGCCACATCGTTGACGTGTGTCCACGGGCGACCTTGGATCGAATTGGCCGCCGCAAATTTTTGCGAAAGAAGTCGCGCGAGTCCGTACTTGCGAGATTCGTGAATCACCATGTCGAAGCCGTTGCCATGACCGTTGGTGAAATCCGCGCCCTGCCCTGTTTCGAAGTAAAGGCCGTAAGGTCCTCGCTTGGTCGAAGCATAGTGAAGCAACTTTTGCAACGTGACATCAAAAGTTGCATTGGCTGCATCGCTGCCAGCGATGCTTTGAAACCATAATGCAGTTCGGCCAGGATGCTTCTGCTCCACCTGAGCCTGAACGTCGATGTGTGAAAGCACGCAGTGAGGTAGTACTTTCTCAAGATCAAAAGTTTGCAGCAACTCCTGCAAAGCGCTCTCAACGGCAGCAACCGAATCGACCTCGCTCGAGACAGGATTAGTACCTAGCAGAACATCGCCGACTGCATACGACCAAGCATCCAAGACTTGCCAACGAATATCGTCCACGTTGTCCGTTGGTGAGTTCGGTTGAATTCTCGCGCCAAGATAACCTTTGGCACCAATGTTAGAGTCAGGCAACGGGTTAAAAATTTTTGCCCCAACTTGAGTCAACTCATCGTTGCTCATCAGTTTGACTACACAAGCAATTACGTCGGAGCTCAAACCAGAGGCAATCTTGTGGATGTTGAATTCGTCTTGAGACAACAAATACTGCTTTAGTTCGAGCATTGTCCAACCACCAGTCTGCTCGTGCTGGGCGGCATTCACCGCTGCTTGTATCGCACCGTACTGCTGATCTTGCAGCGGAGCTTGCTTGTCGATGTCGGCAAGCCGAGTATGGCTCAGCAGTTCTCGTGCTAACGCTCGTTCATCAGCCGACTTGGCGGCGATCCCGAGGATTTCGTCGCCCTCCTTGAACTCATTGGCGCAGCCTAACAATTGCTTGTAGCGATCGTCATCCCACTTGCCACAAGTTCGGATGATGTACTCAATCAAGCCTTCGCCGGAGTTGGGTTCTGGCCAAGTGGGCTCGATATTCTCAGCGACTGTTATCGCAGGGCAGGTTAGAGATAACGCGCTGGTGGAGACCGTTGCCAGAAACGTACGTCGTCGATATGGCATAATGCAGGCCTCCTTCTAGCGGCTCGGGGCAAGCCTACCGGTTCTTCGTGGGATTTAGCTGGCTGAGTTATCGGTAGCCGAAGTAAAGTTGAACTAGCGCTAGCCGAAGGTACGCGTCAAAATGAACGCAAAGCTCTCGGAACAGTTGACCGCGTACGCCTCCGGCTAACGGTTAAACACACTACTTTGCTTGAGCGAATAGTTCGTTGACGAACTTCCAGTTGACAATGTTCCACCAAGCGGTGATGTAGTTAGCTCGCATGTTCTGATACTTCAGGTAATAAGCATGCTCCCATACATCGATACCTAGGATCGGTTTCTTGCCAGATGAAATCGGTGAGTCTTGATTCGGAGTGGCCATCACTTCCAACTTGCCTCCGTTAACAACAAGCCAAGCCCAACCGCTGCCGAACTGTCCAGTTGCAGCAGTCGCAAAAGCTTGCTGAAAATTCTCGAAGCTACCAAAGGTTGATGCGATCGCTGTACCTACCGCACCCTTGTCCTGAGTCCCGCCGCCTGGTGCCATCATCTTCCAGAACAGCGAGTGATTCAGGTGTCCGCCGCCATTGTTGCGTACGGCATTGCGAATCGCTTCGGGTACTTGATCCAGCTTGGTCAGCAATTGATCAAGTGGCATATCTTTCAAGGCTGCTTCGTTGGCTAGAGCCTTATTTAAGTTGGTGATATAGGCTTGATGATGCTTGCCGTGGTGAATCTCCATCGTCATCTTGTCGATGTGCGGCTCAAGAGCGTCTTTGGCGTAAGGCAGTTCCGGCAAAGTCGCATCGGCGGCATAGAGGGATTGTCCGTTCACGAGACAGGTCACTGAAACTCCCGCCGCACCGGCCAGGGCTAACATCTCTCGACGATTTATACTCATGGGAAGCTCTTCCAAAAAAGGTGGGTTAAAAGCAAGGATCGGTCGGACAGCATTTTTCCAGGTCGCAATGCCCCGACTAGCCAGGCATTATACACCGCACCGAAGGCCTTAGCGACTCGCTTGAGCCTCGGAAAGCGAGTATGATAGAGGGCAGCAATTTGCCTTAACCTATCTGTCAACGGACTCGCTCATCTTTGGATAGCTTAAGGCCAAATCCCACCATCCAGACTTCCTGCCAATTCGTTAAGGGACATCGTTTTGTTGTCGTAGTTCCTTAATTCCCGATAAAATTCCCGTTAGCCAACCATGCAAAGATCCCACCCGAGCATGTCGAGGTTTGATCGATGATTCATTTATTTCCAATCAATCGAAGCCGTGATCTACCTCTGAAGCAAGCACTGGTGGAAGCATTGTTGACCATTGCGGTGCTGGCATCGCTAACACAGTGGTCATGGGCTCAGGTCGCCGATATTCAACCTCGCGTTTGCAAGCCTGGCGAGACAACTCGACTAACCGTCTCGGGCAAAGAACTGGATAAATCGCTCAAAGTCGTAGCGTCAACAAATCAAGTCGCGCTCAAAGTCGAATCCGCCACTGCCGAACAAGCAATCGTCCAACTAACCGTTCCAGCCAACACTCCATGTGGTCCATTTGCTCTGTGGGCCGCCAATCAGTCTTCTACCTCCGAGCCCATTGTGATGCTGGTAGATGACTTGGCATCCGTAGCTCGCGAGTCAAACAACACCACACGTCAGACCGCTCAACAGATTTCTACCTTAGCGTCGATATCCTCTGCCAGTCGAGGTGCCCAAAGTGATTTCTATCGATTCAATGTCGAAGCTGGCAAACGAGTTGCCTTCGAGGTTCTATGCCAGCGGCTGCACTCTCCGATGGATCCTGTCGTGCGGTTAACGACATTGGATGGTCGCGAGTTAACAACGGTCGATGAAACTGGTTCTGATCCCGATGTGCGCTTCAGTTATAAGTTTGATCAAGCTGGCGACTATGTGCTCGAACTGTTCGACAGTCGCTACACCGCCGGAGGTCAGTATCATTTGCGACTTGGCGATTTCCCCTTGATCGCCTCGGCTAAGCCTAATGTGATACAGCGAGGTCAAACTGCGAAGCTGAGCTTCATTACTGCCGACGGTCATCCAGCCGAATCGGTTGAGTTGACTTCGAACGCGCAATCTACGGAGGCCACAGTCTGTGTTTCGACCAAGTCACCTAACGGCGGAGTATCTTCAGCCTGGGCGTCGGTGAGACTGACAGATTTTCCTGTACTCGACAGCTTTGACCCAAGTGGATTTGACCCAAGTGGCTTTGTTCCAGTCAGACCAACCGATCAGCAGTCCAAGCCAATCGCGATTCCATTTGTGCCTCATTCAATCAGCGGATGTTTGATACGACCAAGCGCGACAGACAGCTTTACTCTGACGGGAGTCAAAGATCAAACCCTCCGATTCAGCTCCTTTTGTCGTAGCCTAGGAAGCTCCGCAGTCTTGAAAATGCAGCTCTTCAACGCTACTAGTGCCAAAGTTGCGGAGACTCCAATTGGTAAGGACGATCAATTCAGTTTCGATTACAAGTTCCCCGATGATGGACAGTACACGCTGAAGGTTGCTGATCTATTACATCGCGGAGGTCCACTGTTTCATTACGCTATCGATATTAAGCCAGTCGACGCCTTCTCGTTGGCGGTAAAGGGCGACGCAAAAACTTCGACTCGATACCTCATGGACGCCGTTCGTGGTTGTGCAGCCATTGCATTGACTGTGAATCGAACTGGTTACAACGGAGCGATTGAACTTGCACTCAATGCTGAATCGGCTGCTGATCCAAATGCACTGTCTGGGTTAAAAATCCTAAATCCAACCATCCCGGCTGGAGCCAAAGAAGCCAAGATCTATGTTTCCGTTGGCGAGGGCTGGGACGTCAATCGATTGTCGGCGTTACGACTGATTGGCCGCGCAAAGGATCTACCAAACCTGACCAGCCTAGTTACGAACCTTGATATTCAAAGGCTGCAAAGACCATTCATTCCTTATCCACAATCGTGGAGCGACGGTCGCATCGTACTGTCTGGAAAGCCATCCAGCGACTCACTATTCACGCTCGAATCACAATCCGCTGTGAAGCTAGCTAAGTATGTTCCTGAACAGCCGGTGACGCTAACTCTGAAGCGGCTTCATGCAGATTTCAAAGCTGCTGCAACGCTACTGACTGAGAAACTTCCGCCTAGTTGGGCGGCGAGCATCAAGCCCGACAAGGACAACTTTGCTACCACCTTCACTCGAGCGGATGCGTCCAATCCTTCAGCGAATCTACCAAATGAAGTCGAGTTGCAGTTGTACGCTGAACACGGTGGAGCTGGTTTGCTTGAGTCAGTGCGACTACCGATTCAATGGTACGATCCAATTCAAGTAAACATTACTCTTCCCAGTCGCATTGTGGCGGGCTCGACTGTGCCCGCGCAAGTTTCGCTACAACGAGCTATCGCAGCTCAGCCAGTTAGCCTCACCTGGCAGAGTTTGCCTGCTGGAGTACAAGCTCCAGAAAAGATCACGATTGCTGCCGATCAATCCACAGCCAGCTTCGAACTGAAGACCACTCCTGAGTTTCTGTCGCAAGCCCCAGGCGGCCAACTTCGACTTCAAGCACTTGTGTCTAGCCGATTCGTCGAAAAGGATTTTTCCTTCGCGGCGCAATCAACGGAAGCAATCGTCATCGCAGCCCCGCAATCGATTGACGTTTATCCGGCTTCTATCGCTCTCGATTCGGCTAGATCCAAACGGCAGTTGGTTGTTACTGGAATTGAAGCAGACACTTCAGGCCGCGATTGGACGATGTTGGCTCAAATCGTTTCAGCCAATCCACAGATAGCCGAAGTTCGCGGAAGTATCGTCTATCCAAAAGCTGATGGCGAAACCGTTCTGCAAGTTCGCGTTGGCAACGTCGAGAAATCGGTACCGGTGAAAGTGACCGGAAGCTCAATCGCTTTACCGATTCAATTCGAATCTGAAGTGCTGGTAGCTCTCAGCAAACAGGGCTGCAACTCGGGAGCCTGTCACGGTTCGCCAAGCGGCAAAGGCATGTTTCGTTTGTCGCTCCGAGCTTTCGATAAGCAACTGGATGAACTGACGTTGATCCGCGAGGATTTTGGTCGACGCATCAACACAGTGGAGGCTGAAGAGAGCCTTCTGCTGCTCAAGCCCCTCATGAAAGTTTCCCA
>JAXMBP010000044.1:0-58656 GCA_046349795.1 Pirellulales bacterium | reverse complement strand
ACCTGCCACAAATCACAATTGGACTCAGGATCGATGATCAGGATTTTCCCTTCGGGCAACTTTTCCGGAACCAGCTTGTGGCATACGACGATCGTGTCTACGGGCCATTCCGTGGGAAGCTCTTTTGTTGCAGTCAGCTTGACCAACTGGTTGGCTTGAAAAACCTTTTGAAGGAAGAGATTGCCCGGTGAAACCACCAACACCTTCTGTATGACTCGCGGAGGAACAATAGCCCAGGCTTGGTCATCTACTAGCATCTGATTCAGATCGCTTGCACCGACTCCTTCGGATTTTGTTGGTTCGTTCTCGCTAGGCTTGTCATCGGCCTTAGCAACTTGAATTCGATTGAGTGAAGCTTTTAAGACACCACCTTCCAAAGAAGTTTTTTCTAAAGTGCGCGACCATTTCTGGCCTGGCTGCAGGTCGATCGGCAAGACATCAACGGGTGCCGAATTCAGTTCGATTTCCAGTCGGCATTTGATGGGCTGTTTCGACGAGTTCTGTACGCTAACGAGAATTTGATATCCAAGTGCATCGATCAAACTTCGACGAGCCTGCAACTGAGTGATGCCGATGTTGGATGCATTTTCTGAGGCGAAATAGAGGTGCTGAACATCGATCGGGTTCTTTTTAGTTAACTCAGAGTCGTTACTGGAGTCAGGTTTAGCTTCAGCGTTGGGATCGGACTTGGAGACAAGCTTCTCCGAATCGGAAGACGCTGGATTAGTGTCAGCGGCTTTGTTGGAGGCTGCTGACGTATCTGATTTCTTGGAGGTTCCATCGCCTTGATCACTAGATGGTGCATCGTCGGTACTTGAGTTGGGCTTCTCCTGAGATTCGGTTGGCACGGATAGCTGCTCAACTTTGGTGTCCTTTTCAGGGGTCCGTGCGCAACCGTCGGTAAGCACAATCACCTGTCCGTTGGGATGATCGCCGATCAATTGCTTGGCCAGTGTTACAGCCTGATCAATCGAAGCCGTTCCGTCGCTCGGGTTCATCGATTCAAGGGTCGTCTTCAACGTGGGTACGTGACCACCCATTCCCAGCACAACTTCCGGTCTGTTGCTGGCTGAAACGATGGCTACCGAATCGGTTTCACGAACGCCGTCGAGAACTTTGAGAGCGGCTTGGCGAGCTGCATCGAATCGTGTGGGTTTGATATCCACGGCTTGCATGCTGGCCGACGTGTCCATCACCAAAACGATTCGACGAGCGCTGGCTGTCTGCCATTTGAAAAATGGGTCAGCAATGGCGAACACTAACAAAGCCAGGATCAGTAACTGAGCAAGCAAGGAAACTAAATGCCTCAGCTTTCGCCACAGTGCTCGAGGAGGTTTTTCATCGAACATCTGTTTCCAAAACATATTGGTCGACACAGGAATGCGTCGCAGGCGAACCTTCAAGACATACAAAACCAAAATCGGCAAAGCGATTAGGCTCAGTATTAATGCAGATGGAACGGCGAGTGACATTTCTGCGGTTACCTCCCTGCTGCCGAGGCTCGCATCATGCGCAACACGAGTTCATCGAATGGAACTACCGAGGGCGACTGCGTGCAACTGAGTCCATAATTGTTGCAGTAGTCTCGCACAGATTGCTGATGAGACTGAAAGAGCTGTTGATACTTGCGAGCCATTTTCTCTGTGATCGTTACCATCCGCACCGAATCGGTCTCCATATCCACGAGTTCAGCATCGCCCAGCAGTCGTGGGTCAGCCTCTTTCGGATCGTGTAGTTGCAGAACGTGAGCGTCGAATCGTCGGGCTCGCAGTTGATCAAGCCCGCGCTGAAATCCATGCTCGTCGAATAGATCGCTGATGATTACGGCTAGTCCGGTACGAGTGCCGCGATGAACTAAGCCTTGAACGGCCTTTTCCAAGTTCGTGTCCTCGCCCGACGTTTCCAGCGACTCAAGAAATCGCATCAGCGGCAAGATGCGAGCCTTACCTCGTGTGACGGGAAACTCCTTGGCAATGCCGTTTGAATAAGCCACTACTGCAATGCGATCTAAGTCGGCTAGCGCGATATACGCGAGCGCAGCCGTTAAGTGTCGAGCTAAATCGAACTTGGGCGGCTTGCCGTATGCCATACTCTTCGAGCAGTCGAGCAGCAGGTAGACGTGCAGGTCTTGCTCCTCCTGAAATCGCTTCAACAACAGATCGCCATGCCTAGCGTAGATGTTCCAGTCTAAGTAACGCAGGTCGTCGCCGAAGGTGTATTCACGGTGATCGGAGAACTCGATACCAGAACCCATCTGCATCGTGCGACGCTGAGCCAACAACGTTCCTCGGAATACCCGCTTCGACATGATCGAAAGATATTCCAGTCGCGTCAGAAAATCAGGAGGGAACAGCATGTTGGGTTTCTTGTTGGCCGATCTGAGTGGGGCGTGATTTAACAGCTGCGTTTTGGGCAGTCTGTCAGTCTAATGGACAGTCCGTCAGACTAACCAGGCGGACAGCCATGATTGGCTTGGTTCAACTATGCTGCAGCAAGTGCATTTTCGGGAATACTTTGAATAATCTTGGCGATAACATCATCGGCGCTGATTCCTTCGGCTTGACCTTCGAAGTTCAAAATCAAACGATGGCGAAGAACCGGAGTTGCCATGTCGCGCAAGTCTTGTCGAGCAACGTGATAGCGATGGTCGAGTATCGCTCGAATCTTTGCACCTAGGATCAAAGATTGTAGTCCGCGGGCTTGAGCCGTAGCGCATACTTCTTTTTGTTGGTGCAGCGGCTAACTCGTGGTCCGGGTGCGTGGCTACAACCATCGCGATTCCATAACGACGTACATCGGGTGCGATAGGAATCAATCGAGCCAAAGCGGACATCTCCAAGATTCGCTCGCCGGTCATCACAGGAGTTACAGAAGGTTTCGATGATTCCGTTGTGCGATCAAGAATGGTCTCCAAATCGCTGACCTTAGGATACTTCACCAGCAACTTACAGAAGAACGATCCAACTGAGCTTCAGGTAGAGGATAGGTTCCTTCCATTTCAAGCAGGTTCTGAGTCGCCATCACGAAGAATGGCTCGGTCAGTCGATGCGTCACTCCAGCAACTGTGACCGAGTGCTCTTGCATCGCCTCCAATAGTGCAGACTGTGTCTTCGGCGTAGCGCGGTTGATTTCATCGGCCAGCAGAACATTAGCGAACAACGGACCTTTTTGAAACTCGAAAAATTTTCTGCCATCTTCACCTTCGGCAATTACTTGAGTTCCGATCAAGTCCGCGGGCATCAGGTCGGGCGTAAATTGAATGCGATGAAACTGAAGGTGCAAAGCTTCGGCCAGCGTGCGAACAGTCAGCGTTTTTCCGAGGCCTGGAACACCTTCCAGTAGCACATGTCCGCCAGCAACCAGCGATATCAGCGTATCATCCAGGATCTCTTGTTGACCAACGATAACCTTAGATATTTCAGTCTTAAGAGTTTGAAAATCTTGCCGAAACTTGTCCAGCTTATCCTTCAATTGTTCGTCGACGCTCATCCAGGACTCCAGGGTTCAAGTAAATGAAGTTTGTTAATCTTGGTCGGTTGGCTCAGCATTCCCGAGAACGAGTTTTGCCAGTATAGCGGTTTATCTATGGCAAATGCAAACATTGCTTTGTGATTTGTCGAACGAGTAGATTAATTCGTTATCATATTACAGTCGGTTTTCTTAATAGACTGCCTGACTCGACTCAAACACTGTTGAGCTAAAGGAGTTCCGCCCGAATGCGATTCGCTCTTCCAAATCGTTTATTGTTTGTAGCGTTAATTGGTCTTTGGTTGGCCTTAAATTCAATCAAGGTATCGGCTCAGGACGTTGATTCATCGGAAGTTGCTCGAAAGGCGAGCGACAAAAAGCCGGAAGCCACCGAAAAATACGAAAACGAGCCAAACACCCAGCGAAAGAGCGCGCAGTCAGAAGCTGATGACGACTTGCTGCAAGAACGTAGGGCGGCTGAAAAGTTCTTTGAGCTGCTAGAAAAGAATCCGCGTCGAGGCACTGCTTTCGATCGAGTTTATTCACACCACGCAGACTATGGCACTCTGGAAAAGTTGTTAGAAAATCTACGAGAGAGAACCAAGCAAAATGCCGACGATAGTGTCAGTTGGCAGATTCAAGGCTTGATTGAATTGCATCGTGGTCGATTTCCTGTTGCCGCTCAAGCCTTTTCGCAGTCGGAAAAACTGCGTTCCACCGATCCCATCGCCAGCTACTATCTGGGACTCGCCCTGTCTGGAGCCTCTGATTGGCCCGCAGCGATTGATGCGATGAATCGAGCACTCGAGCGAAAACCGGCGCGCGCGGACTCGCACGAGATTCATCAGCAACTTGGTCGCCTGTATTTGAAGGCCACAAGGTTCGATAAGGCTCTGGAAATTTGGGATCGCTTGGAGTCGCAGTATCCGAATGATCCTCGAGTGGTCGAAGAGGTTGCAACGATCCTTGTCCAAGAAGGTAGATTGGACTTGGCCAAGGCTCGTTATGAAAAACTGCTCAAGATCGAACGTGACGACTTTCGAAGAAGCACCGTTAAACTTCAAATCGCTGACTTGACTGGGCAGCTTGGCGAAAGAGCCGGTGGGATCGCTCAACTGGAGCAGGTGCTCGGCGAACTGAATCCAACCAGTTGGCTCTTCCGAGATGCTCGGCGAAGGATCGATGAACTGTTTCTGAAGTCAAAGGATCAGGAAGGCTTGGTCAAGTACTACCAGTCGTGGCTTTCCAAGCACCCCGATGATTTGGATGCCATGATGCGCCTAGCTAGATTCTTGGCTTCGGTGGCTCGCATGGAAGAGGCGATCCAGTGGAATGCAAAGGCGATTGAACTCGCGCCGAATCAAGTCGACCTTCGCAAGTCTTACGTCGATCTTTTGGCTGAGGCGCGGAAGTACAACTTGGCCGACGAGCAGTACCGCGAACTGGTAAAGTTAGAACCGACGAATATCGATAACTTGCGAAAATGGGGCAGCTTGATGCTGCAACATGCTGACAAGCCTGAATCGGAACGCGTGCAATCGGCGCTTCAAATTTGGCAAAAGATCGTAGATAGTGCACCGAAGGATCCGGTGATCATTTCCCAAGTTGCCGAGCTGTGTTTGCAGAATCGACTTTCCGAACCAGCCGAGAAGTATTTGCGTCAGGCAGTTTCCGTCGCGCCCAAGTTGGAGCAATATCGCGAATACTTGGCCGAATTTCTCTTCCGATCCAAGCGTAATGAGGAAGCTATCGCAATTTGGCAAGAGTTGATTGATGTACCCAATCCTTCGGTCGATAGCCTGCGGCACGCCGCTGAAATGTTCAGCAAGTTCTCGATGTACGATCACAGTGCTGAAGTTTGGGCGCGAGCAGTAAAGCTGGAGCCCAAAGACTTTCATCTGCAACTGCAAGCAGCCAAATCGCACTACAAGAACCAGCATATCGAATCAGCCAATCTGTATCTTCAAGCCGCTGAAGGTTTAGCTGGCGATCAGTTGCAACGCGATCTTGTAATCGCCGAAATGATCTCGCAGTCACAAGCCTCTCGCAAATTGCCCGAAGAGATTCAGCAACTTCAGCAACAGGTTGCCAAGTTGAACGAAGAGCAATCCACTACCGCCGCTGCGGTTCAACTTCATTATAAGTTCGCCAGATTTCTCGAAGCCAATCGTCAGTGGGGGCTGGCAATGGATGAAGCAAAAAAGGCAACGTCCGTTGAACCAGCCTTTGTTCAAGGTTGGGAGTTAGCTGCCCGCGTAGCAGAAGTCTTGGGAGATAAAAAGAATGCAATCGAGACTTTGCGAAAGCTGGCCGCCCTAGATCGCCGCTCTCGCAATAACTATTGGATTAAAGTCAGCGAGTTGGAACTCAAGACTGGCAACTCGACGGGTGCTCTTGAGGCTGCTCAGAGTGTCATTGAGTCTGCCCCGTCGATGGTTTCAAGTTATGAATTCTACGCGCAGATGTGCGTTAAGATTGGCAAGCTGGATGAGGCTGTCACCGCGCTGCGCAAAGCCATGCGAATCGACCCCAAGGATGTCGGGTTACTCTTTACCCTCGGCAAGATCCTGTCAGACGCAGAGCGAACTCAGGAAGCGATCGACGTGTACTTTCGCGTCCTTGAGAAATCGGATGAACTGGACGATATGCTCGATGTGGTCAATCGACTAACGCCACTGTTTACGAAGTCTGGTGGTGTTGAAGAGTTGACCTCTAGGCTCGACGCCGAACGTAAACTGCCTGGGATGAATCGATCCAGGACGATTTGTCTGGCTCAAGTTTGGGCTTCGACTAATCAACTTCCCAAGGCTCGGCAGGCATTGGAGAGCTTGCTACAGTCGGAAACTCGGGACACAGTTCTGCTAAACCAACTTGCCAAGCTGTGTCGACAGTCAAATGACTTGTCGGCAGCAATTTCGTATCAGCGGCGGTTGGTGGAGATCGCGCCAGGATCGGAAACCGAAGTGCCATTGGCCAAAATGTTGCTGGAAAATGGCAACTCGGCAGAGGGTCACCAGATCATTGTAAATCATGTGTTAAAAGAACGTGATCCAGTGCGACAGATGGCAGAATTGGATTCACTGATCCATGATGGCAATTACGTTTCTGCGTCACACATTCTCAACAAGTTGCTAGAGAAAAACTCGGACGATTGGGAGTTGTTGTATCGTTCGGGAGTCGTCAATCTGGAGATTAACAAATCTGACGAGGCCATCGAACAGTTCAAGCATTTGTTCAGCTTGAATTTGCCGCTAGAAACGCTTAGTCGCGAGGTTGTCGAAGAACAGAAGCTTGCAACGAAACGACCCGGTGGCTCCAGTCAGACAAATGCTCATTTCGCCGATCGAGATTTGCGAGACATGGATATGGTGGTTGCGCATGTCCAGTCCGATGAGATGATGAAATCCGTGCGGTCTGTCAATCGTAGCAGCGTTAATGCGGCGCAACTGAGGACTGCCCGGCAAGGCATGAAAGTGTTTCTACCCAGGGACTATGCGGAAGCTCGGATTGCTGTGCTAGCGAAGTTAGAAACTCGAAAGTTGGCGGCTGAAGAGTTCTTGAAGCAGATTGAGCCTGAAACCAAGTCCAACTTGCTTGCTGCTTACGACCAACTTACCTGGGCAATTGCAAAAAATGATTCTGAGTCAGAGATTCAGTGGGCGAGACGAATCGCGGAGTTGGGGGATGATCACGAGCGAATGCTATTTCTTCAAGCCATCCAGCGCAAGTGCGAAACGCCATCTGGCCAGCCGATTTCGTTGACTCGTGGAAGTTCTACGGTAACAGGCACTTTGCAGTCTATCACTGGTGTTCTTGTCTCCAAAATCCTAACGCCGAGCGAACTACAGTTTGCCTGGGAGCAGTTTCAAAAGTCAACGCCTAAAATGAAATACGCGCAACCTCGCGGCGGCATTCTGCAAAGAACTATGGCTAATAGAGTCCTCCTCAATCCGATTAGAAATTCGAACTTCGTTGTTTATGCAAATGGATCAAGAGTGACTCCAGGTTCAACCACTACACGAACTTTAAATCTAGCGGACTACTCACCGCCCAGCTTGTTCTTGTTGGAGCAGGCGAGAATGCATAAGAACGAAGAACTCGTCCAGGCGATTCAGGCAGACATTTTGGAAAACTGCTCACAGCCCGAATTGATCATGGTTGTAATCCTGACTCGACTTAACGATAAACCCAATGAGGATCTTTCTGCGTTGTGGAAGAGATGGCGGGAGATTTGCCAAAGCAAGCCTGCTGCTCAGCCGAGTGTATTAAGCACCGCCTATATGTACAACGTTTATGGTTACGGCTATCCATCTGGTCAAGGAATAGGTGAAGGACGTTTGATGACTTTGATTCCTTACTTCATTCAGCAAAAGAAGTACGATGAGGTTGATCAAATCGTGCATGAGGTCATACCACTGTTTTGGCGGATCTCTCGAAGTCAACCTCAGCAGTCTACCGCTCAGCGAAGTGCGATCTTGGGTCAGATTGCTCTTTCTAGTGCTAGAGCGAGTGGAACCGGAAACTTGAGCTTTTCACAAGCAGCCCTGACTCAACGATACGATTTAGAAATCAGCGAGATCGTTCACGGCATGCTTGAACAAAACGGAACCAGTGATCGTTTGCAAACATTGTTCAAAAAGTTTCACACTGATGAGCCCAATGAAGATCTAAAGGTATGTTGGCTTTCCAATCGAGCCAACTTGCAGATGTTGAGTCGTGATTTCGAGGCCGCGGCTGAATCGCTGAAAACGATCTGCGAACGTGTGCCCGATGATGTCAGTTTCCAATTTGCTCGCGTTCGAGCTCTAGAACTCAACAAGCAACTCGACGATGCCCTGTCGCTGGTTGCTTCGATCACGGTGGATGAAACCAATAAACCCTACCGCGATCTAAAGATTATTGAGCTTTCAATGGCACTTGGTCGTTCTGATGTCGCCAAGGACAAAGTCAATGCTTTGGCCAAGCAGTCACTTCCCGTTGACGCAATGAACATCCTTCACTCCAAAATGTTGATGCTGGGAATGCGAGACGAAGCTGCCGAGCTAGCCAAGAGTATTCCGAAAACTATTTTTCCAGCAATCAGAACAACCAGAACCACGACCATCCGTCCTGGTGCTTCAACTGCTACCCAGCAGATGGCTCAGGCTCAAGCGGTTCAAGCTCAAATGCAACAACAGCAACTGCAAATGGAACAAATGCGCCAACAACAAATGGCATTGCTGATGAAGACTATTTCCGAAACTAACTGTCTGATCGATGCTAACGATATCAACAAGGATCTGTTATTGGCTCTGAGCGAACACGCTTCTTATGGTCGAGCATCAAACTCGAATACTGCCAGCGAATCGTATAGACGCAAGTACACACTCTTTTCACTTGCTCAATCAGGTGACCTCATCAAAATGATTCAGGGTTTGGAGGCAGATTTGCTTTCCAACCCGGACCAGGATGACAAGTTGCGACGCTTAGCCGAGTACAAGATCTGCCACCCGGGACAAGATCCTGTACCCACTTTGCGTGAATTGGTTTTGAAAGATCCAAAGTCGCGAGCGTATCGATTTTTGTTGGCAGCTTGCCTTGAGGTTCGACAGAAAGACGAAGCCTTTGAGCTTTACGAAGCTTTGTTATCGGAGCATGCAGAGTGGACCTGCGAAAAACTCATGGCGATCGACTCCAAAGGTTACGCCAACGCCAAGCAGAAAGAGACTTGGCTTAAGGCCCTGCTGAAAGTTGATCCAGGATCGCTACATGGTTCTGCCTTGGCGATTGATTTTTGTAAGAGTCTGCTGCGCGGTGAGAAAACAGCCGACCAGGGAATTGAATTGTTCGAGCATCTTTCCAAAGGCTATTCGAAAGACACGACGAAGCTATTGACTCTGTTCACCGATTCACAGTCACTGTGGTGGGAAAATGGCAAGTTCGTCGATATCGCGTTTAGTAAAGTATTGCCCGATTCGCAGCAGATCAAGGCTGATCGATTTATGGGCTCGGAATGGCTTACGGCGGGTATCGAACACGACTCGAGCCAGATTCCGGCTTCCTGGAAAAGCCCGTTTGAAAAAATGCTTACTGCGGTGAGTTATGAGAAGTCGCTTGGGTGGCGTGGCAAACTGAAATCGCACATAGAAGCAAATCCAGATTGGATGCTCGGACCAATGTTGCTTCTACAAACGGAGCTTCATTTGGGGCTTGATAAGGAAGCTGTAGAAGTAGCTGATAAACTGATTCGCGCTGAATTCATTGATCAAATCGAAAACCAATCGTTGCTACGCTGGTACGGATTTCGCGCTTTCGAGAATCGTAAAGGTGCTGTGGAGGGTGAGCTTCGAGTAGTTGAAAAACTGTTGGACAGTAGCTTGGGTTCAGATCGACAGGTGTTTTCCAGGTTGCTCGAACTGTGCGCCAAGTCTGAGCCGAATCAGACGATTCGAGATACGTTGGTTCGTAGAGTTCAAGCTTCGAGCAAGTCCATTTGGCGTCGTTTGGAGATCGCTGAGGTTCAGATTCAATTGGAATTGTATCTGGATGCTGTTCGCAATATGTCAAGTTTGCCAACAAGTCAGCAAAGGTCAACTCAAAGCTACATGAACCTTGCTGGAACACAATTGATTCCCAGAAATCAGTCGAGCCCATCCGACTCGCAAGACGGACAATCTAGGGCCAACCTTCTGCTAATCGATGCCATTACCAAAAGCCTTAAAGCTGGGCCGAGCAAAATTCTCGCGCCACAGTTGTTCGTCAATGTCGATGGACAAACCCGACTTACCGATCTACTGACGATCGAGCCTATGCCCAGTCAAATTTTCACTGCCGATTTGCAGAGCGTGGCGGTTGAGCAGTTCTTGAAGGCCGCAGGTTCAGAGGGCAGTAGTATGCTCGAACAATTGAAGGCCACGCTGTCGACGGCAGATCCACACCCCGATGCGATGATTCTCGAGTTGATATGGCAATTGAAGCAAAAGTCGATCGCGGCTAATGAACTCGCTGAGAAGCTCGATAAGCTAACCGCCCACATTCAATCGAGGCCGCCTGACTTGATCGATCCAATGTCTATTTACATGTTGACAGCCAGGTTGTTCGAGGAACCATCGATAATCGGTGATCCCGCAATTCGAGAGCGAGCCAACAAACTTTCCAAGTCTGCAGTCGATGTTGTGAAGATACACAGCTCAGTAGATCTTCAAGTTATTGTCCTAGCTGGGCTTAGCAAACTGTTTGCCAAGCATCAACCCGATCAAGTGGAATCGCTTTGTAGCGAAATGCTCGATTCGATTCGTGGCTCTGATCAATACGGGCTGCGACAGACAACGAAGGTTGCTGAACCACTTACGATGCCCCAGTTCAAACAGGCTTTGGCGTTGAGCAGATTTGCGGCAGAAAATGATCTGAAGAGTGTTCAGTTGAACGTTCTGAGGTTGGCGTTGGTCGATCGGGTTCCTCCTATCACTCCAGAGCTATCGCGAGAATTGAGGTCGCTAGTCGATTCGCTCAATACGCAAAAAGAGTCGGTTGAAGTCTTTGAGATACTGAAGGAGACAGTATTCATTACAAGGCCCATCAAGCAGCTCCATTTCCACGCGTCTATGGTCGATCAGAAATTTGCGATCATCGATAATCTGGCAGAAAGGTTTGTCGCTTACGCTGCTAAGCTGAATCAGTTGGACGCACTGGCAGAATTGACCAATCGACAGGATCAGGATCAAGCTTCACAGTTGAGCATGGGAATCCTGATTGATCTGGCTAGGTCGGACGAAAATCAAGTTCACGAGAAGTTGGCAACATTAAAAGTTCTGATTCTGAATCAAAGGAAGTCGAGCTACGATAATTTGCCTGTTCTTGTAGCTGCAAGTAAAGCGGCGAAAGATCGGAATGGCACATACCCCGAAGCCAATGAGATACTGACGCAACTTGGTGTTACTTTTGTTGGTCGCTGATGATAGCCAAGGTCGCCCGTAGCATCCTTGGCTAGGATGTAGCTACCGTCGCCAGACTGTGGTGATTTCGGGGCAGGGTTTTGCGGACGAGCCACCTTTAGCGGTTCCGGAAAACGGCATTCGCAAGTAATCTTTAGGCCACAGTTCAAGCGGCGGTGCGCGAACACCCAGCTTCTTGGGTATCGCGTTTGATTTTGCATAAAAGCCAGTCGGCAGGGAACTGTATGGCTCGCGCCGTTACGCTAGAGGAACCGGGCCGCTTGCGCCGCTACGCTGGAAGAAACTCAGTCAATCATCAAGACAGTTAACAATGATACACGCAAATCCTGCCTTTCCTAAACGATCGTACGAAGGGTTGATCTTCGACTGCGACGGAACGTTGACCGATTCGATGCCGCTGCATTTCGTAGCTTGGTCTCGAACGCTGAGCCGTTATGGAGTTCACTTTCCTGAAGATCGCTTCTATGCCCTAGGCGGCATGCCCTCAAAGCAGATCGTGAGTTTGTTGGCTGGCGAGCACGGCGTGGAAGTGGACGCTCATCAGGCGGCTCATGAAAAAGAAGGACTGTTCATGGATCTGCTTCATCATTTAGCACCC
This sequence comes from Pirellulales bacterium, assembly GCA_046349795.1. Taxonomy (GTDB): domain Bacteria; phylum Planctomycetota; class Planctomycetia; order Pirellulales; family Pirellulaceae; genus Aureliella. The sequence goes on along the minus strand of JAXMBP010000044.1, from coordinate 46,656 downwards.
ATCACCGAAGTGATTGACGTGGTGAAGCATTTTCGCGGACAAGTTCCGATGGCAGTAGCCAGCGGCGGTTATCGACATATTATTCAGCAACAACTGGAACAGATCGGCATTGTCGACTGGTTCAATACCATTGTTACCGCTGAAGACACTACGCGCCATAAGCCTGATCCCGACGTGTTTTTGCTCGCAGCAGAACGATTGGGCGTTCGTCCAGAAGAGTGCTTGGTATACGAAGATTCGTCACTTGGAATTCAAGCTGCTCAAGCTGCCGGCATGGACTTTGTCGATATACGATCCTTCTATCAACCGAAGAAGTATGTCGACTGAGAGCCAGTTGCTGGACTCGTTCCAAGGCTCTGCCCTCTTCATCCTACGCATCTCTTTGGCTATGCCAATGGCCCCACTAGGCAAGCCCGGGCTCGTCCCAGTGGACCGAAAGCTCGGCTACTAGGTACAGAGCTTCGGCTCTAACCGAGGCAAGCTCGGTAGGGGCCGGGTGCCTCGCGATCTAGCTACCAAACTCATTCACCCATGAGACAAGCTCATGGGGGCTGTAAAAAGATACGTAGGACAAATAGGGCTCTGCCTTGGAACGCACTGTCTTCGAGGCTCTGCCTCCTGCTCCCTTTCTCCTACTCCTAATCCTAATCCTACTCGTCCTTCAAATCCGAAGAGCGAGCACGTTTGGGAGCACCTCTGCGCTGAGCACGAGCAAAGACTTCTGATTAACTCTTCACCCGTTCAAGCCTTTGTGCCTCTGTGCCTCTGTGCCTCTGTGGTTAGTTCAAGTTCAGAAAGGAATATCGTCGAGATCGTCTTTTCCGGAGTCTCGCTTATTTTCTTTGCTGTCCGATTCATAGAAATCGTCCGTTTCCGCTTCGTATTCCAGCTCGTCTAAATCAGCATCATCCAAATCCGAAGCGAACTCGCCGTGCGATTCGAACTCACGAGAATACTCCTTGCCAGAACCGTAGTCCAATTCCTCGTCCGCCTCTGGATCGTCCTCCTCAGGCGGCGTGAAGTTCTCTAGGCCTGCCTGTTGAGCAAGAACTTGATACCACTGTGATGCTACGTTCTTGGAGAACTTTAGCGATTTCAATTCGCCTGGATACTTATCATCGTGCAAGAAGTAACTTTCACCATCTCGATCCAAAATGAAGGATCGGCTCACTTTGGCATAAATGATCTCCGCATCGCACGGATCAGCTTGAGTGTCAAGCTGATGGAATACCTCAATCCAGTTCGGTATTTTTCGATTGTTGGGATCGTTCCCAACTAGAAAGATGGAATCGCTTTTGTCTTTCCATGTAGCGATGATCAAGAACATATGTGCGACTCTTTTGACGTTGATTGCTGTCTTGGATTAGTTGGATAGCTGCCTACGTTTCTTTATTGGATCCAGTCGCTGGAAATTGAATCTGCATCAAGGGCTTGATCGTTACATCGGCCGACCGATTACCAGAACAGCCAGAACCTGTACTTTTGAATCGAGTCTTTGCAGAACAATTGCCGCAGCCGCCCATAGTCGAGCCGCTGATCCAACGCACGAATCGAATCGTTAGCACCGTTCCGCATGCCGTCACGATAGTTAGTACGATAATGGTCTGCAAGTCAAACACGGATCTTCAACCACTTGGATTAAGCAAATAATCGACTGCTCACTTGGAATGTAATCAGTGCACCGACATAAGCCAATGCAGTCATGTAAACAAAAGCGAAAATAGGCCAGCGCCACGAGTTGGTTTCGCGGCGAATCACCATCAGAGTAGCCGCGCACTGAGCACACAATGCAAAGAAAACCATAATGGAAAGGGCGACCGGTAGATTGAATACCGGCTTACCGTCGGGCCAAGTCGCCGCATGCAAAGCATCTTGCAAGCCTTGGTCCTCCTCGTCGACCTCGCCGCCCAAAGAGTAGATGGTTCCAAGCGTGGCGATGATTACTTCGCGAGCCGGGAACGAGGCGATCACACCTACGCCAATTCTCCAGTCCCAGCCAAGCGGTTTAACCACCGGCTCAATAGCCTTGCCAACTCGCCCAAGCAAGCTCTTTTCAATCAGTTGTCCCGCTAGTTCCTGACGCTGCTTGATCAACGGTTCAGCTTCAGCGGATTCAGCATCCATCGACTCAAGTTGACTGGTCAAGCTATCTAACTGACTATGATCGGCAGGAAAGTAACCTGCAGCCCAAACGAGTACACATGTACAGAAGATCAACGTGCCGGCTCGACTTAGGAAGGATTGTCCGCTTTCCAAAACGCGAAATAGAACTACTCGCAACGATGGAAGCTTGTAACTGGGCAGTTCCATGACAAATGCACTGGCTTCACCTTTAAAGAAAAACCGCTTGAGTAGCCAAGCGATAGGAATTGCTACAAACAATCCAAGCAGACTCATTCCGAATAGTACGATGCCATGCAGCCCTATCCAGCCACCCAGCCAAGTTTTCTCAGGCACAAAAGCTGTCACAAACAGCATGTATACCGGTAGCCTGGCCGAACAACTCATCAACGGCGCAATCAAGATCGTTACCATACGATCACGCCAATTGTCGATGACTCGAGTAGCCATGATTCCGGGGACTGCACAAGCAAAGGAACTCATTAGCGGTAGAAACGATTTGCCGCTCAGCCCCAGCTTGGACATCAGCTTGTCCATCACAAAAGCAGCGCGGGCCATGTAGCCGCAATCTTCCAACAGAGCGATGAAAAAGAACAGCATCAGGATGACTGGGAGGAAAACGATGACAGCTCCAACGCCAGCAATAATGCCGTCAACTAAAAGGCTTCTCAATATGCCAGGAGCAATTGCTGATTCAGCATAACCCGACACAAGCGGCATTAAGCTGCCATCGATCATGTCGCTAAACCAGCCAGCTCCCAAAGTGATGAACTGGTAAATGATGAACATGATGATACCGAATGCCGCAAAGCCCCAGAATTTGTGGGTCAGCCAGTGATCGATCTTGTCCGACTTGGAAGTTGCTTTGGGTTGTCGCGTGTAGATACCCGACAGCGTTTGCTTGATCCAACCGTAGCGAGCCTTGGTTTCACAGCTTGGTACTCGCTGGCCCGAAGAGTTCAATTGCTCGCGGATAGCTGATAGTTGCGCAGACAACTCACTCAGCCCGTTTTGCTGGATTAACTGGTGCGCATGAGAGCTATCAACATCCAGCACTAAGCGTTCACATTGAAACTGACTCAGTTGAGTGCCATGCTTCTGAAGCCAAGCCTGTAGTTCTTCGACCGCCTTGTTAAAGTCATTTGGAAAAAGGTCCAGATCGGCGGGCTTGGAGGCTTGGACGATCTTGCGAATAAGTCGACGAGCTTCCTCGATGCCTTGCCGCTTGCTGGCTGAGGTGGTGACGACAGGCACCCCAAGTCGTTTCTGCAGTTCGTCAACATCCAGTTTGATTTCGGATTGAGCGCGGTCCCACATGTTTAGCACGACCAACATCGGCAAGCCAAGCTGCCGGAGTTGTGTGTACAAGTAAAGGTTGCGCTCCAAGTTCGTTGCGTCGATAATGGCTACGATGGCCTCGATGTGAGGTACATCGGGTACTGAACCCAACAGTACATCGACAGATACTTTTTCATCAAGCGTTCTAGCGGTTAGTCCATAGGTGCCGGGAAGATCGACGACAGTAACAGGCCCGGTGCTATCGGTGTATTTGCCCAGCTTCTTTTCAACGGTCACGCCGGGATAGTTGCCAACTCTCGCAGGCACACCGCACAGAGCGCTAAAAAATGTGCTCTTGCCAGTATTGGGATTACCTACCAGCGCGACAGTAATTGAAGAGGTTTGGCTCATTCCGCTCAGTTCGGCGCTGGATCAGTGTGAACGGTGATTCGTTTTGCTTCCGCTTTCCGCAGCGAAAGCCGATAGCCCTGAACTTCCAAATCCATTGGGTCGCCAAGGGGAGCAATTCCGACAACCTTCACTAGCTCGCCTTCGTAGATGCCCATCTCCATGATGCGCGCGGCTAAATTGTCGTCGCCAGTAACATCAATAACGCGAGCAGATTTACCAGGAGCGATATCGGCCAGCGTCAACATAGCTAAACGGCTTCAGCGACTCTGGCAATATTGAGGTTAGAAACGAAGATATCGATTCCCTGAGCTAGACGGACTGATAGTCGTCGTCCATCTACGGCTAGCAGGTGTGGCTCACCACGGCGAATCATCTTGAGTAAGCTGCCACAACGAATGCCAATTTCTGCCAGCCGATGGACCTGTGTTGCGTCACCGCAAACATCCACAATACGTGCTTCTTGGCCGTCACTTAGCAGTTCTAGAGGATAGCTGTCCACAATTTCCTCAACGTTCGTAGCGAGAAATCTCTGGGAAACCTGTTTCGATTTTGAGACTCAGTGTCAACAACGCATTTAGTTATATCCTGGAATCGACCTTCGGGGAATATTCTTTTGCTAAATGTGAGCCGATTTCAAGCTGACGAATAGTCGCATGCCACCTATAGTGGTGGTTTCGGGTGGCTTCTTGTGCTACCTTCGCCAAAAGGTGATCAATCGTAGCTACGCTTGCCAGAGCGTGGAGAGATTCCTTCTTAAGCTGATGCTCCTTTTACTACTCGAGCTCAGGGGTGCTCCCAAACGTGCTCGCTCTTTGGATCTGAGAAAGATCGATTACGATTACGATTACGACTACGAGCAGGAGCAGGAATCGGACGAGGCGGTTCGCCTTTTTTGTCGTGCTCAGCGCTGCAGGTTGACTGCCTGAAGGTGGTCAATCGTAACTACGCTTGCCAAAGCGTGGAAAAGGAACTGACCAATCATTACTTCTTGCTGTGCTTGTGCTTGTGCTCGTGCTCAGCGCAGCGGTGCTCCTAATCGTACTCGCTCTTCCGATTCGAGCTCAACGCAAAACACCTCAAGCAAAATTTTCACCAGCTATGCCACAATCAGCGATCTTCATCTCAAAAGATGTTTTCTTCTGGCCCGTTGTCAAAGCGGCGGCCGCAGAAGTTGGTTGCGGTTTGACAATCGCCTCGAAGCTGAGCGATCCGAAGTTGGATCAACTTGCTACTGACGATATTGGCTGCTGCATGATTGATCTGGCTGCAGTGGAATTGGCCGAATTGCCTGCGATCGTTGAAAACTTGCGAGCTACTCATGGGCAGCTCACAATCATCGGATTCGCCTCGCACGTCCATGAAGCTCGACTAGCTGCTGCTCAGGATGCTGGCTTTGATCAAGTTGTCTCCCGAGGTCAATTCAGCTCGCGCGTCGTCGAGTATCTTCGCGCAGCGGTCTAAGTTCTTTCTTTTGTAGCTGGACGGGCCACCGGCGTAGCTGGACGGGCCACCGTTCAGAAGCTTTCGTTTTGTGCTCTTTGAACCGCGGGCGCTAGTTTTGATGTTGCACTATTTTCAATGCTGTCAAAAAACTGCTATTGCAACGAAAGGGGGAGTTTCTCATGAGTCGTGTTGTACGCATACCATCACGAGAAGGAACTCCCCCAATGGTTATTGTCGAGGAAACAGCCGATCCGCTCAAGAGGTTTTTGAAGCTGAGCGATCTGAATTACTTTGCTCAATTGATGCTGATGCGAATGGTTCTTTGCTTCATAGCGCATCGTGGCAAGATGAGTTGTATGCAGGCCGCAGGCATGATTGCCTCCGACTCAGTTCACCGGAGTCAATTGACACGATTCCTGGCGCGTGGACGCTGGAAGAGCCGAGACTTCAACGAACCCCTGCGAACTGCACTATTGAAGCGTGAGTCGCTTAAGGGCGTGTTCATTTTGATTGTGGATGCTACTCTAACCAGCCAGCAAGGCAAGCAGACTGAAAATACGTTCAGTGTTCAAAATCGTAAGCAGCGAAGCTCTAAGAAGAAGCGTTACGCAAAGCGCAAGTACCCGAGCAAAAAGTGCCACAGCTTTACTTTTGGACTCCTGATAACACCTTCGGGTATTCGTATTGCGTATCAGATTCCTTTCAAGACGGTCGAGTATTGCCAAAAATATGGAATCGACCGGCTGACCACCGCACAAGCGGCCGCTGAGATGATCAAGTCACTTCCGTTACCTACCCAGGCTCAAGTAGTTGTGCTTGGTGATACGGCTTATGAAGCGGATGTTGTTCGACAAGCATGTGAACAACGTGGTTACACCTGGATATTCCCAGCCAATTCCTCACGAGTATTCGCGGGCCCTCAAGGCAAGCGTCCTAGTTTGCGTTCCCGATTGAAGTCATGGTCAAAACTGTCGCTCAAGAAAATCAGGTTACAAGCCTCAAGTGGAAAATTCGTCAATCAACGACGACTTTCTGCTCATCGACTTGGACCGAAAGTGAAAGCACGCGTGTACTACGCGTATGAAGAGACACGAGACGTAAAAGGCGTTGGCCTTGCACGCATAGTGTACTCGACAACGAAAGCACAACTAAAGGAAGCGACAGCCGATGATGTCAAAATCTTGATAACCAATGCAAAAGGGATCAGCCTGCAGGAGGTGCTCGAGCTGTACTCGCTCCGATGGCAGATCGAATTGTTCTTCAAAGAACTTAAATCCACGCTGGGATTCGATCACTACAGCTTCAAGCGGTTTGAAGCTGTGGTAGGCTGGGCAGAGTCAGTCATCACTACCTTCCTTTATCTTGAGTATGAGCGTGCCCGGCGTTTAGCGGATCGCTCGACTACTGCCGATGAACGAAAGTGGTGGAGTACTCAACGGTGCCATGGCCTGGGTCAGGCCGTGCAAACAGCGCTCAAAAAACGAGAGCTAAAATACCTGCGTGACAGACTAAAAACTCCCGGAGGCATCGCCAAGCTCCAACGCCTACTACTCAAAGCTCAGCCTGGAGAATACAGGATGTCCGCATGAAACTCCCAAAAACACTGCAACATCAAAAGGCGCTAGCCGCCGTCTGGAGTAGCGAGTCGTATAGGCCATCAATCAGCTCTTTGAACCGCAATCCCCAGAGCCTGGAGCGTTTGCATCACGTAAAGGCATTGTATTTACGGCTTAGCCAGCGCCACACCCGCAGCAGATTCTCAAGAGCTGTGAATGACGAAGTCGCCTTCGGCTTGCCGTTAAACTATTTTTCGTCTCGATCGATAGGGAATTCTGGCGAATCCCACTACGGACAACTGAATCCTGGCGGAATCAGCTACGTTAGAACTTCCGTTTAAAAACTTCGCTGGCAATGAAGAGCGCTCGAACAGTTTCGGGTTGTTGCATCATCTCAGCCAGCCAGTGAACGCTTCGGGCCTGAGTTTGAACCTCGGTCTTACGATTGCTTCGATCATCGGATGGAGCGGCACTTGGGTCGCTGATCTGTATGGCGGCCTTTTGGCTCAGTTGGCCAACACCGTGTTCAAAAACTTGTTGGACGTGCGATGCCATTCGCTCGTCGGCCATGTTCACGTCATCAGTCCCAGGTCTTGGCCGAGTGTCAATATTGCTCAGCCGATCTGGGCCTCGTTCGCGTGGATTGGAGTCAACGAGCTGAGCTTCCACAATCTCAGCCTGCATAACTTGACCCTGTGGTCGCAATGGCTGCCGAGGCTGTTGAGGTCGATTCTGCTGAGGCTGTTGAGCCTGAGGCGGCCGCTGAGCTTGTTGAGGAGGCCGCTGAGCTGGTTGTCCACCGCCTTGTTGACGTTCCTTCATCCGCTGTGCGGCTTGCTGTAGGAATTTTTCAAGGTCGCTCATGGATTCTCCTTCGTGAAGTTTCTTTCGAGTTGCGCTTGTTTACTTCACTTGGTGGACAGGTTTGGACGGACCCACGTCAGCGATGCTGGCTCGCATTTTGGTATCGGCATCCACATTCTTCAGCTTGTAATAATCCATTACGGCAAGTGATCCGCTGGCAAAGGCCTTGGCGATTGCCTTAGGAACTTCAGCTTCGGATTCGACTAGCTTTGCGCGGCTTTCCTCGATCTTAGCCATCATTTCTTGTTCAGCGGCCACCGCAGCAGCTCGACGACTTTCGGCACGAGCTTGAGCCACTCGCATGTCGGCTTCGGCTCGGTCGGCTTGCAAGCGTGCGCCGATGTTTTCACCTACGTCGATGTCGGCGATGTCAATAGATACGATTTCAAAGGCTGTGTTCGCGTCCAGTCGCTTTGCCAACACAGCTTTTGAGATCATGTCGGGGTTTTCAAGCACCATCTTGTGATCGTGAGCTGAACCGATCGCGCTGACGATACCTTCACCCACGCGAGCGATGATCGTTTCCTCGGTTGCACCACCGATCAACTGAGCTAGGTTGGCTCGCACGGTAACTCGAGCTTTTACTTTGAGCTGAATACCGTTTTGAGCGACCGCATCCAGCGATGGTCGCGAGGCTCCGCGCGGTGGGCAGTCAATCACCTTGGGGTAAACGCTAGTTTGAACAGCTTCCAACACATCGCGACCAGCCAAGTCAATCGCGGCAGCTTGTGAAAAAGTCAAGTTGATCATTTTTGATTTACGCGCGGCCACAAGCGCTCGAATCACCTGTGGAACGTTGCCACCGGCCAAGAAGTGAGCCTCCAATTGTCCGCTGGTTAATTCCGAGTTGGTGAAGCCAGCTTGAACGGCGGTTACTTTGGATCGAACAATGGCCCGAGAATCAACTCGACGGAACCACATGCCAATCAGATCCAAAATGCCGATACCTGCTCCTGTTGTGAACGATTGAGCCCACAACCAGAAGAAGTTCAGGAAGATGAAAAACAGAATAATGAACACTAGGAAAATCACACCGGCTGCCGCCAGGTAGACGATTCCCCAGAAGTCATCTTGAGCTATCAACGGGACGAAGGTGTTTAGAGAATTCATAGGAGCGTAATTCAGGTTGTAGCAACGTTTTTCCGAGCTAATGGTCGAAGTTCCACCAGCAAATTAGGCCGCTTAATTTAGCAGATTTGCAGGCCTCAAGGCAATCAGAACGCCCAGAAGCCGTAAAATCGAGCGTTGGAGTGAGCTTCCAGGGCTTCCAGAGGTTCCGCTGGATATTGTTAAGTGCTGTGCAGGGCCAAGATTTTTCTGAGTGAACGGCTGCTTGATGGAACAATATCCAACGCGAGAGACTGTGAACGAGTGGGACGATGCTAGTTTGCTTGCGACAGTTGGATCTGCGTCAACCATCCGCTATCTTAATCATGGATTTGGTGATTTGAATCATGGGGAAAGGGCGCTTTGTTGCTTCAATCTGCTCGAATCGTGCTTCAATAATGGAGGCCCTGGACATTGGGTCGAATCTATTTGTCCCGAGATGGCCGTGGCTGCTCCCAAATTGCTCTTGATGGTTGGAGCTGAGGAGATGGCGTCATTTGTGGTAGATGTGCTCCTCCCGATGAAGTCCCAAGCTGAAGTTTCGACGAAAGAAGACTGGGTTGAACTCTATACTTCTATGCCCGATGAAGCGCACGAGGCTTGGGAGACGATGTTGCCTCGATACGGTGAGCTAGAAAAGCAGTTTCTCGCATTAGCATACGCTTTTGCTCGGAACCGATGGGAGGAAGTGAGAAGGGCTTAGTGTGGAAGTAAGTGTCGCGATGGGTGCCAATTCTCATGTTAAGTTTCGGATCCCAGAAATGCGATTATGGACACATCAACACTCAGGTTAGACTGTCAGAACTTTCAGCGATGTCGTTAGAGTATTAGAATTAACTTTGGGAGCTAAACCGTCTTGCGTGAAATGAAGTTGGTCATTTCCGTGTTTGTGATCCTGCTCGGGTGTACCAAATCGAATGAACCTTTACCCAACGACAGTCTGGCTAGGCGTAGCATGCTTGATCTAACTGATTCGCGCTGGTCGCAATACGCAAGTCGAACTAGTACTGGTGTTAAAGTTGCAGAACTTCTGCAAGCTTCACCCAAAAATAACGATCTGTACTATCGCATATTGCACGAATGTTGCGACCTTGAAACGTTTGAAGTTTACCCGGTAGCCTATTTAGCCTATCCACATTTGGAAAGATTGGCATCTGAGTCAAGCAAACCTGAGGAGATTCAATGGTCCTTGGCCATTTGTGCGGCGATTTGCTCAAACTTCAAGACTAATCATGGAAAGTCAAGCGTACCTTCAGAGCTATGGGACGACTTTATTGACGCAGTAAATCGCTCTACTAAAACCGCCAGTTCGAAAATTCAGTTGATCCCAACAGATGATCCCGCGTACTTCAAGTTTATGATGATTCAACCTGTATTGATGGACATCGAAACGAAGCCTCTGTTTGGAGCACCAGAACCGAAAAGCTTCATACTATTTGATTGGTTTGAGGAGCGTCGCCCTGAAAATCTTTAGATGGGTTAGGCGGGATGTCACATTGAACATTGCCCAAATGGGGCCGCGATGATGATTTGCTAAAACTCTTCGTCTTCGAAAGAGTTCCAGAATCCAACACTGATAGAAAACGCTCCCAAATTCAGGTTGTATTATGCCGATTGCCAAAGCTATTGATCTCGGATTCTCAACAGCAGATGCTGCTCGCCCGACTATCAAGTACGAGCGGAGTAGTGTAATCATTTCGTTTGTTGATTGGCGCGAGGAAAAAGTAGAGGTTGCTTTTCGAGATGTGATTCGATTCGAATGGTCGGATGAACCGGATGACTACTTTGAAGGTGAACCGCTTGATGGGACCTGTGTTGTTCGCAATTCGGGTTGGGTGCCTCGTTCGGAAGTCAAATGCAGGCACCTTCGTCTAAACTTCAATGACTGCGGTGGCCGGCTGGATATCGCCTGCGGTTCCGTTGAGGTGAGGGAAGGCTGCTGAATTTAACGGCTTACCCAATTCTGAATTTTGAAGAAAGAGTAAACACCATGTCGATTAAGACGCTGAAAGTTTCGGGTTCAGATGCATTGAGCACGCTGGAGGCTCTGAGGAACGATTACCTGAAAACCGGCGAGTATCCATTCCTAATCGGCGATGAAGATGAACTGGAAATGTTCGAAGAGAACTCGGAAGATCGCGATGGCGATTTCGAGGCGATTCTCCAAGATGCGAAGAAGGTGAATCTAGATTCATGGGTAAAGTTACGACGATCTGAAATCGAAGAGTATGGAGTTATCGCGGATCAGCTATTGGGTGATTGGCCCGGTGAAGCTGACGAAAAGGGCTCGATCTCGCTTCACCGTGACGTACTGTCGCGAAAGATCCACAAGCAGGTCTATTTGGGTTTGGTTGAGATCGAGCAGCCGTGGCAACTTCCCGCTGCCATCAGCTACGGCGGGTGGAACGATTGCCCAATGCCAGACGTTCAATGTGCATTTCACCAAAAATGGTTCAAGCAATTTGGAGCCGAGATCGTCGGCGCGTCAAGCGATATCATCGAGTGCGTTGTCAAGAATCCGCCTCGCGATATCGACTCAGCCGTTGCGTTGGCCTGGGAGCAGTATTGGTACTGCAGCGATATTGTCGATCAAGGCTGCGAATCGATTTCCAATCTAGCCGCAACGCTGATCAATTCAAACTACTGGTACTTCTGGTGGGACTGACGTAACAGGGCGGTATTGTTTAGCCTTCAGCCGCAGGCGTACGTTTCTAAACGTACTAGCATTGCAAGGGACTTGAAAAGTACTCGCAAGCATTATTGGGTCCTCAGTAGGGAATCACTTATTGCGGCGGAACAACTGTTGTTTTCAAATTTATTTCGTCTTTGCTGCACCGTCGCCGGTGGCAGCAGGAGTTTCAGTCGGAGGCATAGCACTCAGTTCTTCAAGAGTGATCTGCTCATCTTCCAAAGCCTTCATGAAGGCTGCAATAGCTGCAAGCTCCGTTGGCTTGAATCTCCCTTTGTAGGAAGGCATATGACCTACATTCAGGAACTCTGAACGCATTACCTTTTGAGGGTTCACAATTGATTCCTGAACATACTGCTCGTCGAACTTCAAGGTCACACCAGTTGCCGCATCCTTTACTTCCTTGCCCCAAGAACCGGCGAAGCTAGGTCCAATAATAACCTTGCCAGTGTCGATCGCGTGACACCCTTTACAACCACGACGTTCGTACAACCACTTTCCGTGCTCAACTGGCGCCTCAGGACGCTTGTTCACTTCAATTAACTCCCTCTCATGTTCCTCTACAATATCAACGCTAACAGGAGTTCGAGTCTTGCTGTGATCGTCACCGAAATGCGGTTTCTTGTCTTGGCCGCCTTTGATGGTGTCCAGACTGACTTCACCTTCGACTTGTCCGCTCACAATCCATCGAACATAAACCGTGCTCTTGCCTGGGATCACTGGCAGTCGCATGACGTCAGGATTGCGATCCTGAATGGTGGCGTTGCGAAGCAGAGAATCGGACGAGTACTGTCCCATCAGTACCTTTAAGTTTGTGCCTTTTAAACTAACTAAGTCTGGCCGAGTGATCTTCTGATTGCGATCGACGGTCGAGTGCGTTGGAGTGACGCGAAGGTTGTCCACGGCAACGGTGATCTCGGTCAGTCCGCCACCGAGTGGCTTGGAAGTAATCTCGCGGATCTTCACTAACGGCATTTGATCAGCGTGGTACAGTGTGAAGGCCATGTTTCGATGGCACTCCTCTTGAAGCATGAATCCTGGTGGTTGACGACCCCAGTTCTTCTTCAGTCCACCCACTTCGACTTTGCCGTAAACAGGATGATTCACTTCAACCCACGGTACCAAACCATCTCCGAGCAGCATCAGCTTATCGAATTCGTAGGTCTGCTCGTTATCACCTTCTTTGACATGGAAGTAGTTGTACTGAATGAACAGCTCGTTGGTAAAGGTAAACACTCCCAGCATTTGATGGAACCAATCGATCTCGCCTCCCCAGACCTCGTAAAGGTCATTAGCCACATTCATGTAGCGATAGCCGGGCAGAATCTTTTCGCCAACCTTGCCGATCTCGTCGTAGACTCGCAAGTCGCCGGCTTCATAAGCGTCCTGTTTCGAGCCTGGGCCGCGAAGGATCATTCCGCCGGTGTTGTGATAGGTTTGAGCACCGGCGATGTTGGGATGCGCCTTGACGAATTCGGCCATGTGACGATTTTCCATCAGCGAGAATGGATATCGGTAGGCTCCGCGCTGAACGTAGTCGGGTTGCCATTTCCAGGGCCAATCGCGATTGGGATCGTAGAAGCCGTCGCCATCTTCTCCGCTACGACCATCCAGGTCCGCATCGGTGCCTTCCTGGCCAAGCAACGTGAATTCGCCTTTCTCACCCTCTTCAACTGGAATCATCAAGTTCGGATATTTTTTGTGAGCCTTAAATCGACCGTTGGGATCGCGAACTCGCATTTGAGTGATATGGCCATCGCGATTGAGGTCGTTAGCGGGGTCTTCGTTGACCAGTCCATCGCGGTCATCGTCAACAGGCAGTTGTCCACTGCGCGGTGAGTTGGTGGAGTTGGCTTTGTAGAAATGAGCTTCACGCGAATCCGGGCTCATGCTGGGCAGAACGTAGAACACTCGGTCTCGTAGCAATTCCTGCACAAAGCGATTTTCGGCGTGCATCTCAGCCAGAAACCAAGCTGTGTAGAGTGCGACTTCGTTGGCCTGAATCTCATTGGCATGAATTCCTGCATCGATCCAAAAGCCTGGTTTGCGATTGGGATCACCCTCTTTGAAGTTGGTAATCGTCGCTACCCACATCTCGCGGCTTTCGTGCGACTTGCCGACCGATTGGACTTTGAAGAGATCGGGAAACTTAGCAGCAAGGTCCTGTAGGATCTTGGTGATCTCGGCACCATCGTGATAGCGATTCCAGTACACGGGAACTTGCGGATTCGTCGGTCCGCCAACGGCTTTGTAGACTTGCTTGGCTGTATTGCTAACTGCAGTATCGTCGGCTTGAACGCCAGCGGTGATCGAGCAAAGAGCGACAAGCACTAGTGTTTTCAGTTCGCGTATCATTTTTGGCAAGCGATGGAGTGGAGCTGATGGATTGTGAAGTGGAGATTGGCGAGTGGATGCAAGCTGAAGGTCTGATTGGGTCATGGCTTGGTTACCTCCACATTCACTTCCACCTTGTGTAACGTTGGAGCAGTGATTTCAATCTTGAGTGGTTCCGTCATGTTACCTTCATTCAAGAAGATCCATCGCAATTCTCGCGAGCCGCCATTTTCAGCCAGCTTGCCGACCGAAACGCGTTGGCTGCCTTCGATCATCTTGGCTTTGTCGGCTCCGACCAGTTTGACTTGAGCCGGATACCATTGCCGAGTTACTGAACCCATTTCAGGCATCGAAGGCAACTTACCGACGTTGACAATCTTGCAGCGAACATCCATCAGTCCGCCACCTAAGTCGACCGCCTTAACTTCTTGGATTTCAAGTTTGGGCAGCTTGGCTACTAACTCGGTCAAGAAAGTTACGTGAGGTTGTACAAGCGATTCGATCTGCTTCTCAGGCGGATTGAGCAGCATCAGCGGTTTGAAGCCGCCGACTTCGACCTCTTTGCCTGGAAAATCTGGGTGTTGAATGCTTTGCCAGTTCACAAAGCCCGATAGTCCTTGGCTTTCAAACCAAGCTAGGGCGTTAAGATCGTCCGAGCCGCGCTTGTCATCCTTGTCCAACTGATCCTTGCTGGCAGCAGGCTTTTCGTCGGCTGGTTTTGTGTCAGAAGGCTTGGCTTCAGTAGGTTTAGGCTCGGCTGGCTTGGAGTCTGCGGGTTTTGCATCTGCTGGTTTTGATTCACCAGCCTCGGCTTTGTCGGACTTGGCTTTGGCATCTTTTTCGACCGTAGGAATCCACCAGGCTCGCGAAGCAAATGTCCAGCGTCCGAAGTGGAAGTAGGAGAATTCAGAGAAGGAACCTTCACCGCTTGGCGATGCGGGAGCGGATTTACCACCGTGAAGTTTACGGAACGATTCGGCCATTTGATCGAGGTGCTTTTGGTCGGAAGTAAGTACCTTGGTTTTGATTCGCGCCGAGTCGGTTTGCGAGCTTCCCTTCCAGGTTTGGAACAGGTTGTCTTCGGGAGTAAAGCACAATACGAAGGCGATGTTCGGATGATCAAACATGAAGTCGGCAATCGCTCGCGATTCCACTTCAGAGACTTGATGAGGTCCCGCGCCTTTGCCAAAGTATTCATAGTTGAAAGTGAAGTTGCGATTGAAGTCGACTCCGTCCGAACTATCTTCACCGAGCTTTTCGTCTTTGTCCCCGTCACGCGATTCTGGATACAAGCGATACTGTCCCACTTCCTGTTTCGAAGCATCCACAGGAATCATCACGCGCGGGTCTTTGGGATGAGTGCGATGAGTGCCGAAAGGTTCTTTGACTCGTAGCATCGTGACCCAACCATCTTGATTGAGATCGGTCGGCGCATCTTCGCCGGTTTCGAAGTCGCGATCATCGTCGGTTGGCGTTGAGTTACCATTGGCTTGTCGAACCGGGAATCGGAAATTCTTTTCGGTTGCATCTGGAGTTGGTGAAGGAATGAAGTAGACCGTGAAGTTCTCGAGCAGCTTTTTGATAGCTTCATCGCTGTCGGCCTTTTGTACCATCTGTTCGGCCATGCGCGTTGCAAGTTCTCGGCCTAGCACGTGCGGTGCAACTACATTGCCGACGACCAGTATGGCTGGCTTTACAGCTTTCGGGTCGCTGGAAACCGTTAGCAGCCAAACGTTGCGTTTGCCAACAGTCTGCCCGAGGCTTTGAAGCGTAGCGTGATTGCCTTCCAGACGTTTGAGCCGAGCTTCGATCTCGTCGAACTTCGAATAGCCTCGCAGCGGATCTGGAGTATCCTGAGCGACTGCAATCTGCTGGAGCGGTAGAATCAGCCAGCTTAAGGTGCACGCAGCTAGCCACAGCCAACGAGGGTGGAACAAATACGACGAAAGTTGATCTTGCGATCGAGAAAGATGACGGAGCATAGTGGAATTCATCAAAGGGAATAACGCCAGTGGACAACTCAACCATCATAATTGGGCTCGTCAAGCAGTGCGAGGCACCGTAGCTACCTTCGCCAGAAGGTGGAGGGCGGCGCAGTCGCTCCTCACTGCTCAGGTTTGCTTAACGGACCCTCCAATGCGAATATGAATCTACAGCAGTTTGATCAATTCATGGGAGGGTGGCAAGCGAGGAACGAGCGCCGCCGGGAGGGCGAAAGTAATCCGTTATCAAGTGCACCAACAATTTAGTTACAGAGGTTGAAAGCGGCGGAAAACAAACTGGCGATGAGTCGAACACAACTGAACTAACACCGAACCTCCTCGCGGCTTTTGCCATCCCCTCGCTAATGCTCGACCCTCCCAATATCCTCAGAACTCGGACGGGGAGGGTGTCCAGCCTGCAGGCCACAATAATGTTCACAGCTCTCGCGGTTTTTACAGCTTGCGGATCGGTCGCGCCGTTTTGCCGAAATCCGCCGACCGGCACAGGCAAGCGTCACAACGACAACACGGCTTGCCTGTTGCTGGATTAGGGTCGTAACAACTGCTGGTCGTGGAATAGTCGAGCGCCAAGCTCAAGACCGCGAATGATCTGAGCAGCGCTGGTCAGCGAGATTAGCGGAGTATGGAATGTGGAGATCAGACCGCCTTCGACGCCGACCTTGGTGGCAAGATTGGCCATCTTCTCGAAAGCCGCGATCGCGCTCGGGTCGGCGATCGGGATAGCCGCTGTAATCCAGCGCATTGACGCCTATAAAAATATCGCGAGCACCCACTGTTTCAGCGTAGGCCAAAGCCAGCATAGAGAAGACCAGTATTTACGAGCTGGAACATAGGTGACAGGAATGCTCGAGCCAATCTCGTCGACGTTATCATGCTTGGGCACGACAATATTGCTACTGGTTAAAGCCGATCCGCCGAACTGAGTAAAGTTAATGTCGACGATCACGTGGTTGCTGAGCTTCTGAGCTGCCGCCAACTCTGCGGCTCGCGATAAGTTCAAACGTATGTCGTTGTCTGCGCGCGTATCTAAAGCTGATTGCATGTACTTGAAAGCCAGCTTGCTTTGCGATTACCGTGCAGTGGCTGAGTCTAATCCACCAACTCAAAGCACGACTGCTGGCATTGTCGAAATCATCGAGATTTCAAACTTAAGGGTTGGGTGTTGAGTTTCAGCTAATTATCGTCGTGATCTAAATTGCCACTGCCACGATAGCGTAGATCAGTCGCAAGCCTGCGATCAAGCTGAAGCCGTAGCCGATCAGGCCAAGGAAACTCAGATCTAGATCTTTGAAGAACCACCAACCGCGGAACAACAGCGGCGGAACTTTGTAGGCTAGCAACAGCGACGATCCCGCACAAAGCCGAGCTAACCAACATACCCCAACACTAGACGATTCGCCGAGGGGCTCAGGCCACCATGAGTAGTGACATCAATCTGCCCTCCTGGACCAACTGCATGATGCCGCTGATTTGCCCAGGCAGCTTTTCGAGCATCGATTCCAGTTCAACATAGATTCGGTTCAACCGTTGAAGTTGTCTCTTGGGAGAAAGTCGTCGCAGCCGCATTCGTCGAAAGAATGGTTGCATGACTTCAATCAAACTCAGCTTCGGCGAAAGCTGATGCAGCGTCCCTTCGAGCGTGACTAAGGTCTTGATGAGCAACGATGTTTGCGGCGGCAAGGTGATCTGATGGCGGAACATGATATCTGTGACATCGTTCAGCGCGCCGCTCAAGTCAAAGCTCTCGAGCGGTTGTGAGCCGTACGTTGTAACCAGATCGGCCACATCGATAGCCAGCGAGCTATCGTCCAGCCGCGCCGGAACATTTCCGACTCGCTTAATCAGCGTGGTCAATACAAAAGCGTCTTGTGTCACCACAGCGATCAGCATCTCCTCGATCGCCTCGCGAAGTCGATCATCAATGCGACCGACCATGCCAAAATCGAGTAGTCCAAGTTGATGACCTTCCATGACCAGCACGTTCCCCGGATGTGGATCGGCGTGGTACATGCCATGGATAAAAATCATTTCGATATACAGCTCGGCGGCAATTCTGGCTAACTCCTGACGCTCCGCCTCGCGACCATCTTCGGAGGATTTGTCGGGCTTGGCCAAGGAACTGACGGACTTCCCATCGAGCAATTCCATCGTCAGAACACGTTGCGACGATAGTTCTGGAAAAGGTGCTGGAATGTGAACGGCTGGAACGTCCTGAAGTAGCTTGCGAAATACGATCAGGTTCTGTAGCTCCCGCGTGAAGTTCAGTTCTTTCCTCAGCGATCTTGAAAGTTGTTCGACGATTACCGTGGGCTTCCAAACTGCAAAGTCCGGTAGATGTTCAGCCAGAGTTGCCAAACCTGCCATCACTTCAAGATCTTCGTTTACTTTTTTTTCGATATCAGCATGTTGGACTTTGACGACAACCTGAGAGCCATCGTGAAGTTTTGCGCGATGAACCTGGCCGATAGATGCTGAAGCGATCGCCGTGGTTTCGAATTCCGCAAATAGCTCTTCAGTCGACTTGCCAAGCTCGCTTTGGACCGATTCCAGGACTTTCTCTGTGGAGTCAGCGGCGACGTTGGATTGTAGAAGCGCAAGTTCATCGGCCAACTCTGGGCCAATCAGATCGGGGCGAAGGCTCAGGACCTGACCTAGTTTGATGAAGGTTGGTCCTAAGTCGGTTAAGGCCAAGCGAATTCTCTTCTCGCGAGAGTAGCTGGCCAATGGAACGCCTTGATCATCTTTGATCCAGTCGCGGATGAAGTCGAACTTCAATTGGCTCAACCAATCTGCCAACCCGTAGCGACGTAGAACGGCCAGGATCTCCTGCCAGCGACGCAGGTTGCGATACAGTTGAGGAATCGAGCTGATTTTCATTTTGCAGTCTGGGTCGCAAGCAACTCGAAAACGGGTATCGCAGGGTCATCGAAATTTCAAGGTTGACTTCTATCGTAACCCGAGTTGCCGTTGGGTGTGAGAGCGTCGGAATAATATGGTGGCGGAATTTTGGAGAGTGGGTAGAGTTGAAGCGCGTTTGGCGGTCAGCCAACGGCGTACGCTTCAATTTGTGTTGTACTTTATTGCGCAAAATTGATTTTGCATTATTGAGCACAATTGGCAGTGTACGAGTTCCGCCAAAGCTGTGTGTGAGTGAGAGCTAGAGATTTGCAGCTTGTCGGTTGTGAATGCGTTGGATGGAAGGCAAGCTGGAAGCATACCCCACGAAGAACCGCACGGCCCAGCGCGTGACGTTCGAAAATCAAAATACCTGTTGCAACAGATTATTTTGTCGGTTAAGCTGCTTTCTGAATTATCTGTTGCAACAGATAATCTGGATAAGAACGTCACAATTACAAGGGGATACACGATGATTCGATCATGGAAAGTTTGGTTCTGTCTGAGTTTAGTAGCGGTGACTAGTTGGGCTCAATCGACCAAGGCTGACGATTACGCTTTGGATGACCAACATACCTCGGTTGTGTTTGCAATCAGTCACATGGGCTATAGTTTTTGCTATGGCATGTTCGGTAAATACAGCGGCAAGATGAGCTTTGACGCGAACAAGCCCGCGGCTAGCCAGTTTCAGTTTGTCGTTGATGCCGCCAGCCTGGATACCAAGAGTGCCAAGCGGGACGAACATCTTCGTGGGCCAGATTTTTTCAACGTCAAGCAATTTCCTGAAATCACCTTTATAAGCAAGAGTGTTGAAGTCAACGACAAGACGTTGAACGTGACGGGTACGTTGACCATGCATGGCGTAAGCAAGACGATCGTATTGCCGCTGATGCACATGGGCTCTGGACCCGGTCCGGATCAAAAGCAGCATGTTGGATTTTCCGGCAAGCTGGTAATCAAACGTTCCGACTTTGACATGAAGACCTACCTGCCAAACATCGGCGACGAGGTCACTTTGCTGTTGAGCTTCGAAGGCGTGAAGTAGAGCAGGGCAGGGGGGCGCCGCATCTAAACTTCTACCAATTCAATTGCCATGACGAATCAAACGTTGATTGCCTCCTTGCTGATTGGATCAACACTAGCAGTTGTGTTAGGGTTGATCGGACGTCGATTCAAGCAACCGAACATAGCCTCGACTATCGCTTTTTCATTGTCGGTAGTTTTAGCTTTGCCCGTGTTGCTCGGATACTGGCAGGAGCCGCAGCGTTTGATCGCGCCCCGAGAGGCCGTCGAATGGCTTTCCGTCGGGCTGTTTGGACTGGCGATAGTGACTGCGATTCGAGTCGCAGACAAAAAGAGGTCAACGGTTTGGCTGAGCTTGGGTGGAGTCCTCTCAATTCTCGTTGCGCTTAGACTAATGTACGGCTCAGTTTATCTGCGCGCTGGAAGTGTACTTACGCTTTCGTCACTGCTGATTGTTGGCTGGGGTTTGACGATTGGAGTAGCTTGGATACAACCACTCGTGGGAAATGTGCCGCGGCGAAAGCTGGATGGTGCACTGCAATTGATTGGTTTGTTGATAGTCTCTGCCAACCTTGGTATGTCTGGCAGTTTTAAGTATGCTGCCGTCGGATTGCTCTGCACGCTAATTGCGCTATCTGCTTGGCTGGCAGGTCAAGCACTTCCTTCGTTAGTTGCGTCGACCAGCCTGCTGATATTGGGATTAGGGCCAACCTTTTCGGAGACTCAGTGGTCTGTAGCCATGTTGCTTGGCGTGATGGTCCTGTTGTTTGGGTGGTTGCCGAGTTTAGAGAAAGGTCGCCCGCGCTGGGCGGTCGCGCTCGCGGCAACTTTATGCTTGACTATCGGATCGGGACTAACCATCGTCAAGCTGCGGGAAGATATCTCTGGCCAATCGAAAGAGCCTACCGGTTATGAAGCCTATCGATAAGAAATCTCCAGCAGCCAGCAACCTTGCTAAGCAACTCGGCAAGCGAAATGCATTTGACCTGATCGAAGAAGAGCTGTTTATCAGTCTGATTCGAACAGTTGACATCATCTCTCGAGGTTTTGGAGATCTGTTCCAGAAATACAAGTTAACTAGTTCTCTCTACAACGCATTGCGAATTGTGGCGGGTGAGTGCGGAGTCAACGAGCATGGAATTACTGTTGGGATGATTGCCAGTCGTTTGGTTTGTCGCAATCCTGATACGACTCGATTGGTTGATCGGCTGGAGAAACTTGGTTACGTTGACTGCGTTACCTGTCCTCAGGACGCTCGTCGTCGCATGGTGCGAATTACCGGCGAAGGTCAGTCCGTTTTGAAGGCTCTTCATAAGCCAGTTCGCGAAATACACCGTCGACAGTTTTCGAAGCTAAATAAGAAGACTCAGCAGCGTTTGCTAGAGTTGCTCGAGCAGGCGCGAAGCTCGGCCGAGGAGTCCTAGGCGTGCCAGTCGGTGTTTAACTGGGCGATGCCTTTCTCGCCGATCGCCGCTAGAGTCCGGATCCTCCCGCGCGCAGAGGCTGGGTAACGACCGTTCAAATTTGTTCGCGGGTAGGGTCGCAAGGCGAGTAATGCGAGTTCTTGCGGGGAGGGAAAATAGGGGCTGGAATCCGCTTTTGTGTCTTTTTCATAAGTATCGTTCGTCAGCGCCACCAGTCGATCCGTCTCGTTGCGCAGTGCAGTGCTTGGTCAAACGCACACTGAGTTCTGATCGTTCGTCGCGCAAAGAACAAGCGTTCCGATCGCCCTCCCGACTCCGCTCGTCCCTCGCTACGTCACCCTCCCAAAAATTGATCAATCGACTGTAGTTACATTCTCGTTTGGGAGGGTCCGAACCCTCGCGAAAATTGATCAAACTGTTGTAGATGCTCTCTCATTCGGGAGGGCCGAACTATCGGCGATCAGCGAGAATTGTTTGTCTTGTTTTTGCCTGCGCCTAGACTCTTGGTGCTTGCAGCCTAACTACTGGATTTTGACCGACTTCTTGGTATCGCTAAACCACTGAGGCTCTGATACGCTTGGCGGGTTCATTTGAAAATCGATTTCGAGTAGATCAAACGACGGAAAAGCAATAATGTCCAACAGTCCTTTCGAGCAAACTCAGCCGTATTCGAATCCAAATAGTCAGAGTTTTGGCATCGATCAGCCCGCAAAGAGTGGATTTCCTTGGGGTTGTCTGTTGGGCGGATGCCTGGGCATTATGTTATTGGGTCTGATAGCCGCCGGCGGAGTTGGGTATGGCTTATGGTCGTTATACAAGGGGCAGATCGCCAAGTACACGTCGGATAAGCCGGTTGAGATCCCAACGATAGAGGCTTCCGAGGAGCAGGTCAAAGCGATCAAGAAGCGATTCGACGATTTTGGTACTGAGTTCGAAGCTGGCGAGGCTCCTCAGGAACTTGTCATCACTGCAGATGAAATCAACACTCTGATATCAGGCGATCCTGAACTTAAAGGGCATGTTTACGTCAAAATTGAGGATGGAAACATTCAAGCTGACGTAAGTTTTTCTTTGGGTGATTTGCCTGGTGCTAAAGGCCGCTACTTCAATGGTTCAGTTACATTGCATGTAGAAATCGAAAACGGTGAAGTGGTAGCGAATGTGGTTGATGCAGAAGTTAATGGTCAGCCAGTACCCGATGAAGTGCTGGGGCCGTTCAGCAAAGAGAATCTTGCCAAAGAAATGCGCAATGATCCAGAGATGGCCAAAACGCTTGAGCGATGTGAGTCGCTTGAAGTTAAGGATGACAAGATAATACTCAAAATTCGTCCAAAGCCATCGACAAAATCTAATAAGCCTCAGACGGAATCTGGATCTGAGGCTGCCTCCACGGAGCAGCCTTCGGAAAACAAGCCGAATGAGAATTAAAGTTTAAGCGGCCTAACTTTCGCCATGCCCTACTTCCGCGAAGCGCTACTTCGCGATGCTCTACTTTCGCGAAGATTGATCAGAAAGTTGACGAGCCTGACCATCGGATGGGCTCGCTTCATTTGCAGAGTCCATTTTCTGAACATTACTGTCTAAAGGCTGAAGTGGATTTGGCTTCTTGAAGTCTGGACGAGGACCTATTGGCAAGGCTTCCCATGGCTTGGGATACTGGTAACTCTTGTACACCGGTGGATGCTTGCAGGTATCGTAAAGTCCCATCTGCTTGGCTTCGCACCAAACCATCGCTTCTTGGCTAGTAGGTTCGATTATGTGAGCTATTCGACCTGAGATGTTGCGAGGTCGATTGTACTGCTGACGGTAATCTTTATGCCAGCTCGTCAGCCAATACGGTAGAATGTCTGGGCGAGGGTCCGCTGTGTTGTGATTGAAAGTCGGTCGCTCTTGAGCCATTCCTGCAGGCATTAGAAGGCAGCAGGCAAAAAGAGTTAGCAAGCAAAAGCGTAACTTAAACATCGCGATTCCCTTCGCATCAAACGACTTGGACCAGTTCCTTCGGCCTCAGCAATTCGAATCGGATCGATCGGGGCTGGTAGTTGAAATTGGTAAGCTGCTCATGGAACAATGTCTGGCCATAAGTGACGGATGTTTCGGATAGTCCGAGAATTCATCTAAATGCTGGCTAAGAAACTTACACTGGCTATGGTCCGCACTAAGGGTAAGTTAAACTGTACTACGCTCTTCACAATCACAATGGGATGTTACAGCTTGTTAAGCAGATCTAAGCTGCAATCCCAGATTTCGAATCTGAAATTGGTGAGCCATGTTTTCTAGACTTCTAGCATTGTGGGTATTGGTATTGTCCGGCAGTAACTCCTCAATAATCTTTGCGCAAGGTGGCTTTGGTGCTCCGCAGGAAGACTACAGCTCGATTCGCGAGCGGTTGATTTCCGAGGTACTGGTGCCAGGTGGAGTTACGGACAAGCGAGTCATAGAGGCAATTCGCAAGACTGATCGACACGAGTTCGTCTCGCGCGAGTTGCGAGATCAAGCGTACTTCGACCGCGCGTTACCGATTGGTGAATCGCAAACGATAAGCAGTCCCTATATTGTTGCCGTGATGACTCAGGAATTGGATGCCAAAGAAGATCACAAGGTCTTGGAGATTGGAACTGGCAGCGGTTATCAAGCAGCCGTGCTGAGTCCATTGGTGAAAGAGGTCTACTCGATTGAAATCGTTCCCGAACTAGGCAAGCAAGCCAAAAAAGTGCTCGATTCGCTGGGCTATAAGAACGTTTTCACCAAAGTGGGCGATGGCTTTTTAGGCTGGAAAGAGCATGCTCCGTTTGATCGAATCATTGTAACGTGCAGCCCTGAAGACGTACCTAAGCCATTGATCGACCAGCTTGCCGAAGGTGGTTTGATGGTCATTCCCGTCGGCGAGCGTTATCAGCAAATGCTCTACCTGATGCGTAAGAAGGATGGCAAGCTGGAGCGCGAAGCATTGCGGCCAACTTTGTTTGTTCCGATGACCGGAGAAGCAGAGGACAATCGTCGAGTACAGGCCGATCCTACGAAACCGAAGTTAATCAACGGAGATTTTGACGAGGCACCGCTGAAAAGTGGTGATATCCCAGGCTGGTATTATCAACGCGGCCTTAAGTGGGTTACTGATGCGAAGAACTCAGGTCACTACGTCGAGTTTGAAAATGATTCACGAGGACGGCCAACAAACTTGCTTCAAGGGTTGGGATTAGACGGACGACAAGTTCGCAAGGTAAAACTATCTGCTCATGTCAAGTATTCCGACGTTAAGCCGGGTGTGGACAAAACCGAGTTGCCAGCGGTGACGATTCGTTTCTATGACGAAAAACGAGCTCTTTTGGGAACCCAATTTATAGGGCCATTCCAAGGTACGACTCGAGATTGGAAGACCGAATCTCGCACTTTCCGAGTACCGACAGAGGCTCGGGAGGCAATCGTATCGATCGGATTATTCGGCGCAACCGGCAAAGCTTCCTTCGACAAGATAGAGATTGAGGCAGCAAAGTAGTACCTGTTCGGAGTTCCACATCTTCTAGCGCATTTTTTTTGACCCGCCTGCCGACCAAACTGACTTTCTGAGCTAAACTACCTAGAACGTCGAGTCGTTTGGGTTGCTGCAATCGTTAAAATCTGCCCAGGCCGCTTGAACTAACCCCCAAAGAGACTATCTTTGAAGGCCTGGGCTATAGCTTTGCGCCTAACGAGTTTTGCCGACTCGGTACACATTTCACTGGCAAAATGGAGTCAACAACAGATGAAGATTACTACGCTTAAAGTTGCATCGCTCGCGCTGTGCGCTTTGATGTGCTTGTGTGCCTCGCCAGCTCTTGCTGGTTGGGGAAGCAGCGGAGGCTACTACGGTGGCTCGTCCGGCGGTTACTATGGTTCGTCCGGATCAGTCGCCTATTACGGCGGTTCCAGCGGAGGATCGTATGGTTCGAGTGGTGGATATCACTTCACTCCAGTGCGATCTGCACTTCGAGGAATTTCAAATCATATTCATGCCAAGATCGAACGCCACCAAGCTCGCAGAGCCTACTATGGTAGTTCCGGTTACGGCAGTTCTGGGTATGGCAGCAGCGGATACGCAGTAAGTTATGGCAGCAGTGGCTATTCAACCAGCTACGGCAGCAGCGGCTACAGCACATCGTACGGCAGTAGTGGATACACCACCAGCTACGGAAGTTCCGGTGGAGTTTCTTACGGTAGTTCGGGCTACACAACCAGCTATGGCAGCAGCGGTTACGGCAGCACTGGCACAGTTTACTACGGTGCATCGAACGAAACGTACTCGAATCCAGTTGTGAACGTAGCATCAAGCACTACAGTGGCTGATGCAGTCTATCTGACCGTCAATGTTCCAAGTGCGGCCAAGGTTTTCGTAAACGACAAGTTGACAACCAGCACTGGCAGCGTTCGCCAGTTCGTAAGCCGTGGTTTGGTTGGAGGCAAGAGCTACAAGTTCGACGTTCGCGCTGAACTGTTGACCGCTGATGGCCAAGTTGTTACTGAGAACAAAACGTTGGTTGTAGGTGCGGGAGCTGAAGAGCAATTGCAGTTCGCCTTCGCCGAAACCAAGTCTCCAATAAATACATCTCTGACCCTAAACGTGCCAGAGGGTGCGAAGGTAACTTTGGCTGGTAACTCAACCAAGGCTTCTGGAGCTCAGCGCGTCTTCCAAAGCTCGCACCTGCAACTGGGACAAGCTTGGGACGACTACGTAGTTGAAGTCGAGCACGACGGACAAGTAAAGCGTCAATCGATTCGTTTGATCGGTGGCGACCAATTGGAACTATCCTTCGACTTCCAACCTCAGACCGACCGAATCGCCTCGCGATAGTCGACTCTTTGTGAATAACTAGTCAGAACTTCAAAACACCTCGCTTCGCGGCGAGGTGTTTTCGTTTGCAATAACAAGGTTGCCGATACTGCGACCCAAAGCCAGTCCAGCGGTGTTGTCGAAAGCAAAATGGATGCCTCCATAGATGCGGCTTATGCCGGCCTCCTCGGCGGCTTGCGTGAAGCTAGTGAAATGTCTGGTCATCACTTGTGAATCGGCTAGCGGACGTTGTTCAGGACCATCGTGAGCATCCATCTGGCTATCGAATGATGTGTTGTCGCCGAAGATGCCCGCGAGCACTGTGCTGGCAGCTCCGCTGAACGTGCTATGGCCCGATGTGTACGTTGGAAACGGAGGTGTCTTCAGCAGTGGCATCCAAGTTGAGTTAGCAGTCGTGGCTGCGTTGCCATCTAGATCGGCTTGGCGAATTGCATCGATAGGTCGCCAGAAGTCATAGGAGTATTTGGCATCCCAAGCTGCGATACCAGCATCGGCCATAGCAAAGTTTAGCAATGCAAATGTCTTCGCTGAATCAACTAGATCTTGGTGATGTTGCATGGCAACGTCGGCGGCGATTTGATTCCAGTGTCCAGGCGGTGTGTAACTTCCGCCACCATCGGCCCAGAAGAGCGCGATGTTGGTTTGCTCCTGAGTTCGAGCCGTGCTGTCGTAGGCGCCCAGTTGCATGACTTGGTCGACAGCAGCGGCGTATTCCTGGCTATCTAACGCCGGCGGTGGATCAGGACGAAACTGACTACCGCTGGCCATTACGAACGGATTCACTCCTGGCCATTGCGGGAGGAGCGGGGGCAAATAGTCCGGAAAGGTTCGATCCCACTTGCCAAGCTGGTCGGTGGGTTGATAGTTCGACTTGCTCTTGGCTCCATCATTAACTCGGCTTTGCAGAACTGCCTGGCCAATTCTCTTACCCAGCTCAATGCCAAGTGATTTGCCTTCTGCGGAGGCTTGCGAGTGTTGCCATGTTTCATTAAACGAGGCTTGCCAGACTGCCAACTCGTCGGGCTCAGCGTACAACTTGGACGCGACCACCTGAGCAGCTTCTGCTGCGGCCACTTCCATATCCGTTCCAGGCGATGCCGATTCGGTCGAGTGGTATCTTGGATAACGAGGATCGACGGCAACCACTGCGTTGTAGATTGCCTCGTGAATCATCGCCAGATTGCGAGCCACCAGCGGCGGTTGTGAAGTAACCACGCGGTTGATAAACGGATCGTTCGACAAGGTGTTCCATTGTCGGACGACTTGCAGTGCCGCCGCGTTCCAGTCCTCCACTACATTCCCCACGCGCACTTCCATTGAGGAAATGATCTGTCTTCCTAGTGGATCGGTAGCTGAGATTGAAAGTGCATTTTTGCCATCATGCAGAGTCACGGCAAATTGAAAATTTCCCGAATCATCAGCTTGAATTCTGGGCAGATCTACAATTTGATTGTCCAGTTTCAGGCTGATCATCGAGCCGGAAGTCGTTTGTCCTTGTAGCGTAATGTTGGGAACAAGCACGACACCATTGTCGTTGGGATCAGACTGCGGCGACAGCGAGCCGACAAATTGTGGTGACTGATTCTTAAGCTTGTCTAGAGCATCAATGACTAGTAGTGCATCGAGTGCCGAGCATTGCCCATCACCATTGACGTCAACCAAGGGCTGATTCGCTACTAGGTTACCAAGATCGTGTGCTTGAGAACGGTTTAAACGGTCAATAACTATCAGTGCGTCCACCGGAGTTACTTGTCCCGATTGATCGACGTCGCGATTCAGCGCCTGGTTCTGCCAGTCGCTGGCTAACAATCGGCGAGATTCAAGGAATTCGAATAGCAAGATGAATACGTCTCATAACCACTTTTCCTGAGACTCAAATGGAACTAAGTCTTCTCTGTTGCCATAATTCGGTGTTTTACTAATTACAGTCGTTCAACGACCGCCTCTTGGATTTTTCCCGCCATTCGATGTCGTCTTGTAGTTGCTTCAGTTGTGCATTCAAATCCGCTAGATCTTGCTTTGACTTACGAATGAATTCGTCAATCTCTTGGAGTGTTGCTGGTCGATCACGAAATTGAGGCGATTTATTCGATCGAGAGGGCTCGGGAGACCCGATGTCCCGGCCTGCTTCTAAGTCTTCTATCGCTCTTTGAGTTCTCCCATTTGCACCTTCATAATTGCCGACTGACTGCTGGACCGTTGGATCGCCTGGCTGTTGATGCAATGGCCCGCCAGGCGGTTGTTGCTCAAGCCCTAGCGGGTCTCGGGCCGAGATCGGATTGTTACCAACGTAACGCTGCAGGTTGGTGTCGCCAGCTAGGAAGCTCAAAGGGTCTTCACTTAAGAACCGTCCAATTGCCGCGTCATAGTAGCGGGCTCGGTTGTATTGCAAGCCGGTGGCTGCATCGAGTTCACGGCCGGTGTAGTGATAACGCGTTTGATGGCTGCTCGTATCGCTAGACGAAACAAGTTTGCCGAAGCTGTCGTACTTGAAGTGATTGACGACTTGTGCCTGATTGTTGATCAAGTCATGCACCGTACCCAAGTGATCGGTGAGCATCCACTCGACTCCGCCTGCTCCCTCCTGAGCAAGGATTTGATCGACCGCAGGGCCATGCAAGTACCGAGTAGCAACTGCGGCTGGGTTAGGGCCAGAACCATCGCTATCGACAACATCTGCGATAACATCGCTACCGGCATAGACGAAATAGGTTATGGTCGCGTCGTTCGGATCGCCGGGTGTTGTGTCGACTGCCATCGCGATTCGGCGATCAAACGTATCGTAGGTGTATGTCGAAAACTGAGTCGCAGCGCCGTTTCCATCGCGGTCGATCACCTTTACCAGTCGATTCCGGTGATCGTATTGAAACTCGCGTAGCTTGCCAAATGCAATCTCAGTACGACGCGTCAAATTGCCCTCAGCGTCATACTGGTAGTTATAAACTCCATCGCTGGACAATCGATTGCCCGCAGTCGTCTGATAGGTCTTTCCGTTTGCTGTTGAGCGATTGCCCGTCGCATCGTAAGCAAAAGACTCAGTAGTCAGGCTTGAATCACTGTGAGTCGCTCCACGAAGCTCGTCGCGATCGTTGTAGCTATAGCTGTTGGATCCATCCTTGTCGGTAATATTCGTGACGCGACTGCCGACATCGTACGAATAGGTGAAAGAATCGAGTCCCCCATTGGTCGCGTCGCGGTGACTTATGCTCGTCAATCGTTCATCGGAATCGTAGCTGTAGGTAGACTTGGCTACCAGAGCTTGACCCGTCAAATCGGAATAGCGCTGCAGCGTTGCCAGTTGGCCA
Organism: Pirellulales bacterium; assembly: GCA_046349795.1. Lineage (GTDB taxonomy): Bacteria > Planctomycetota > Planctomycetia > Pirellulales > Pirellulaceae > Aureliella. Next base: position 17,372 of record JAXMBP010000044.1, on the reverse strand, counting down.
ATTGAGTTGTAAGTCAGATCGACGCGTTTGTTGGCAACGGCAACGGCGCCACCAGTTTGCATGACCTTGATAACTTCGTCGACCGAATTGTAGTTGTAGATCGTACTTGGGCCTTGAACCCCGTTGATCTGGTCGTTGTAGGACCGCAAATTGCCAGCGACATCGTAGCTAAATCCAACCTTGGTTGTTGGTAGGCCGCTGGGACCGTTGGTCTGGCTTTGTTGGATCAAGTTGAGTGCATTGTACGTCTGCTGCGTCGAACTGGAGTTGTCTTGAGAACTCAGCAGGTTACCGAAACTATCATATGCATAGTTGATCGTGTTGACGCGAGTATTGTCGACACTCAGCCAAGTTTCTTTCACTAGTTGACCAAGGTCGTCATACTCGTCAATCGTTTTTCGTCCCAGCCGATCGATAGTTTGAGTCAAATTACCCGACTTGTCGTAGGCATAACGCGTCGTGTTGCCCAGAGGATCTGTCTTGGAGAGAACCAAGCCGCGTTGGTCGATTTCAAACAGAGTCGCATTTCCATCGCCATCGGTAAGCGATGTCAGAATATTGTCTGCGTTGTATTTGAAGCTAGTAATCGCGCCAATTGCATCGATCGAACTTTTCAATCGATTGCGCAGGTCGTACTGCATTCGCGTCGAGTGTCCCAGCGCGTCGGTCACCTGCGTTAGATTGCCAACCTGATCGTAGCGCATGGAAGTGGTGTTACCATCGGGATCTTTGGTCGAGATCAACCGATCTAGCGCATCGTAGGAATTGCGATGTACCCCACCAACTGCATCTGTAACGGTCAACCTATTGCCGCGCTGGTCGTAGGTGTATTGCGTGAAAGAACCGTCGGCCAAAGTTGTTTTGACGAGGCGTCGCATCGAATCGTAGTCGAATTGAGTGCGATGGTTGTTCGGATCTACATAGGCTAGAACGTTACCGCCTTCGTCGTATTCCCAATGCTCAACGGCTTGAAATGGTGTGCCAACAGCAGCGGTTTTGGTGATCAGCCTGCCCAGTGAATCGTAGGCGTATTGGGTGACTCGACCCAGTGGGTCGGTCATCGTAGCGATCTGTCCATTGGCAAAGTAGGTGTACGTAGTTACCTGGTCATCACCGCCTCCAACAGTCCCAACCACAAGGGTTTCGGAGAGCAGATTTCCATTGTTAGGATCGATGGAATAAAGGATCTTCCGGCCCTCTTCGTCCGTGAAGCTGGTTACTTTGTTGTACTTGGAATCGTAGGTGTACGTTTGGGCAGCCGGAATGGTCTGAACATTTTGATTGGTACTCGACGCCGATCCAATCTGAACTATCGTCGCTGAAAGTCCCGTGCCGTCGAAGGTGACTCGATCGATGTTACACATTAGAAAGGTAAGAACTTCACCCTGATTGAAATGCATCGTTGTACCGAATGGAACGATGGCTCCAATCGCAAAAGTAGCCAAATCGGCGCTGACCATTGGATGAGCCGAATCGTTATTCTTGTAAATCGCCACATGTACCGAAGCCGCGTCTACCGTTTCAAACCGGCCGTTAACTAGATAGTCTCCAGTTGCTGGGGCCGTCCACTGAATGATTGAGGTCAAGCCAGACAGACTGGGGTCCATATTGACCATGTCGCTAGGTGGCACATTGTGTTGAATAAAAGTGCTGAGCGTATTTCGGTGCAATGCATCTGGGCCGTTGTCCTGTGAAATGACAACAGAGTCAAATGCCTCGCACTGCTTAGGTGTGCCAAACAATGGATCGCTACCAAAAAGTTCGTTACTGCATCCGTAGTGCCCGGCTGCCAAATGGCCTTCGATCCAAGTATTACCCTTGCCATACCGAACGTTGGCGGCAGCCAACAAATCGAACGAACCACCTTCGTCAGCCACCTTAGCCCATCCAGGTATCGGAGTTGTTGCAACATGTCGCCAAAGAGCAAATTGATCGTTCGAAGCGGCCAACTCCATTGGAACAATCGTGGTACTGTTTGCAGGAATATAGCCGTAGCTCCACGGACCATTTGGATTGGAGGCAATGCTAAAGTCTTTGGCAACGTCATAAACAATAGGCTTGTTGAAACCAGCTCGTCCAGAAGCTGCGATGGCTTCGATCTCGTTTGCCGAAAGTGCTCGATTGAATAGATGCACTTCGTCAATGACACCCGCAAAGTTGGCGATGGATTGTCCGTTGAGCATTGTTCCGCCGATCGTAAGCGGCCCGTCCGAAGCGGGACGTGGCGCCGAGAAGTCCTTGGTGCCAATATTCACACCGTTGAGGTAGAAACGAACCTTTCCGCCACCGACGGTCACAGCAAGGTGGCTAATGTCATTCAGCGACACAGGGGAGTCTGCAAAGACTCGGTTGAAACCTCCACCACCCGTTTGCGAGACGAAGCTTGGAACGCCTTGGTCATCCAGAAACAATGCAAATGTTACATCATTTCCATCGACACTCCGCTTTTGAACAATCGCTCGATCGTCCCCCGCAACCACAACTGGATCGATCCATGCGTCGATGGTTAGATCACCGGTAATGTCTAGCGAATCATTATCAGGAACTATGTCGATATCGCTCTGGCCGTCGAACCAGAAACCGAGTCCCACTTCGCCTGGTGCGTAGGTAGTACCGTTGGCTCCTTCTCCTGAGTTGTGCTGTAAGGCTCCGTTGTTGGTGCCGACGATATCGTTCGAGTTCTCATCGCCAGTCCACCAACCAATCAAATTCTGTGGTGGCACAGTCGAAATCGATGGATCGATATCGGAAACTTGAGTGGTGATGCTTGTGCCACTTGTCGTTCCATCCAGATGGTTTGGCCCAGCATCGATTGCAGTTCCTCCATCGATGGAGTCAAGCGGATAGTAGGCAATCAAACCTGTCTCATCTCCGACGAGAGGATGATTCATGGTGCTTTGAATTTCACTCTTGGAACGAGCAATGTTCCAAATGCGCACTTCGTCGATCGATCCTGGAACGAACCAATTCGGTGAGGTATTCTCCACGTCGCTTGCGATCAATACAGGATGTGAGTCATAGTTAATTGCAACATTGGCGCCCAATTGCTTGAAGGCTACTTGATCGCCATCTACGTAAAGCGTTTCAGCCTTCGTAGCGTTGTCAAAAGTAAATGCAAAGTGATACCAACGTCCCAAGATTGGGTTCCAAGGATACGAAACCGCGGGCTGAGATCCATCGTCTGGAGATATCCCTCCGTACAAAGCTCCGTCTTGGTACCAAAGAGCGAACGAGTCAGCAAATCCATTTCCGAGGGTCTTTCCAACAACTTGTTCTACGTGACGCAATTCATCGAACCTAGTCCATGCTTCTACGGTAACGCTAGCCGAATGAAACTGAGGTGCATCCGCCATAGAAACCGTGTCATCCGTACCGTTCAATTGAAGGGCTTGTCCGAAGGGATTGGCCGATGCAGCTAAGTCGATGCTACTCGTCAGTAGGTTGCCGTGAACGTCAAACGTATTGGTCGTTTTGTTACCGCGAGCGTCCTTAGCTTGGATCGGCATATTTTGAGAGTCACGCGTGACGCTCGGCAAGCTTCCTAAACTGTCGCGCTGTGTGACGGCTTGGCCCTTGGCATCAAGTTTTGTCGAAAGCACATTGCCATTGGATTCGACAAACTTGGCATCGATGTTACCGACGTGTTGAGCGATAGGATTGAGATCGGGAGTCAATCGCGGATCAGCGGCTGTTTGTTCTGGAGGATAAAGTCCTATAGTGTCGCTTGGTAGGTAACTTCTAGTCGTGCCATCCTTCATCGTGACGCTGGTCATTCGTCCATGGAAGCCGTACTCCGCTGTCGCAGCGTTTCCGTTCTGGTCGGTCTCACGAGTGATATGATGTTGCGTATCGTAGGCGAACGATTCAAACGAGCCGTCGGGGTCGGTTATCTTTAGCAAATTGCCCGAACTATCGAATTGCAACTTGGTGATATGATTGCCAGGGGCGGTGATGGTTACTTGCCCAGAGGCGTAAGCCAGTGTCGTCGCCAATCCAACAGGATCGACAATTCGCGTCAACCGCTTTTGGCCGTCGTATTCGTAGCTGGTGATGTTTCCGTTGCGGTCTGTGACGCTTTGGAGTTTCTTATTTGAGCCGAAATGGTCGATCGTTTGGTCTGGATGGACTCGTTGAAAAGTCCCGTCAGGAAGTTTTGAAAGCGTCGTGAAATAATCAGCGGGAGCTTCGTACGTTCCGTCTGGCTTCTTTGAATAGACCGTTTCTGTTGCATCACCATCGACGACTATAATTGCTCCAGTAGTTTCTACAAGCTCTGTGAGTCCGTTGATTCCCCAACCCGAACCGAAGGGGCTGTCGATTGTATTGACACTCAACAATTGACTCTTGGTATTCGTAGTCGTGCCAACATAGCGCCCGACCATACCTGAATACCCTAACATTCCGGAAAACAGACTAGTGTTATAGATTCCCGTTGGCTGATCGGTTAAGTCAACTTGAAGAGCCGCATCGGCAGAGCCTTTATCGGGCTGCAAACGAAACAGGTTCCAGGCTGATACGAATCCGTAAGCTCCACTGAAGCCGGGGACTTCTCGCGAGAAACCATCTCGAGAGACCGTCAAGTTCGCAGCTAAGCGAAGTGCGCTGGGCACACTATAGGTACTTGGGTCTAAGTCATCAGTTGGAAAGTGTACGATCGGTCGCGGATCAGCTCGCACAGAACTGTAGGTCAATGACAGGCTGCGGTCAGCGCCGTCGGAAGAATAGCCCACCAAGTTGTGCGTTACTATGTGCGAACCCGAGGACATTTCGCAGATTGAAGCCGCTGAAGCATTCGCTTTGTTTTCATTGCCTCCACAGCCCTTTCCTTGCGGCGAATTTGGGCCATTACCGTCCCCTCCGCCATTGCCGCCGCTTCCATTGCCTCCACCACTGTTTCCGCCACTGTTTCCGCCACTGTTGCCTCCGCCACCGGAGCCGGAACCACTTCCCGATCCAGAGTTGCGCGGGTCATTGGGTCGCGGCGGATTTGGTGCAGGCGGACCAAAGAAGTGCCAACTCGAATTATGAATGCCACCACTGATCGTATTGATCACCGAGCCATCGCTGCTTACTTGACCCCCTCCAACTTTATCAAAGGCTCCCGTGGCTGGATTTATCGACCACAGATCGGTTATAGTTCCTGGAGCGAGTCCATCTGTATTCGGCAGCGACAACGGCGCAGGCACAGCAAAGGACATCTCCCCAGGCTGTATCGTAACCACTAAGGATGGATTTAAGTTCTCAGGTAGAGCTGCTGGTGTAAGCGAAGTTGGCACCGTCGTCATGCTCAACTTGCCTGTAAACGGAGAACCCTGTTGATTCATCAAAGTGCCTGCAGCTACAAAAACCGAGGCTCCGGAAATTGCAGAACTAGTAACCGTAGTATCGTGAGCGGGATCGATCTGCTTGGCGTTCGCTGAGTCCAACGCTGGCAGGTAAATAGGGCGAACGATCTGATTATTGACACTCGCATGTACATCGTGCTCCAACAGCAGCGGCAGTTTCTCCGCAATGAATGGAAAAGATTTTGCACCCGTAATCAAGTCGCCTCGAATGCGAATGGTATCACTCACAACTGGACCATTCCCCAAATCCAGCAAGAACTTTCCAGCGCTGTCGGTTAAGCCATGAACTCCTGCGACCTCAACCTGAGTGTTAACCAACGGGGTTCCGTCAACTTGCAAAACTGATCCGGATATGCGAGTGGTGGTTACAGTATCTGCTCGCACCGAAAGCAGCACTGTTTCGCTGGTTGATAAAGCTCCATCGCTTGCCGAAACAATCATGGAGTAGTCGCCGATCTGATCGATCGACGGTTGAAATTCCAATACGCCATCTGCAGACAGACTGCCTGTGGGTAGTGCAGAACTGCTTTGCAATCGAAAGGATAACGAATCGCCATCAATGTCTTGTGCGGGTAATTGGATCGATACAACTCCACCTGGAAAGACTGTCACCGGAGCGATCGCCGACATGGTGGGAGCATGATTCGAGGAACTCTTGACTGTTGGCGTGAGTTTGAATCTAGTGCCATGGGGATTTGAAAAATGAGCAACAATCGAGTTGCTGATTTCGCCAGAAGCTAGGCCGCCATTGTGTGTGGCCGGTGAAAAGTTGATGTAGGGTACTCCAGCGAATAGACCTGTTGCATTGGTCAACGTAACATCTGCAGGAAGCCCTGGGAATAAAACGGCTATCGTTCGACCCACGGCCGGACCTTGATTCAGCAAGCGAATTCGAACTTCATAGTCACCACTGGTTGAAAGATAGCCAAATCGATCCATCAAGGCTGTAATTTGCGAATTGTTCGAGAGCGAGTTGAGATCGATGACCGCTCCAGCCGAAACGCTCTGTACCTCATCTGCGAAGCCTGGACCGGGCTGCGATGCTGTGTCGACCTGATTGTCCAAAGGTTGAATATCGATCGTTGAATTTGACGCGGCACTGGGGCTCAACAATTGGAACCTCAAGATACCATCGTCAACAGTAATTGCTGAAAGATCGAGCGTCAGTATCGAGCCATCCCAGTAAGTTATTCCGGGCACAACTTGCGCATCGGAGGCTGTGATTGAGAAGATCGCAGAGCCCGCAATTCCAGAGTTAAGAAGGGTATTTGCTGGGTTCGTTGGGTCGATCAAATAGACGTTCAGGCGGTCATCTACGCCAGAGAAGCCGGTCTTTAGTTGAACATGATAGGTGCGCGTTCCTTCTGAGTGCGTTAACTCGATGCCGACGTCGCTTTCGGTGGCGAAGGCAAGATTGGATAGCTCACGAAAGCCTCCATGCCGCGTCTTCGAGTTCAGTTGGTTGATGATGACCAGAGCATCCGAAGGCGAAACTCGATGGTCTCCGTTGGCGTCAACGAAGGGTGATCCAACGGGACGGTCTGCGTGGAGAGCGCGATCGAAAGTCGAATCATTCAGGACGTTAATGACTCGAAGAGCATCAGAAGGCGTAATGGATAGATCCTTGTTGACATCCAACGCGTCCACAGGATTGCGCCACGAGGAGAATGTCATGAGGCGTCGATCTTCAAGTTCTTCGACTCGGAGCGATCTCCGAAATTCGGAGGCGCGGTTGCGATTGGTGTGCATCTTTAGGCTTTCGAATGGCATTTTCACTTCGCCTACTAAGTGCGCAACTAGCCCCCAAAACCTGCAGGAAAATCGCAAAAAATCCCAGCGAAGGAGCAGATTGGACCAAAAAATTGTGATTTAGGACTGTGTTTATTGCCGAAACTCACTCGCCGCGCCACGTAGTAGTTACCATGTTCGAGGGGACTACCTTGGCACAAAATGCTCTAATTCGAAGGCTTGTGAAGGTAACTTAAGGACATTGACCAGTGCCTGAATTCCTGGGAATCACTCAATTACTTCGCGAAATCGAAAATGGCGATCAACAATCCGCCAATGTTCTGCTTGAGATTATTTACGATCAACTTCGAGCCGTGGCCGCCAACCATCTGGTACAGGAGAACAGTCAACAGTCGTTGCAAACGACAGCCTTGGTTCACGAAGCTTACATGAAGTTGTTCGGCAAGCAGCAGCAATGGAATAGCAGACGACATTTCTTTGCTGCAGCATCCATTGCCATGAGGCGAATTCTGATCGAGCAGTCACGCAAAAGACTGTCAATGAAGCGAGGTGGTGGGGCAAAGCCACTACGACTGCAGGAAACTGAGATCAAGACCGATCTGCCCGACGAAGAAATTCTAGCTTTGCACGAAGCTTTGGACGAGTTTGCCAAGACTGATCCGGAAGGGGCTCAATTAGTACAACTGAGGTTCTTTGCTGGGCTTAGCATGGTTGATGCGGCTGAGACTCTGGCGATCAGCGAGCGAAGTGCGTATGAACTTTGGGCTTATGCTCGAGCTTGGCTAAAAGATCGTTTGGATTCAATTTAGGTAAGTCGCCGACAAATTGTCTGCAGGAGTTTCGGCTCGTTGACGCACTTAGAGTTGGTTTGTGTAAGCTTCCCTGCAAAGGTTAATTGAATGACTGAACGCGAGATATTCCTCAAGGCACTACAGTGTAATGCAGAGGACGCGCACGTTTTGGACGTCGTTTGCCAAGGTGATGCAGTACTACGAATTCGCATCGCGGCTTTGCTGGCTGCAAACCAGAACTTAGGGACATTCTTGGAAACGCCCTTATCGGACTTTTCATCGAAATTGATTCAATCGACTGATCGATCTGGCACCTCGATCGGCTGTTACAGACTCATTCGAATACTCGGATGCGGTGGCATGGGGGACGTCTACGAGGCCATTCAGGAATCGCCTTTTAGGCGCCACGTAGCCATAAAGCTCATTCGGCAGCACAGTCAATCGGCAGACCTACTGGCGCGATTCGAGCTTGAACGTCAGACTCTCGCGCTCATGGATCATCCAAACATTGCCAAAGTTCTTGACGGTGGAACGGTCGATGACCAGCCCTATTTTGTAATGGAGTTGATCGAAGGCGTGCCCATCCACGAGTACTGTCGCGATCATCACTTGGAACTCAATTCAACTTTGAAGATTTTCCTCGAAGTTTGCAAAGCGGTTCAGCATGCTCATCAGAAAGGTATTATTCATCGAGACTTGAAACCATCTAATATCCTGGTGTCAACGATCGATGGCCTTGCCGTACCAAAGATCATTGACTTTGGTGTAGCAAAAATCGCCAACAACAATTGCTCCCAACCAATTACCCAGAGTGACCTCATAGCTACGCGACTGGATCAGATCGTAGGTACTCTTGAGTACATGAGCCCAGAGCAAACAGTTCGTGGTCAGCAAGATATCGATATTCGCGCAGATATCTTTTCATTGGGTACGCTATGTTACGAGTTGCTGACGGGTACCACGCCACTTCAAGACGCTATACAGGCAAACTCGACCTATGAAGAGATTCTGGAGATAATTCGAGAAAGAGAAGCAACTCGTCCCAGTCAATGCATTCTCAACCGTCAGCGGAAAGCAACAGACGACACATCAGGCACCAAATCGATCGCAAAGAAGATTCAGCAAGAGCTGGATTGGATCGTAATGAAGTGCTTAGAAAAAGAGCGTTCGCGCAGGTATGCATCGGTGGAATCGTTGATCGCAGACTTGCAAAGATTTCTGCAGGGCGATCTTGTTGAAGCTCGTCCACCGAGTCGGATCTATCTACTGAAGAAAGCGGTGTATCGTTATCGCAGAATCGTCTACCCTCTGCTGGCCATATCGATCACCACCAGTCTAGGTTTGATGATTAGTGTAGCGCAAACCATTCGTGCTTGGCGAGCGGAAGCTGATTTTCGAAATCAAGCAGAAATTTCCAGGATCGAGCGAGATCGGGCCGTGCTGGCCGAACGATCTGCTGCAAACGCCAAGGAAGTTGCGGTAGCTGCACAGTTGGCTGAATCAAATTTGCGCAATGCCAGCGAACAAATGCGCCGAATTGCACAGCGACAAGCTTATGCTGCTCGTATCAACCTGGCTTGTACGGCGTGGCAGGATGGTGATTTGGCTCGAGCGATCCTATTACTTGAAGAGCTTCGGCCTCGCTACGATCAAGAGGACCTGCGCGATTTCGAGTGGTATTATTTGTGGACGGCGTGCAACAAAAACCTGCTAAACCGTTTCGAAACAGGTACCGGACAGGTTTTTGGTCTACAGGTTATCGAACGCGACGAGTTGCCGGACGAGGCTGTTGATTCAAGTTTGACTCAACGAGTACTTTTTGTCTGTGGCTGGAATGGCATTGATCGTTGGTGTCTGGATCAAGCTGGTGATAGTACTGCTCGGGCGAAAATTGGTTCTGGAAACATGTGGTGCATGGTTCTTGCTCCAGACCGCAATACCTTAATTTCAGGTGGCTCGGCAACCAATCCTGATGCGATACAGTTCTGGGATGCCAAGTCCGGAACCAACCTAAGAGAAAAATCGGGCAAGCATGATAGCATTCGTGGGCTGGCCCGTTCGCCAGATGGGAAATGGATTGCTCACGTTGGATTTGATGGACTCAAGTTTTTCAATATTGAAACTGGCCAGCAAATAGACACTGTACCTCGTGTTCAAGGCCTTATTCGAGCAGTAGCCTGGTCATCAAATCGGCAGATTGCAACAGGAGACATTTTTGGCGGAATCACTATGTGGAATCAGTCTGAAGATGGGTTTCATTACGCGTATTACATTCAGGCTGCTAAGGACCAGATCAACTCACTTGCTTTCAATTCTGATGGAACAGTGCTAGCCTCAGCAGCCAGGGAAGTAAGCTTATGGAACGCAAAAGAAGGCACTCTTCTGAAAACGATTGCAACATCGAGCAGCCCCAAAGGGCAAGTCTCTTTCTCTAAGGATGATTCACAACTACTCGTCGCAGGTGAAGATCGACTAGTACAGGTTATTGATGCTAAGCAAGGTACAATCTGCGAAAGCTATCCACACCCACAAGCAGTGTCGAAAGCTATTTTCTGCGAAAACGACAGACAGGTCATCTCGGCAACGTCCGATGGTAGCATTCATATTTGGAACCGTTCACAGCCGATACCTGCCGAATCAGAATTTCTTCATTTTGGAGGTATTCGTACTGCGAAGATGCTTGATAACGATAGAGTTCTCACGGTTGCAAACGGAGAAACTCGCCTATGGCAGTTCGACAAGAGTCTAGAAAAAAACATCTGTATTGCGACCTGGCCGAGCAAGACAGCTTGTGTGTCAACTGATGGAAGATTCTTCGCCATACAGGATCAAGATGTGATCAATGTTTTTGATTCCGAAAGAATTGAGTCGATAGGAACAATTTCTGTTACGCAGAAATTTGATCAAATGGCTCTCTCGTCAAATGGCTCGTCGGCCTTGTTGGCAAATTCACAATCCAACGAAGTCAAGTTAGTTAACTTACAAAACGAAACTTCACTGATAACTCCAAGCGTTACGAGTCAATCCACTGGTGTGCTGGATGTTCAATTCTCTGCCGATGGAAAACACTACGCCCTCGGATATCTTCATTGGACTACTGCCATCTGTGATCGCGGAACTGCACAGCCGATTTTTGTGTTCAACCAAGATGAAGATCGCATCATTGGGATCAACAGCGTTGCATTCAGTCTTGATGGGAAGCTCCTTGCGACAGGTACGACCGAAGGAGTGATTCGAATCTGGAATACCATCGACTGGAGTTTAGTAACCACGATGACTGGGCATTCTCAAACTATTCTAGGATTGTCTTTCAATCCAGATAGCAGCACCCTCGCGTCTGCGTCAGCCGACAAGACGGTTCGTCTTTGGGATGTTTCATCAGGCCAGGAGCGAATCACACTCAATAACTTCGACTCCCCAGTCGTCGCAGCAACCTTCAACCTTGACGGATCCAAATTGCTTATTGGAACACAAAGTGGAAAGCTTCGGCTGCTGCACCCAAGGCAAATCCACTCGGCTCAAAATGGCAATCTGGAGCTTGATCCGGGTGATCAGAACGGGGCGATAGGCTTAGTTCGACGGGCCCAATCGGCTATGCGAAAAAGAGACGTTGATTCGACCGAATCCTTACTGTCCTCTGCTATTGAGCGTCTGTCACACTTAGAACGCTTGCATCCTACGATGCTTGTCTATACAGAGGAGTTGGACTATTGCTATCGATTGCGGGCTCGCATCTATCTTGACACTGGAAGAGTAGATCAAGCGGAGTCAGTCATAAGAGAATCGATCAAAAAGTCGGAAATTCATCTTCCTTCGGCACATATTCAGTTAGCAAGAGACTATCAGGTGCTTGGGGAGTGCTTGTATCGCCGAGAAAAATATTCGCAATCTGCAGAATGGTTTTTGAAGGCCGAGAAAGTTTTTTCAAACTTTGAAGAGGATAATTTCGGAGTCTGCCAATCGCAAGTGTGGCGGGGACTGGCACAAATTCGACTTGGACAGACAGACGAAGGAGTTCGGGCATTAGATCGGATTCAAAGGGTCGTTGAACTTAGGAACGGGTATCTAACAACCTTTCGTTCCAGTTTTGATCAATTGGCTAGGAGCGTTGTCGAAGTACTGAAGCAAAATGAATTTGAACCTCAACTCCAGTTTTGGCAATCGCTTATCGAAAGGGGGCCGCTGTAATTCTGACCATATGGGGTGGGATACTGACTTCATCAACTTTGTGTTCATTCGACAAACTTGGTCAGCACAGCATCAGCACGCTTGGCAAGATCCGTTACGACCCTCTCTTTCCGTGGACTAAATCGGTAGTGAAGTATAGAGTTACCATCTGTCGTAGCTGAATTCGTTCTGCTAAAAAGTCCTTTCTTTGTTGTTTGGCGCTTGAGTGAAAACTCCCGAATTGATCCATGAAAAGGGTAGTGCTTTGCTGGCGTCGAAGTCGGCGAGTTTCCTCCAATCATCACACCAAGGTCGGGCCAAAATGACTTTAGTTGAAGTTCTGGCTGCTCATCCAGCTCGACTGATTTGCTCCCGTCATAATGGTAGATTTGGAACTTGACTTCGTCTCCATTGACAAAGCCTGCAAATGTTTGGCAGTCAAAGGCAACCGTAAAGTGGTTCCACTGATTGATTTGCAGCGGCGTTTGGCTGAGCAAATAAATGTACTCGTCTTCGCCTACAGGAATCGCGATAGTTGGACCAATCAGATTTGATCCTGAGTTGTCGACTTGTACGTAGCCGTCAAGGTTGCATATCATTCCTTTGACTGGCCCGGGCTCGAGCCAGATATCTAAAGTGAAGTTTTGGAGATCAGACAAGCTTGTTTGCGCTAAATAGACTGAGTTATCTTGGCCAAATTGAGCGCCAGGCTGATCAAGCTCTTGTTGGGATCCAGAGTCTACAGAAAGTGATTCGGTTCGTGGTAGGGTTTGTTTAGTGGTGAGCAAAATAATGGATCCAATTGCTCCAATCAAAGTGAAGGCCAAGAGAGCTTTCAAGATTTGATTTAGCCTTCTTCGCACTGATCTATATTGCGATGATTCCGCCTCTAGTCGAGCTTGTGTCGGTTTGCCGTTTTGATAGGCCAATAGGTCGGTCAGCAGTTCTTTGGCGGAGGCGTAACGAGAACTCGCCGCTTTGGCTAAGCACTTCAGGCAAATTAGCTCTAGGTCGCTCGGTATCTTGGGGTTTAACGTTTTGGGAGGTTGTGGCTGTACGGATCGAATCAAATCCAATGTTTCGAGAACGGTCTCGCCAGGGAAAGGTAGTTTGCCAGTCAGTAGCACATACAGCAGCGCGCCCAGTGCGTAAACATCTGTCGCTGGGCAGGCTTTTCCGAGTGTTGCAGACAGTCGTTCAGGAGCCATGTACGAAGGAGTGCCAAGCATCGCATTGGTCGCTGTCAAATCAGACTGAGTGTCTAAGTGTTTCGCTAGTCCGAAATCGCTCAATCGCGGCCAAAACGGCAGATTGCCAAAAGTTGTCGGGAACAACATGATGTTGGAAGGCTTGATATCCCGATGCAGTATGCCTCGGCTGTGACAATGATCCAAAGCTTGGCACATGCAGATCGTTAGCTCGACAATTTGATCTATGCTGAGAAGGTGCTTTGGATCTTTCAACCACTGACCAAGATTAGTTCCTGGGCAGAATTGTGAGACGATGTAAACACCATCGATCGTATGCCCCACTTCGAAAACGGGCATAATGTTAGGGTGATCTAGGCCTGCCGATATTTCTGCCTCTTGAGCGAAACGGGTTTGAAGCTCGACATCGCCCAGCGTTTCCAAGCGTGGGATCTTGATTGCTACCTGACGGTTCAAGTCTGGATCGAACGCTAAGTAGACGACGCCAAATCCACCCTGACCAATCTTGCGTACAATTCGAAAACGATCGAGTTGATTTAGAGCTCGATTTTGAATAATTGAGAATAGCTGAGTGGAAGAGTTATCGCTTACGGTGACCGAATCGGTTTCAAAACTCTGAGGCAAGACTCCGTTAGGATGGTTGGCCTCGAGTAGAGTCGGTCGAAGTTTGAAATAATCGTCGAGTTGCAATAGTGCTTGAAACGCCGTTTCAACACGTTGCCTCAACTGTTGACTACGAGGGCGTCGCCAAAAGGGGACATGCTGGCCGCGAGAGACAGCCTCAGCATAATCCTCCAGCGTTTGAGCAAACAGCTCGTCGTCCTCAGAACTGGAATCGGTCATGCTATTTGCGATTGTCGAGCTTGTCGATTTCGAACTTAAGCGATTCGATGGCCCGAGCCCAAAGCTTACGGGCTGCCTCTTCCGTTCGATTCATTAGCGTTCCGATTTCGAGGAAAGATCGCTTCTCTTCGTTGCGGAAAAAGATAACTTGTCGATAATCGTTGCTTATGAACTGGATTGCCTTGGCTACCAATGCTAATTCTTCTTGTTTGCGGATATTTCCGCTATTGCCTGCAGCAGAAGCGACATCATCTAATTTCACAGCAGAAGATCCTTCGCCGCTCAAGCGAATCTCTCGATCAATGTTGCGCATTTCGGTCTGGAAGTGCCGCCGATGATTGGCGACATTGTTGAGCAGGATTCGGCGAATCCAAGCCACAAATGCATCTGGAGAATCACCGTCGAAACCGTGTATTGCTTGGCCAGCTTCCAGTAGTGTCTGTTGAACAATGTCGGAGCCACCGGCCTTCTGCCGCAGCTTGGGATCAAGTTCCTCGTTGGCAATTTGCAATAGGTATGGCCGCAACATTTCAAACACGCGGCCAATAGATTCTTGATCACCCGCTCTAGCTTTTGCGATTAGCTCGGGAAGATCGGTACGTACGGCAGAATTTGCTGGAGTTTGCTGGTGGTTAGACATTGCACAACAGCGTAATGGCTCGGTTGCCAGGAATCAACGATCATGTAGGTTTTTCAGTTGAGAATTGCTTGAGATTTCTTTCAGCAACGAGTTGTGTATCAAGGTGACGTATCCAACTTGAATCGCAGAAGTCGCTGAGAGTCCCCACGACTTGCTCTGCATTGCAGGACAGATTCCCCCGACCACTCGAGTTGATCGATAACCTCGGTTGTTGATAGAACACAGAATAGCTCTTCACCGGTCGCGACGTCCCAAAGAAAAACTCCTTCGTTCTTGACCCAAGCCGCAATTGCCAGATTATCTGGTGAGATTGCAATTCTCTCGATCTTCTGTCGTGGACGAAACCGGCTGTTGTCGGTAAGGTTCGTCTTGAGATCGTGAATCGCTATGCCAGAGTGTTGAGCCAGAAAGAGTTGCGAGCCGGCTCGGTCAAAGGCTAGTGAGTCTACGGTTCGTCCAAAAAATTCTTGAATTACAGCACCATCGGCGGTGGAACGCAATTCGAACCTTTCAACCCGCATATTCTCGCGAGGGTGCCTCAAGACGACAACTTGTCGATCATCCGATGAAAATGCGTAAATCGGATAATCGTTGTTATCTGTCAAGCCAAGAGCTGTTATTGATGCAGCTCTTAGATCGTAAAGTGTCCAGTCACCTTTCGTGCTATGTGCAATTAGATGTTGCTTATCCCCAGAGAAAGCTAGTTCATTTGGAACGTACGATGGCGATTCAAAACGGCAAACCACATCTCGAGTAGTTAAGTCCAAAACTTCGATTCCACCTATTGTCGACCTTGCAAGTAGTTTTGCGTCATGACTAAAAGTTGCTGCCTGAGATTTGCCAGACAACTGGATTTGCTCACAAGTCTTCCAGTCGTAGACGAAGGTATCCGACTCGCTAGTTCTTAGGGATACTGTTCGGTCATCAGCGTATCGCTGAGCTAGCAATCCAATGCCCGACGATACCGTTTCGTAGCCAAGTATGGACGCCAGATTCCAGACGGTGACCTTGCTATCGTCATCGTGTGCTGAGAGCAGGAACTTGTTGTCGTTGGAGATCATGGCGGCTCTGACAATACTGAATGACTCCTCCAAGGTCACAATCTCAGCGAACGTGCTGCTGGACCAGAGTACAGATCCGCCTGCATAAAGTCCTGCTACGATAACCTCACCATCCGGTGATTCGCTAACTGTATAAAGGTCTCGGGTATCGATCGGTCGTAATTCGCGATCCGGCTGTCGCATATCAAGCATATGAATCGACTTCGAATTTCCGCCGCACATCAAAGTTGCGGAATCTTGAGTAAATGTCAACGCGTACAAACTCTCTGGATCGCCGTCGCTATCTCGGAACCCGCGTTCGCTGACTAGTTGCCACTGATCAGTACTCCAGATTTTGACCTTGTCCGCAACATTAGCCGCGACGAACTTTCCGTCCGGCGACCAAGCTACGTTGCGAACAACATCACCCACAGAATTCAATCGTGTTGCCCGCGAACCATCTTCAACATTCCAGATGCTAATTCTCTTGCCGCGATTACCGGAGATCAATTGTTTACTGTCGGGGCTCCAGGCAACTGCGGTATTTGTGCCGCCTGGTTCTTTGAAAACGTGATTCTCCTCCCAGTTTTCGCAACTCCATAGATGTACCAAGGAGTCTTGTCCTGCTGTGGCCAACATCTTGCCATCCGGTGAAAACGCGATCGCGCACACTTCCTTATCCGAGTAATTTAAAGTCTTGAATGGTTGTTGCGTTCCAAATCTCCAAATGCAAATGTTGCCCAGTCGATCTCCCGCTACGATCCACTGCGAGTCTGGAGACATAGTCGCGCATAACAACTTTCCGGGCAGTCCCAGATAGTGGTGAGACTGCCGAGCCAAACGGGCTCGCAAAAAGCGCCAGGGATAGCTTTGAATTGCAGGACTCGGAGAATCTGATAGTGGTTCGATCAGTTGTATTGCTTCCTGCAATTTTCCCACCAATAACAGGCCGTGAGCCTTGCGTAGCTTATCGGCTATTTGCAGATTCTGTGCGGATTGAACGTTGCCTCCATCCATTGCATTTGGGCTGCTAACAGGAACTCTCCAATACTGTTGAGCAATCAAAACAATCGCAAGTGACGTCAATGTTAGGAATCCCATGACGCCAACTCGCTTGCGAATGCTGGGACGCTGCAGCCAGTAGCTTAGGCGTTTCAAACCACTAACACGCCTTCCCCGGATCGGCCTTCCTTCGCGAAACGCTCTGAGATCGTCTAATAGATCGCCAGCATTCTGGTATCGGTCCGCTTGGACTTTTGATAAGCACTTGATGCAGATCGTTTCTAAGTCCAATGGAATTGAGGCATCCACGCCGCGCGGCGACTTGGGTTCTTCATGACGTACTCGATCCAGAACTTCAGTCATCGAACCTTGAAATGGTGGAGTGCCGGTGAGCAGTTCGTAGAGCAGGGCGCCAATGGCGTAGACGTCTGTGGCGGGGTTGATCTTTTCGAATTCCGATTTAGCTTGCTCAGGGGCCATGTACAGCGGAGTTCCCATCATGGCACTGCTGGCGGTCTGGGCTAGAGCAGATTCAGTTGCTTTGGCCAAGCCAAAATCGGTGATGCGCGGCAGGAAGGGTAGTTCAC
>JAXMBP010000043.1:0-64535 GCA_046349795.1 Pirellulales bacterium | reverse complement strand
CGCTTGGCTGCGAGCCCTCGGGGCCTTCAAAAATATCTTCAACCATCACTGTGCCTGTCGCCGTTCCATCGCTCTGCCACAACTCGACCCCATGCTGACCTTCGTCGGCAGTAAAGTAGAACAAGAAATTATCTGACGGGTCGGCAATAGTGAGGTTAGCAATGTGGGCACCAACATCAGGATGAATATCCTTGACTAGTACAGTGCCCGCGTCGGTGCCGTCGGACTTCCAAAGTTCTGGGCCGTGCACTCCGTCGTCAGCCGAAAAATACAACACGCCGTTGATGTTGATAAGATTCTCAGGGTTGGAGGAGACTCTGGGAAAAGGATTGATGTCCTTGACCAGCACGGTGCCCTCGGCAGTGCCATCAGTCTTCCACAGTTCAGTGCCTTTATGCAACGTTTGAGCCACAAAGTAGGTCGTATCGCCTACTGCAGTAAACTCGCCGGGTTCGCTGCCAAAATCCGAGCTAAAACCAACCGAGGTCGCTTTGGTTGTGCCAGTTGTGGATCCATCGGAGGTCCAGACTTCGACATCAGCATAGCCAACCGCACTAAAAAATAACTTGCCCTGTGCGTTATATAAGTGGTATGGATAAGCGCTGTCAACTCCTGGCAGCACATCTTTCAGCAATACCGTACCTTCGTCCGATCCGTCCGACTTCCACAATTCGAATCCGCTGGTTTCGTTGAAGGCTCCGAAAAAGAGCATGCCATTAACGTTGGTTATCGCTTCTGGATAAGACGAGTAGGGACCTTCAAAAATGTCCTTGACAAGTTGTGTTCCGGCCACGAGGCCATTGGTTTTCCACAGCTCTCGGCCATGGACTTCGTCATTGGCGGTGAAGAAAAGCGTTCCATTCACATTGATGAGGTCTTCAGGATTCGAGCCAACTACTGAAGGTGCTATCTCCGTAACCATCTCCATGTGAGTGCCATCAGACTTCCACAGTTCTCTACCTGATTCCGCGTTTTCAGCAGTGAACAAGAGCAGTCCGCCAACCATGGTCAAATCGCGTGCATGTGGACTGTCGGGGCCTGGAACAATTTCTCCAATTAAGGTTGTGGTATCGGAAGTGCCATTGGAGATCCATAGCTCTTGGCCCTCTTCATTGGTTGCTAGGAAGATTAAGGAACCATGGAAATTGGTCAGTTCGGTGGGCTGCGAGCTAAGGCTCAAGTCCGCGCCGTCTTTATAGATGTCAGACACCAATTCAGTACCATTAGCCGTACCATCAGACTTCCATAATTCGAATCCATTGACACCGTTGTCAGCTCTGAAAAATAACAGTTCGTCACTTATCGCCGTTAACTCTTGTGGGAATGCCCCTGCTGTCGGATGTATGTTCGCCACCATCGCAGTTCCTTCTGCAGTGCCGTCTGACTTCCACAGCTCGGTACCGTTAACTCCGTCGTCAGCGCTGAAGTAAAGAAAGCCGGCCAGCTCAGTTAGTTCCATGGGATGCGAACTGTAAACTGTCGGATTGATATCTCGAACTAGAGTGGTTCCCGAGGCCGTGCCATCGGACTTCCAAAGTTCATTGCCATGAATGCCATCGTCGGCTGTGAAGTACAACACGCCACCAAAATTGATCAGATTGGTGGGTGAGGAACTGGCAACACCAGAACGCAAGTCCGTAACTAAGGCGGCACCTGTCGATGTTTGATTGTCCAGCCTCCAAAGTTCACGCCCCGTTTCCAAGGTTGCTGCAACGAAGTAAGTTGTACCGGCAACTTCTGTGTATTCACCGATGGAATCTGGAATGAAGCCTTGCTCCAACAGCAACTGTGGGACGCCAGCGAACACGACTCGCGTTTCAAGCTGCTCAAATCTTCGTGAGTCACGACTAGCGCTTGGCCCAGCCTTACGGCCAAGGATGAACTGCCCCACTCGGTAGATACACTTAAAGAAGGATAGGATTAACTGAGGCATAGTAGTTCCCGCGTTGAAGGCTTTCTTGAACGATCGGGAGCACATTCTAGTAAACGAATGAACCGTTTTTTGAGTGTTACAGGCAGAATCCCCCAAGTTTAACGGTTTTTGCAAGTATTCGGCTCTATTGAGTGTGCAAAATCCCAATGGGGCCAGTGGATTTCGAATTCGCCGATTTGGCAGGCGGAATGGGTGCGCGATCCTGGCCGTAGAAATAGTTATAGTTAGCGTTATCAAGACAGTTGAAACCATTGCGGAGTTGATCCAGAACGTTTGTGACTGGTGCTAGTCGCTACTAGGTTAATGTCAGATGGCTGACTACAAACTTCTGCGAGGCTGAACTTGAAAGCTAAACGTGGAGATTAAAAACTATGTCAATTCGAACTTGGTTCTCAGCGGTTTCTTCGATCGAAAAGATTCGAGATATCGTTGGATGCAAAGACGCTAAGCTAGAGAGAGCGTTGCTCAAAGAACTCAACAAGGATTTGATGGACGATGATGGGAACGTAAACTTGGAAGAGATGGACGATTGGGGTCGCGATGAACAAGAATCCGGAGAGGATAGTATTCGCAGTCTGATCAAGGGGGCGAAAATAGAGCTTGGCAGTTGGCTATATCTGCTTGAACCAATTGCCGTAAAACGCAGACTGTTTCTCAAGTTGAAGCTTCCGTTTGACAATGGCGGCTGGCGACATACCAGGGTTTGGATGGACTACATTGAACATGTGAACCAGGTGGTTAGTAAACGTTCAATTAAGTTGTTACAGCATCTAGATTACGGGCGCCCTCTTAAGGGAAAAAGGTTGGATTGTGATGGTCCAATTTTTTCTTGGTTGACAAACGCGGAAATTCAATTGCTCCATAAGTCGCTTGATCAGATTGAAGTCTTCGAAGATGAACTGCGAGTAGAGTTCCACAATCAGCTCCTTGGGACGCTCGCATTATGTTGCAAAAAGAAGTGCGATCTTTTCATGGGAGCAGGCTAAGAATTCACGCCCAAACAATCCTGTCAATCCTGTGTATCGATGTTACTTTCGCTCTTCAGTACTCCAATGGACCTTGAGAATCCCTACGCACCACCAACCTCGACGACTCGTGATGTAAATGAGGCGGTCGACGCACATTGGTATTTGGAACGGATCCAGAAGTACTTTCGCCGAATGGGGATAGCGGGTTTAGTCTATCTTGGAGTTGTTTTTGTTTTCGTTATTACGACGGAGCTACAGGAAGGGACCTTTCGAATTCCAGATGCTATTGGTCCACTCCTATGGTGCTCGCTGTTGGCCTGGCTAAACATAGCCATGATTCGAATGGGACGATTACCTGACGATCAATTTACAAAACATTACAAAAAAGCTAGGTGGGTAACAATTCTTGTCGGAACACTTTTTTTGCCGATACTCGGGATTCCCGCTTTCGTTACTTTGCGACGACTTTCTCTGTACAATGAATCGCTCAAGACCAATCCATATGCGATATAAGGCCGGACGGACCGTGACGCCACGCAATTAGGCAATTCCTTCAATCTTATGGGCACACTTCTTGAACTACGTTGCGGAGGCTGCGATGCGTGCTGGGTTGTAAGTGCAACCGACCGAGATTCAAGAACAGTCTTTTGCATTCAATGTGCAGACTTCGTCGTCCTGAATCGAATACCGTACTCGCAGTCACGGTTTTGCGCCTGCTGGAGATGCGGTGCGGACAACTCTTCGCAAACACCCGTTGATCATTCATCATGCGTGTGTCCTAGGTGTAAGAAGTGTATTCTTTCCCTAGCAGACTGTGGAACGTATCTGTCTGATAGCAGTGTGCCAACGCTAAAGTGCGGCGACATAGTTGAAGGATACTTCGATAACTGGGCAGTACACGTATTCGACTTACCCGCGATCCCTCGTGAAAACGTGCAAGGCATAGATCGCGAAATCATAGACGGAATTTGGCGACTAGAAGTTGTGGACACGCCAAAGTCGAATCAAGCAGATCGCGAGTATTACTTTCGCATCGTCGGACCGCTATTATCGAACAATCAAAGTTCGCAAAGGATCAAGTAATTGGAAGTGGTGACGAAGTGGTGACAGGTTGCGATATAACGCCACCCGAAATGGATTGAAGAAATGCAAGAGGATCGAATTGACTGGGATCACGCGTGGTCGTCCATGCCCCATCGTGAAATACTTGTGTGGCACTCGGCTACAGTCGAGGCGATCATTGAGCGTGATTCAAAGCAACCATTGGGAATTGTTCGCGTGACAATCTCTGAAGATCCCAGAGAATTTGCAGGGAAGTGTCAGCGTCCGAACGCGACTTGTCCTATTTGCGGTTCTGAAACTTCGACTTCAGATCGTATAGCTGCTTCGATCCACCCCACAATCGACTTTGGGTCTCGACTTGGAGTTCGAGCGATAGCCATGTATCCAGTATGGGCTCATACTCGTTGTTTGATAGAATACCCTAGAATTAGCGATCCTACACCAATCCCTTGGTAGCATCAACGAAACTGAAATTTGCGATTCTCACCAAATCCATGATGCCATCTACATCGACCGACGACGGCTTTCCTGTTCATTGCGACCTATGCGGTAACTCGTCCACAGTTAATGTATCCAAGCCGCCGAGCGACTCGGTTTGCCCAGTGTGCGGATGCTTCCTTTGGGTTACGGCCCTCGTCGAAGTAACGCGACGACAGGAATCATTTGTGCCAGATCTGTTGATCTCGCGTCTTGAAACAATCAATCGCGATGACGCACTTCGCGAGATGTCGAGATTGATTTCCGAGGAACTGAGTTGGACGATCGATCAGCAGAGTCGATTTGTGGAGGCACTGCTGCATCGAGAACATCTGGGCTCAACCGGAATTGGAAACGGATTCGCGGTTCCACATGCAAAGGTCGACTGGGTTGATCAGTGCTTCACTGCAATGGCACTGGCTCCAGATGGAATTGCGTTTGATTCAATCGATCTCAAGACTGTTCATACTATAATCATGATTGCGTCACCTCAATCTCAGTCTGGCGAAGGCCTTCGATTACTGGAACGCATATCACGCTTTACTCGTTGGGTGGGGCACTCGGAATCGTAAAATTCGGGCAACGGAGTGGGAGAGTGGGTCGACTTTTTTTCACCGCATCATGCTCCTGTCCAAATGACTCGATCACATTTAGCACTTTAGGAGGAGTTCAGCGTGTCATTAAAACTGGTGTTATTGCTATTGTCACTCGTTCAGACGAACAAAGTCACAGGCAAGAGTTGGTGGGAGACTAACTATTTTTCCCTGCTAAACGTTAACAGCCAAGGAGAACTCGAGATGCTGGCCGATCCTCCGCAGAATGGTTGGCCAATTCGCGACTCGCAAGGCCAGGTAATCTTTCAACATCAGGCGATAACAGGGAAGCGAGTTTGGTTTCCGTCGCGAGTAATAGAATCGGCAGATCATATCACGCTGCAATTCAAAGAGAAAGATTCTGCCTATAACGACTGGTACTTGTCTTTTGATCCAAAGGTTGTGAGGAGGGGCGTTTTTCTGGTAAAGACGCCAGGACCGGAATGCCATTGGAAAACGGAGACTGTTGGAGAGCTTATGGGTGGAGTAAACTCATCCCCACGAATAAAGGAGCGGACACTCGATATCTTCATGAGTTTGAGTCCAGCGATTGGAGCCAACAAGAGCCTGATCTTGTGTTATGACCAGGATAAGAAAGAATGGGAGTTCAAGGAGTTCAAAGAAGTAGATGGTTCGCACGTAATACGAGTCTTCTTTGTAAACTCATTTCGTCATAATTTCAGTGATCCCCGAGATGGAAGATGAACTCTTTCTAAAAAGCCCTCGGTCAACTACGGAAATGGGGTGACGGCACAAGTCGATGAACCGAATTTCTCGACAGACGGGTAGACAGTGTTTTACGCCCATCCTATAGCTGCCTTTTGCAGGTTGAGTACGATGAATCAAATCGATCAGAATCCTTACGAGAGCACCCGAAGCAACTTCAACGACGCAGCGGGTCAGGGCAACAGTAATCGCCCTAACTGGGTTGCGATAATAATTGGCGCTTGGCTAATTGCGGGCGGGATCAATATGTTGCGAAATCCCAAAATGGATGTCTACATGGGAATTCTGTGCGCGTCGATAATGGTAATCGGCGGTGTATTGATCTACGTTGGTCGAAGGAAATGATGTCCGAATTTGAGGTCGTCACAGAAAAAGCCGAGGATATCGGATAGTACAAGACGTAGTCGAAGCACATCCGCTACCGAATGAGATCAGCCATAAAGAAATGAAGAGTGGAACGTGAAGTTGATACTTGCCTTGTTCTTGCTAGTTGCCTTCCTAAGCATTACGGCAACGATGCTGACTATGTTGTTGTGGCCAGTGGTAAGCACGAAGCCAAGGCCCTCTTTCGAAGATGCATTTCGGTATGGAACAATGGCATTATTCGCTGTTTGCTTTCTGGGTCTGGTTGTACTAGTACTTTGTTTGCCGAAACCCTGAGAATTCTTACGGCTTAACTCGTTACGGTCGTATTGCTGTCTAGGCGATCAGAACGGGTGGAGATAACCGCTCTCCGTATTGCATGGCTGCGTCAGATAGCTTCTAGGGCTACAGCCTTGTTTGAAGCGACCTGAGCGCCGAATTCTGGTGTGACTGCCTGAGAATTGTCAGCTACGGAAAGGTCAACAGACAAAAATGGCGAACTTCGATTCTCTTGATGCCACTTTCGAAGATTGTCTAGTCGCTGCGACAGGCTTGGATGCAGCCAAGTTTGCTTTTGAGCGGCATTGCCATCTAACAGTTTGTTTAGTGCCGATTCAAGAGCTTCGGCTGGTGAGAGTTCTTCGGCCCAAGGTGCGGCAACGACTGCCAAATTGCACGCAGTTCGATCTGCGTCAAGCTCACAACGACGAGCTAGATTGCCGAGCCCGAAAAGCAGTAGAAAACTGGATAGTGTTGCTGCAAAGAGTTTGGTAACCAGCATTTCCTCCATGCCAAACTGATTGGCGGCCAACCAAACAATCAGGCCTGCACAGATCGACCAGATGACAGGAAACAATCGCCAAACGAAATGGTGTCGCTTCACATGAGCTGCCTCATGAAGCACCACCATGTCCACCTCTTCGGCTGAAAGGGTGTTGAGCAATCCATCGCCGAGCCAAAGCCTTCGGCAACCTGGAGCCCAGCCCACGATAGCCGCGCCAGCCCAACGACCTTGGCTAACAATCAAGTGCGACGAAGTTCCGGTAACTCCACACGTTTCAAGCAGATGATTGACTCTCTCGGCGAGTCGCTTTGGTAACGCTGTGCCTCCGGTTAATTTTGTTAGCACCGCAGGAAAGATTGCTACAAACACTAGGGCTAAGCCGACCGACATGGTTGTGACCGATACCGTCTTGTCGAAGCCCCATTGCTGAGCGAAAAAGCCAGATAGGTCTGATACAGATGCAACTAAAAGAACAGGAAGTAGGCAGGTAATCAAGCCCGATACTTCACCAAGGCGAAGTCGAGTCTTCCAGGATTGAATCAACTTCGAAAGCACCTGCTGTTGATTGATTGGCTTGTTGCGCAGTTGATCAAGTTGAGCACCGGTCAGTTCGACGAAGGCTAGAAAAAGAATCGTGGGAGCAAAGCAAAGACCCAGCAGTATGGCTTGTGACCAACCGGATTGCTGAAGCTGAATGGACCAGTTCATCCAACCGGTGACTAACATTACCAGTGGCGATAAGATGCACCAAAGCAACTCTAGCCGTCCACGGGCTCGATGGAAATACTCGCGAGCGAGCCAGTCAAACTGAACGCCATCAATCGTTGACCGTTGAACGGCACGTAGGCCAGCAGCTTTAGCGAGAATCGCGAAGCCAAACAATAAAGAAGCGACGACTATAGATGACATCAACCAGTTGATAGTCTGGTTAGCCTCGGTCGCCGCCTCTCGCAAGCACAAGACGAGCAGGATTAGAGCAAAGTAACGGAACGAAATCATTGGGAGTCTCGAGCTGTGTCCAAGCTAACGCCAACGGCTTTTACCGTAAGAGTGGACGATGTGCCTGATTGGTAAAGGCTAATCAAGCTCGCGAGCAGTCGCTAGTACCTTACCCACGGCTTCGATGGTCAAGGCATTGGAACTCGGCGGTTTGATGCAATGTGCAGTTTGTAGCGGTTGTATCAGCGTTTGGGGCGATGAGCCAGCAGAGCTAAATCGCAGGCATGCAATTGACGTCGAGTGCCACTGGGAAGGGAACCGTACGGCTTGCGCCGTTACGCTGGAAGGGCTTCCTTTTTGGGCCAAACGACATAGCAGACCACAATGGCGACAACGTGCAAACCGGCCGCAACAAAGAAAGGTGCTCCAGGCATGCCAACCGTAGATTCAGTACGAACAGCCCATGAAAAAACGGCCGAGAAAACTCCTGGGCCAATCATGCCAGCGATACCCATGATCGAGCTGTTGGCTCCTTGCAATTGACCTTGGCTGTCCGCTGGAACACGTCGGGTCATCAGAGCCTGTAGGCCGGGAGTAAAGTATCCAACCAGTGAGAACACCGGAATAGCAATGCAAAAGACAGCACCAGTGGGTGCGATTCCATAAATTGCGTATCCGATGCCGCCTGCGATCAATGCAATGATCACCATCCGCCACTCACCTAACACTGGTGCCGTTCGACGAACGACAAAAGCTTGCATGATTACCGCAAGAACGCCGACTGCAGTCAGTATCAATCCAACAATTTCCGGACTCCAGCCATATCGATGTGAACCATACAGCACAAAGACACTTTGAAAAACTTGATGGGCGATCTGATAGATTAAGAACACCAGAGCCAGATTCAGTAGCTCCTTTTGTGAGCGTAATAACTTGAGCGAACCGAGCGGATTAGCCTTCCGCCAAGAAAAACTTGACCGTCTATCAGGTGGCAATGATTCAGGCAAGATGAAGTATCCATACAGTCCATTCAGCAGCGTTAAGCCTGCAGCACACCATAGCGGCAGTCGTAAGCTGACTCCACCTAACAAGCCACCAATTGCTGGTCCGAGCACAAATCCTAGGCCGAATGCTGCGCCAACATACATGCCATAACTGGCGGCTCGCTTTTCAGGTGGCGTTATGTCCGCAACGTAGGCTGCGGCGGTTGAAAAGCTAGCTGCAGTAATGCCCGACAAGACTCGACCAATAAACAACCACCACAAGTTCGGCGATAGAGCCATCAAAATGTAATCCAACCCAAGTCCAAAACATGAAATCAGAATCACGCTTCGTCTACCAAACTTGTCGGACAGTGAGCCCATCAAGGGCGAAAAGATGAACTGCATCAGCGCCCAGGTTGTTCCGAACCAACCTGATATCTGAACAGCTCGAACTGTATCGCCGCCTACGAACTCTTTTTCAATCAGCGTGGGCAAGACGGGAATCAACAATCCTAACGATAGTACATCAAGCAGTATGGTGAAAAAAATAAAATTCAACGCCGCTTGTTTGGCGGGGCGATTGGCTGGTGGATTCGTCGATTTTGCGTTGTCTGAGGTAGGTGAACTCAATGGCAGTCGTCTTGGTATTTTGGTCGTTGAGGGTACTGAATTAGGTCGTCAAACGTTCTACTTTTGCAGATTGTGGCCTGTCAGCAGTTCGTAGGCGCTTTGATATTTCTGTTGAGTTTGCGCAATCACATCTTCGGGTAAAGCAGGCGGCGGTGATTCGCGATCCCAAGTGGAGGCCATTAGCCACTCACGTACGAACTGTTTGTCGAAGGATGGCTGGCTCTTGCCCGGTTGATACTGGGTTCGAGGCCAAAATCTTGAGCTGTCTGGTGTTAAGACTTCGTCGATGAGGATTACTTTGTCTTCACACCATCCCCACTCGAACTTGGTATCGGCAATGATGATACCTTTGGACTCTGCATGTTGACTGCCTTGCAAGTAAACCGACAAGCTCAGCTCGTGAAGCTGTTGAGCCAAATCTAAACCAAGGCTATTAGCCATCACCTCGAATGAAACATTTTCATCGTGCCCCGTTTCAGCTTTGGTGGCTGGAGTAAATATCGGTTCAGGCAAGCGGTCACACTGTTTTAGGCCTGTCGGAAGTTTTATTCCGCAGACGGTTCCCGATTGTTGATATTCACGCCAGCCAGAACCTTCCAGATAGCCTCGGACGACACTCGAAAGGGATTACCTGAGCTTTACGCGTAATCATGGTTCGGCCAAGCAATTGTGCTCGCTGAGCTTGGTCAAGGGGAAGATCTAGAGGTACTTCGGTGCTAATCAGGTGGTGATCCACTTTGAGGTGCTGAAACCAAAATCGACTCAATTGGTTAAGCACGATCCCTTTGCCGGGAATTCCAACCGGTAGAACCCAATCGAAGGCGCTGATTCTGTCGCTACTTACAATCAGCAATCGGTCGCCGATATCATATACATCACGAACTTTGCCCTGCCGCTTGGGAAAGTTGAGGTTGGTGGTCAATACCGAGGTTTTGAAGTCGAAACTCATCTAGAAGGCCTATCCTTCGATTGAACAGAAACTGGTCTTGCGTTAGATTCGCACACCTCAAAACGGCTGGGCGGTAGCAAAGTACCGTTGTCGAAGTAGGGTAAAAATCCCTCGGCTAGATTCCAACCGGAAAATCGGGTTAGGCAAACATGCTGGAACCGATGATAATGGGGGAATCGAGAGTTTACTCCAAACATCCCAGGGGACTGACCGAGCCTCGCGTTAAAGCTTGAAGGTTGGTAAACAAAATCCATGGAAAACTGTCTGTAGAATGGGCAATCTGCGATTCAAGGTAACCGACCCCCAAAAGGTCGACGCGAAAGTTTGGCAGACAGCCTACATTACTGGCATGGAGGGAATTCCATGGCTTTGCCGCCACCAAATTCGGGAGGATCAGTTTATCATCAGCCGCGAACTTGACGAGTCAGGCAAGCTAAATATCGTCTGGCCAACTCGAACTCACGGCAATCTTTGCTTATCCACCACCAGCCTTAGGCTACGCGAAGAGTCGTACGTACTGGTCGTGGAATTGGCTCGTGGCACTCTGAGTCGCTTGAAGACTCAAACTGCTGAGTGGCAACGGATGGGTATGAAGCTGCCCGACAACTTTTTTCCCTTAGCCGAGCTGAGCACCAAATCGTTCTTGCGTTGTGTGACCAGCCAAAATTCCCAGCAACAGGATCAATTGGCTCAGCAGTCAATCGATGCTGCCGTACAGGCTTCGACGGTCCTGTGCGAAGCATTTGCTCAACAGGCCCTTGATTCTCGAAAACAAAGCGAAGGACGTTTGACGACTTTGTTAGGAGTTACTCTGCCTCCTGACATGCCTCTAGCAAGTATCTCTGAAGGTTTGCAGAAGACCTTCAACTTGGTCAATATCAAGCCGGACTTGGGGCAGGTTGAAGAATCCAACGGCAAAGCAAATTTTGCGACTTTCGATGTTCAAGCGGATTGGGCATCGCAAACGCAATCTAAAGTATGCATTGGTCCGATGGTAGATTTTCGACCTGGTCGGCTTCCAAAATGGATGATTCTGCTGGACGACGATTACGACAATATTCTACGATCTGCCTGTGAGCATGCTGAAACCGTAGTAGAGAGATATCGAGGTCGAGTTCACATTTGGAATTGTGCTGCTGGATTGAACTCGCCAAACAAATTGAAATGGACCGATGAGCAAGTATTGCGCCTGGCGGTTTCGATGATCGAAACGGTTCGACGAGCTGATAGTAGAACGCCAGTCCTTCTGTCGATCGATCAACCATGGAGCGAGTATCTGCGAGACAATGAACAAGGGATCTCGCCTTTGCATTTTGCGGATGCTCTTATTCGTGCAGAACTAGGACTTAGTGGCATCTGTTTGGAATTGGCTTTGGATCAATGGCCGGGCGGTTCATTCCCCAGAGATTTACTTGAACTGAATCGGCTAATTGATCGTTGGTCGATGTTGGGTTTGCCGTTGATGGTCCAGCTATCCTCGCCCTCGCAGGCAGGATCGGGAACCACCAACCGCGTCGCGGACTGGGCCAACGGTCTTCCATCTAACGGCGAGATAAACTCTGGAATTGTGCCGGCAGAAGCAATTGTAAGTTTGTTAGTTTCCAAACCATCGATTCACGCCATCATCTGGGATCAATTGACCGATCAATTCCCAACTTCAACTGAGGCGAGCGGATTGTGGAATCAGCAAGGCAAAGCAAAGCCCATTTTGTCGCATCTACTCCAGCTTCGAAAGAACTATCTCCACTAGTTCTATTTCTGCCATACTGTCTATCAGCTCCGCCTACCAACGATTATTGCTTAGTTAATTCAAGATTGCTAATGGCACGGCGAATACGAAGCTGTTAAATTGTCTTGCGAAAGAGGAAACAAATATGAGTCAAAAAATTTCACTTCATCTGACTGGATTTGCACTAACCACAATCTTGTTATGTGCTGGTTGCAATATCCCTGGGTTCAAAGCCACCGCTACCAAAAAAGCTTCTGGCGCAACGGGCAAGACTCCTATTGGACTTTCAGTTGAAGCTCACAACGGCAGCGTGAAGGTGGTTTGCGAACCGGAGTTGGACGAGATGCAGGTGGAGGCTGAAATCGTTTGTCGTGGCAACACACAGGTCGAGGCGGATCAGCGTTTGGAAAAAACAGAGTTAGTTGTGACTTCAACTGGCGACAATCAATGGAAAGTGTCGGTCCAGTTTCCGAACTCTCGCGGCAATGGCGAAGGAGCAAGTCTAGTTGTCCGAGTCCCCGCACTTGATTCGGCAAAGCTAGAAACAAGCAATGGCGCTGTCGACTTAGACGCCTCTAAGGCTGCGGTCAATGGTTCGGTTCAAGTTGATACATCTAATGGCAGCATCAGTGTCACTCGCGTATCGGGCAATGTCAAATTAGATACATCCAACGGCGCTATCAAGGTCACCGATGTTGGTGGCAAGATTGATGCCGATTCGTCGAATGGCAAAATTGACGTTACTTTGTTGGAGGGGCAACAGGGGCCCGCAGTGATCAAGACGAGCAACGCGTCTATTTCATTTACTGTTCCCAAGGACTTCGCTGGCTTGATCAAGGCTGACACGTCGAATGCATCTGTCAAACTTGATGACCCAGGAAAAATTGCCGCTAAAAGCAACCTCAGCAAGTCCAGTGGCGAGGTCGTGATGGGAAGTGGCGAGACCAAATCAATTCTAGACACCTCCAACGGCTCGATCGAAATCAAGATTCAGCCGTAGTTCGAACTGCCGAAGTTGGATTGTAAAATTCACAGGGTTCATGCAGCTTAGAACTAGGCTGCATGGAAACTGGTTTGTGCATCACCGATTGTGATTAGCGTGCCCTCGCCGATCGTAGGCAAATCTGTGGGCAGAGTCTGATCTGATTGAGTTTCAGATGACCAGACTACTTTGGCTTTGCCGCGAGAATTGGTTTGAACTTCACCTAAATCGACACCCGCGAGGCTGACCGCGAAAGTTGCGTTAGGCTGAGCACCTTCAATTTCGACTTCAAGCTTACTTTTGGTTACGCCATCTTCTGTTTCGGTCTCGAACTCCGCCTTGCGAACTAACGAACCTACATTGGCTATCGCAGCGATCCAATTGCCGGACTGTTGATCGGATGAGCTGTCGTTGGAGTCATCGCTGGAATTGTCATCGCTTGAGTTATCATCGTTGGAATCTGACGAATCGTCCGAGTCGTCGCCAGAGCCAGATTCAGAGCCACCATTGCTGTTGGAGCTGTCATCAACCGATGCACCTGACAGTTTGGCTCGTACAATATCGCCAATAATCAGTTCTGTATCGACAGTAAGTGTGGGCATATTAGCGGGCCAAGTGGCGGAATGGTCACTGTCGTCTCCGGAGGCGAACTTCAGCATTCCACGGCCCCTGGCGTCGGTAATCAATTCGCCTAAAGCGAAGTCGTTTAGATGTACCGGATATGTAGTTGATGGAGCGCCGTCACGAAGCTTAATCGACAACTCCATTTCGTTTCCCGATTGCTCAAATTCGATTTTGGCAGCGGCACTAGAGCTGGCTGACTGCATACGAGCTTCGATCTGTGACGTGGTGGACGAGCTTCCGTTGCTGGACTGAGTCTGATTGACTGTCAGTTGGTTGATGATCAGTAAAGCGTCCGAAGGCGAGACAATAGAGTCATCGTTGACATCTTCGAAATGCGACGAATTGGTCGAATTTGAGTTGCCGCCGCGAATATCGTTGAGCGTATTAATGACCAGCAGAGCATCTACAGGTGAGACTCGGTCATCGTCGTTGACATCGTTAGGCTCAAGAAAATTGTGGCTCAAGTCGCCAGCCATCATGCTTCGGCCTTCTAGTTGTTCAGATACAAGTCTACGATGATTTTTTAGATTTCGCACGATAATCCCTGCCTGAAAGACGCATCCGATGTTGGACTCAATCAGAGAAGCCGCGAACGAAAGCTTCGTCCGCCAGGAAAATCAGAAAAATTTTCGACCCCAACTGCCGCAAACTCTTAGAAATCTAACTGTACGCGAGTTCCGAAGATGTTGGTTTCGCTCTTAGCTGTTCGTGTAAAGTCGAATTGGTGGGTGGCTTGATCGATTGCGTGACCGTTAACCCAGCTATGAATGTAGTTGAACTCCCAGCGGACGTAGGGATTGATGAACCAGTTCAGTCCCGCAGTTAAATTCTGCATAATGCCTCCTGCACCGCTTGCTGCAGGGTTGCCAGCCGTAGCGAAAGTTGGGGCATTTAGATCCACGTAGGACCAACGTCCCGCGACTTCCCATGCCCCCAATCCTCCGCTTCCAGGTTTGAAGTTGGCGCGCGGCATCACGCGGTCGATCGCTCCAGCCTTACGGTCATAGGGCCGATGTTCGCCGGTCAGAAAGTAGCCCACTTGGCTGTACATGCCGCCCAAGATCGAGTCGCGTACGCCCGTTTGATTGACTTGTGCCGCCATGGCTTCGCTTTGCCAGGATAGCGGACCTTTGACCCATAGTGCTTCTAGCCCGTATGTCGAAATTGCATTGACGTTTTGAATTACGCCGGTGTCCGCAAAAAATGGAGTGCCATTGAAAACACCTGGAACTGCCTGACCGCTGGTTCCTACACCACCAGGAGCAAATTCGCCAACAAAGATCTCTGGAATCGTTCTAAACCTTGCTCGATCGCGCGGAGGGCTGTTTAAAAAGTAGCCACTGCCGAGATGCAGATAGTTGCTGCCGTTATCACACCACCAAGCTAAGCGCGTCAGCCTAGCAGCCATGCCATGTCCACCGTCTGTGCTTAGCGAATTACCGAACTGGTCCTGACCAGTTCGGAAATAGGACATAGCCCAAGTAGAATTCAGATCATCGGCGTTGTTGTAGAAGCCAACTCCAATATGACGGAAGGGTGTGAAGGATTGAAACAACAGAGAACGCTCCATGAATGTTGTGTAGCGGAAGCTACTGACAACTTCTAACGAGAATGGTTGTTTCCACTGGCCGACTCGCACAGTACCCAGGTAAGGTATCTTCGTTTGTTCCACCCAAACGTCAGTAAAGGTAGGGCGACCAAAAAAACCAAAGTCCATCTGCATGAAATAGTTGGTCGAGTCCGTAACGGAACCTTTGGCTGATAGTCGAGCTCGTCGAAACGCAGCTCCATCTTCAATCAATCCATATTGACTTCGCGAGCTAGCAGGTTGGTTGAACCAAACCGAGTCTGCTTGAAATACTCCATTTACAGTGACGGATGGAAACTTCTTTTTGGCCGCATCGAATTCGTCTAATCGTTTCTCAATATCCTTCAGGCGTTTTTCTGCCTTGTCGTCAACAGGTTTAGCGTTAGCGTCTCCCTGCCAGTTGTTCAATGGTTGCGAAACATAATGTTCTTCCATTAATGCAGATTCTGGTGAGCCTAGGCCGTCTGATTTAACTTGAGAGCCTAAATCGTTGTTGCCATTCGATTGCAGGCCCGAAATTGCATCTGCAGACTGCACGTACATCGTTTGAGCCGCAGCACGCATGCTACAGATCGCGATCACTGCCACGACTAGTAACGTTTTGAAAAGCGCGAGTTTTTGCATGACTTCACCAAAGACATGATCTTCTATTCGGTCGAATCACTGTGATAATCGACGCAGAATTAATCAAGAATTGATGCAATTTGCGCTGTGAAGGAGATAGCTGCAAACCCGTTAAGCTACTGCTTACCAAACATTGCTAGCGAATTTTCAATCTAGGTCGACTAAGAGAAGTTCTGCCATGGAAACTACCCACTAGCCATGACGGTATGCAAACCGACTAGATTGTCAGGTTCTGTGCCTAGCACTCGCAGTCTTAGGAACCGAGCTTACGGTCCACTGGGACAAGCCCGGGACAAGCCTAGCGGAGCTGGGAGGCAGGCTATGTTAGAAGCCGCAGGTCTTTGCTGGGGCAAGCCAGCGGGATTGCCTATCGATGACCTATCAGCCGAGCGCTACAACGAGCCAAAAGTACGACAGGGAGCTGACGGTTCCATCTGGATAGACATAAGTATTTGGATCAGTCGGTGAAACGTACTGCGATTTCAGTTTGGTACTGTCGATCACAGGTCCAACTGGATCTGACAGTTTGCTACCTCGCAAAGTAAATCGCTGAGGAACGGTAGACGAGAAGCTGAATTGGTACTCTCCGGGTGGAATCAGGCGACTAATGCTTGTGCTTACATCCCCAGCTCGAGCCGTTAATGTCTCGACAACTGTTCCGAGTGAATTTCTGATCGTCATGGTTACTGTTCCTGTCGTACCTTCTGCGGCCAAAGCAAAGTTGAACAGTTGAGGTTGAGCGACGAACAGCTTGCCACTCACGGTTGGTGCTGAGCTGGTTGTTTGGCTGCTGATAAAGGTGTTTAGCTCGGCCAGCTTAGTTCCAAAATCTGCAAACAAAGTGTAGTTTCCAACCTGTCGACTAGGTGAAAACACTTTGATGAAGAAAGAGCGATTGGGTGCTAGGCCTTGAGCCTGTATGGAAAAGGTCCCGTTGCCATTGGAGATAATCTCTACAGGCAGCGGCACTGAGTTCGCGTCTTCGACGATGATCCGAGGTTGAACTGGATTAGTTCCTGTCGATATTGCGGATAAAGTAATCACCCAACTGCTGCCAGTTGCAGGTGTCTTAACTCGATAAAAATCTACATCGGTTGAGTCGGACAACGCACCTTGAATGCTCAAGTGTTTTTCGGTTTGACCCGCAAGTGGCTTTAGCGTGATTGCTCCAAGTTCGGTATCGTTGGTATGTAGGTCGTCATCGAAAAGAAGGCTATCTGGATTCTTGAAGAGCTGGTCGATCTTTTCAGGCGCTAGATACTCGTAGGGGCCTCTCATCACAGATTGCAAAGGGGTGGCCGTCGGTTGTAGCAGGCCGTCGAATGTGACTGAGATGGCATAACGACCTACCCGATAGTTCGATCCGGCTTGAGATTCTACTCGAAGGTAGTAACGTCGATCGGGTACAACCTTCGGCAGTGTAATTGAAACGCTATCCGATGAACTAGATGAACTGGTTACTTGCCCCAGCGGCCTTCCCGCACCGTCTGTAATGGTCATTTTCGGAGTGACTTGGCTGATGCCATCGGTTTGAAGTCGAATGGACATTGGGCCCGTATAACCGGCGAGCGCCGGCACATAGAAGTAGTCTACATCCGTGGCAGTAGTTAGGTCTCCCCACACGACCAATGGAGTCGATCCGTTATGCCACGAAACCTGCGAGTACTTGATGCGCGTTCCATCAGCCAAGGTGTTGTTCGACTTTTTCAACTCGTTAAGGTCGTCCTAGCGCCGTAAAGTGCTCAATTGCAGCTATGTCGCTGGTGGCAAGTTGAGTACGATTGTTCAGGTGCGAAAACATCACCGAAAGTGGATCTGTGCTGTGCTCTAAGCCCAACGCATGACCGAATTCGTGTAGCAGAGTTGCTCGGAGGCTGGCTGGAGTGAACTGCGCTGCAGTGTTGATAAAGATATCGCCAGCAAAAGTTCCCGCGGCAGTCCCTGGTGGGACCGACACTGCCATGACAGAGTTATCCATCCTATATCCGCCGATACGAATATCGCCGAATCGACTATCACCCTGCGTTGAACCTCGGATGCCAAATGCCAAGCCCGAGTCGGTTGAAAGTCCAACGTTCACATTTGCAACTTGCATCCAACTTTGAGCGGCCTGAAAAATGGCTTTTTCCCAAGTTGCTCGTGGCATTTGTGCGTCCAAAGCGGCTACCAAGTCGCTGCGTAAATCGGCGATAGCGGTTTGGTCAGGCACAAAGCTCATGGTCAAATGCATGGCATCGTTCCAGGCGACTCCGAACTGTGCTTGAACCATGCGTGGTTCAAGTTGCTCAATGCCTCGACTAAGCTTACGTGTTGGTTTTCTAGTTGGTTTCATCAGACGGTTTTCCAGGTTTTGGGCAGCAGAGTTACTTGAGCATTCGGGCCGCAGCAATAATCTGCTGGAGTGTTTTTCGATCCTTAATTCCATTTAAGTCCGCGTCATCCGGCATCAATTCTGCCAGAGTCGGCTCTTTGGACAAAGTTTCGCGGAGCAATCTTAGTGCAATCTTTTCATCTGCATCATCACGTCGAATTATTGCATAAGCACTAGCCGCCTGATAACAGATCATGGCGGATCGTTCCAGCTCCAAGGCTTTAGAAACATCTTCGATCGCTTCGGCGGCATTACCAAGGCGAGCCTTGATGACTCCATGGCCAGACCAGGCTAATGCGTATTGTGGGTCGCACTGGATGGCATTGTCCAAAGCCACAATCGCAGCCTGTGGCTTTTTAAGGTATTCACTCAAAACGGTGGCCATGTTTTGATAGGAATTGCGCAGGTTGGGTGAAACTTTGGTGGCCATTTTGAAGTCATCCAAAGCTCCGTTGAAGTCGGGTGGACTGAGGCTAAGTTTCGCTTCACCGCGAGCGTTCCAAGAAAGTCCATCCGATGGTTGAAGCTCAAGACCTCGAATTCGATCGCGATCGGATTTTTCATTCTGTCCCAGTTGACGGTAAACCATCTCGCGAACAAACAAGATTCGTGTGTTGTCGGCAATCGAATCTTCCAAGGACTCAAGATCAACTAGGGCTGCTTGAGGTTGTCC
Organism: Pirellulales bacterium; assembly: GCA_046349795.1. GTDB lineage: Bacteria > Planctomycetota > Planctomycetia > Pirellulales > Pirellulaceae > Aureliella. The sequence goes on along the minus strand of JAXMBP010000043.1, from coordinate 45,537 downwards.
TAATCCTATGTTAGCCAATGCGCGATTGAACTTGGCCGCAGCCATCGAAGGCGATAGTTGTACAACCTTGTCCATCGCTTTCTTAGCTGCCAAAAAGTTCTGAGAGTCTAGCTCTAAGGACCCCAACGTTAAATGTGCCCAAGTAGAACTGTCATCCAATCGAATAGCCCATTCAAGCGAACTTTTGGCCGAGGTTCTATCTCCCATCGCAAGTTGTAACATTGCGACGTTTGTCCAAAACTGAGGGTTTGAGGCTTCGTACTTTTGTCTAGCCAACATGGATTGGTTGGCCACCTGCAGGTTCTCATTGGAAAGGCGAAGCCCGTTTGCAAGCTCGGTCTGGATGGATTGTGGATCCTCTTTCTCAATGGCGTTTCGAATCGCTTGCTCTACAATCTGATTGATCTGTTTTTGTTGTGGTGCAAGGTTAGCTGCAGTAGTCAAGTCTTCCAGCGCGAACTTCAGCAGTTCGCGGCTCGACTCGGCTTGGTGGGAGCGCATCGCTAAACTAGACCTGCCTCTAGCTCGAAGCGTTAGTAGCTGCGCAGTGGAGTCTTGCCAGAGTTGTGTCTGCTCATTGGTAAGACGTGAGGAGCTGATGCTTTGGATGGATTGCAGGGACTGATCGCTAATCATGATCAGGGACTTTAAATGCTCTGGCGTTAAATTTGGCCCTGCTAGTAGGGCTTGTGTTTCACAGATCTTGGTCTCAACTTCTTGAAGAGTCCTTAGGGCCTGCGAATAATTGGCTCGATTCCGGTACTCGATCAATCCGAAAATCGCGGCTGACAAGATTATGCAGCTTGCTGCAAGTACAATACTGCCCGCGGATAGTCGCGGATGTCTGACGTTCCATTTGCGAATGCGATCAATGGTCGCTTCGCCCCTTGCACTCTCAAGTGGTTGGTGGGTCAACTCGCATTGAAGATCTGTTAGGAACTCTTGTGCAGACAGGTAGCGATCGTCGGCAGAGAACTGAAGAGCTTTTTTGACAATTGCAGCAACACCCGATGTAATCCCTACGTCACGAGCGGGTTGAAGTTCAGGGACCGACTTGCGATCCTGGTACATCTGCCCAAGCGAATCGCGACTGATGCCTTGTCTTTCTTCAAATGGCGATTGCATCGACAGTAATTCGAACAAAATCAAGCCCAGCGAGTAAATATCGCTACGCTGATCGCTACTGGGCCGATCAGTAATTACTTCCTGCAATTGCTCGGGAGACATATATCGTGGAGTGCCGCCCAGTACGCCGACACGTGAGTCCGGCGTTGATTCCACGGATAGATTGAAGTCGAGCAGCATGGGCAGACCGTCGTCTGCCAAAAGAATGTTAGCTGGCTTGATGTCACGATGGATGATGTTTCTCTCGTGAGCATGAACGAGACCTTCGGCTAGTTGGGCAATGATCCAGAGGACGCCATGCGCATAACTTTGCCCTTCAAATCTACCCCGTAATTTTTCGAGAGCGACTGAGTCAATACTCAGCGACTTGTGATGACTGGATTCTATTTCTGAATATTTGGCATCTACAGCGCTAGGAAATTTCGAATTCAGCGAATTCGAATTGAGCTGCCAAGTTTGACTTGCGCAGTTTCGAATGGTGTCGATGAGAGCGATCGCGCTGGCTGGTGTTTGACCGGACCTTTCAATCGCGTGTAAGAGGCCTCCTAACGTTGCTGTGCCCAGCAACGGCATGCACACTACGTGCCATGCTTCAACGTGGTGTAACGAGTAAACAGGCACAATGTTCTTGTGCTGCAATTTGGAAAGCAGTTCGGCTTCGCCTGGAAACTGCGACGAAACCTTGATCACGACTCGGCGATTGGCCAACCCTACTTCGCTAGCCAAGTAAACGCGACCAAAACTACCTCGACCTAGTTCGCCGTGAATCTGAAACCCGCAGATGCTCTGTCCAATTTCAGGAAAAGCTTTTGTCCCCTGTGCTAGGCCAGTACTCTGGCGAGTTTGCAATCTGTTTAATTCGGCTACAAGTTGGTCGCTTAACGATTCGTCGTCTACTAGGGTGCCAAATCGGCTACGATAGTACTCAATGCTGGGAACTCGGCCAGCCGCTGTGGCCAATTCCATATCTACTCGAATCAGTTCTCCAACGATTGCCGAGTAGCGAGGATGGTTTGGCTCAGGACAGAACTGAGAGATTTCAACCGGCAAACCGGGAGTTTTTACGTAGGCCCGCTCAAGCTTCACTATGAAGCTGTCCAGTTCTACATCCCAGTCGATTGGCTGAGATCCAGAAGTTGTTACTGCATCTTGCTGGGATTGCTCACTCGTCGCCATGAATCAATTCGTCGAGCTTTTGACGAAACTCCTGTAAGATTCTCTCTACCGAGCGTTTGGCCCGTCCCGATTTCTCGGCGATTTCTCCAACGGCATAACCTGCAATGCGCAAATCAACAATCTCGCGATACTCGGCAGGCATCAGCGTCAGCATTTCGTCGATCGTCATCTTTAAAACAGCCAGAGCAGATTCATCGGAATCGCTGTGTTCGTTGAGAGCATATTCTGCACCTTCGCCAACGACAGTCTTTTGGATGTCTCGCTTTTCAGCGCGATGGTAGGTGGCCAGAGAGCGAATCTTGTTCAAGCCAATGACTAGGAGTAACCGCCAAAGTTCATCTCCTTCGGGAATGTCGTACTGTCCATCTGCCGCTCGACGAAAGAATGTGCGGAAGACCGACTGAATCATGTCTTCAGCGTCGACCTCGCGTTGGAGCTGGTTCGAAGCCTTAGCACGTGCCAACATCTTCAGTCGTTCGGCGTAACGAAGATAAAGTTCCGTTGCAGCGTCAGCATCCCCACGCCGATAGCGGCTGAGCAGCGTGCGGTCGCTGGGCGACGTCGTTTTCTCTTCGTGACTATCCATCTTTGAGACTAACGCAACCATCGAGTTTCTTACGGGTTGGATTTTCAGCAGGAATTATAGTTTGGATTGTTTGGAACTTGGCTAAGTTGGATAGCCGAATTAGCCACGAATGTCCGCCACGGTTTTCGGGGGAAATTTCGACTTTTTCCGAAATCCTGCATTTTGAGAATTTCCTGGCGGATTGCTCAACGAATTCATCTTCTCAAGGCAGAACAGTTGTGGAATTGCTCAAGTCGCAAAGTGCGACTGGATTCTCAACACATTCAGATCGCTCGTCTCACAAAATCCGAAGGAGAGCACCACTATGTCTCAGAATCGCCGTAAATTCTCAATGTTCCTGTTAGCCTTGGTTGCAAGCGTACTTGGCTCCCGGGCACCGTTTTAATTGCATGCGGATGCCAGCGGAGGAGCACGGCCACGGGCGAGAGCATCTGGTCAAGCCGATTGGAGCTGACCGAGTTGCCGCGCTGATCCGCCGAACCAACGAGACCGGGTTGTTGATCTACCGTACCAACAACCGCAAGAATTGAGCAGCAACGGTGTCAAAGGTTCAAGTTAAACGCATTCAGACAGGCGACCGAGTTCAAGCTCGTTTCGCTCCTGATGAATCTACCGTCATCAAGTTTGAAGGAACTGGAGCCTAGCTCTTCCGCGCAATCGAATGACCTCATCCCTTCAGTGGTTTCCGGCAGGTCGGCGGAAAAACTGAAGGGTTGTTTTTTTATTCGGGTAGCTCTTGTCCTACTTCGTTTGGGAGCGAACCAGATCGCGAACCATGCCAACCAGATTGGGTAAGGCTTAGCGTGCAGCAAGCGGCTGGATAACCGCCGAGGTAATTTTTCTGAAGTGTTCCAATCTGAAAGGTTCCTACGGCTGCAAGTATTCTCCCAAAGTTGAACCCAAAGCCTTGTCCATTAGCTCGAATGCTTGTTCGAAACAACTCGGGCAAGTACAAGGAAACCAACCGTAAAGGCTGGCACGGGGAATTCCAGCCAACATTACGCTTTAACCAACAGCATCGGTCCGTACTGAGTGTTACCTAGAAAAAGCAGATACACCGATGCTAACGCCAAACGCATTGTGCAGTAGGTTGGTCTTCGCCCCAACTTGTTGCCCAGCCAAGCAGACAACAATGGCGCGTAGCCCTTGTCGAGCCAGATTAAGTGTACTCGCGAGCGTATTGCATTACTCCTTTCGGCTGTTGGCTTCGGACAGCTTGTCGGCTTGGGAAGAGGTGCTTGTTGAGTGCTTCCCCATGTACCCAGCAATGCGACACCACTTAGGCATGCGGCTAACAACGTTCTGCGAATGGTAGGTCAACTTCGGTGACTGGTTGTTGATTCGATGAGCTGGCTGCTTGCGATTATTGTTTCAAACGACTTAGGTAGCGAATGACTGGAAAGGTATAGCCAACGATCGCGATGGCAACACCTAAAACCGTGGCGAAGATCCGAAAAAGCACACTGGATTCTTCGGAGGCATAGGCATAGACCATCAGCGCTGGCCCGAGTGCACCAAAAAGGACTCCTAGTAGATCAATCGTTGCCCAGTGTGAAGTGCGGCCAGTGGATCGCTCCTCCTGCCACTTTTCGGACTCAGGGACGAACATTCGAATAAAGAACGTGAGCAAAGCAGGAACGATGCCAATCATCATCAACAGTCGCCAACCGTTATTGGCTGTGAGGTGATCGGTCCACTCCTGACTGATGCCAGCAGTTAGCATCCAGCCGTGAATTCGAGTTAGCAAACTAGATAGCATTAGGCCAGTAAAGCCGATCAATACATAGCCAACATTGGCGGCGGCTCCGATCAAGCCAGCCATGAAAGCTCGTGAGCGATCCGGCCAGACCTCCATCACCAGCGCGACTCCCAACGACCATTCGCCGCCCATGCCCAGCGAGGCGATAAAACGCATGATGCCTAGTTGCATCGGCGAATTGGCTGCACCACATAGTGAAGTGAATACGGCGTAACATAGGACGCTGAGCATCATGGCTCGCACACGGCCAATTCTATCTCCAAGCCATCCGAACAATACTCCGCCGGTGGCAGCTCCGACCAAGAACATCGCGGTGATCACACCCAGGAACAATCCGATACGCGCTTCATCCGTGCCAGCAGGAAGTAGATCCTTGAGTGCAGGGCGACCAACCAACGAAAAAACGCCCATTTCAGCCCCATCAAACATCCAACCCAATAAGCCCGCAGTTAGCGCAAGTATTGCGCCGCGGTTTGGTTTGGATAAATCAGAGGTGTTTGAAGACGAAGTGGCGGGAGAGGATTCAGCGGGACTCATAAGCAGCGACTATTGCATCAGAATTGGACCCAAGTTTGGCGCGATGGCCAGCAGTTGGGCCTTGAGCATACTCTGAATTTGCTTGGTTGTCTTTAACTTCAGGGCCCGTTGCAACAAATCAGTTGCAAGTGAAATGGTCAGATGATGGGCGACCTCTTTAACGGTTGGTACAACCGCGGGACTGACACTGAAGCGTCGCAAGCCCATGCCTAACAGCACGGCTAGCGCTTGCGGTAGACCAGCCATTTCACCGCATAACGTGACAGGTTTGCCGTGGCGATTGCAGGCTTGCACAACGGAATGCAACACTCGCAACACGGCGGGTGATAACGGTTGGCAAAGATGGCTAACTTTGGGATTATCGCGATCCGCAGCCATCAAGTACTGTACTAGGTCATTCGAGCCAATGGAAACGAAGTCCACAGCCGGGAGCAGATGGTCAATCATGACGGCTGCTGCTGGAACCTCAAGCATCATACCGAAGTCAACTTGTCCGTAGGCTAGTCCTTCGCTTTCAAAGCGGCGCTTGAGCACGCAAGACCATGGACTTCAGTCGACACCCAGCTCCTCCAGCGTAGTCACCATTGGGAACAACATTTTGACCGAGCCTCGATCCTTTGCATTGTCTGCACTCGTAGTTGCGCAGCTCTCAGAATGGCTCGAATCTGCGATAGAGAACTCTGGATATTCAAAAAAGGACAAACGAATGCTGCGCCCAGCCCATAAATGGATTGGCTTCATGTCCCCGTCAAGAATGGAACGGTCTTGTCACCCCCGATATCCAGTGTTCGAATGGTGACACATTTGTTGGGACTCGCTGCGATCACATCGCGGTAATTCGCCAGTTGTTCCTCTTCACTCGGAACTGATGGGTGTATCATGTACTGGATACTCAGTTCTGCGCAAGTCCAACTCCAGAGGCTCCATCGCAATTGCAGCCTGAGCTGTCGAAGAGCACCATTAAGCGTCTGTTAGCCAGTAACTCCAGCTCACTGTGTCCGTCGGCGGTGACGGCAGGCATGTCGTGGTTATGCGGCAATTGATCCCGCAGGTTGACGAACTCGCTCAACTTGCGGAACACCGGTAACATCTCAGCGTCGGGATTGATGATAACGTGACCTTCTCGGCCATCAACGACGATGGTGTCGCCAGTTTTAGTATGAGCCAGAATCCCCTGCAGGCCACTGACTGCCGGGATGCCTCGACACGCGAGCCACAATGGCAGCGCGTGAAAATGGCGTCTGGCTACCTGCCTGCCTGGGTAACGATACCATTTACGGGACGATTGCCGAGCATAACAACTTGGCTTGGCAAAAGCTCGTCGGCCACGACGATGACTGGACCACTTAGCGACTTTGATTCTTTATTGAGTGCTGCGGCGGGATAGCTTGTAAGCCGCTCGACCGCATCGCGAATGTCGGCGATACGCTCTTGCAAATAGTCATCGCCAGACTTTTCAGAAGAGTTCGGTAGAACTCCAAAAGCTTAGCTTCAGAGCCGCTGTGGCGTATCTTTTGGTCCGAGATCAATCCTCGAACTTTTCACAAAGCCGGATCCTGCAATATGGATTCGTGTACCGCGAAGATGGCGGCGCGTCCTGACCAACTGAGTGGCGACCTTTTGTAGACCTCGAACGTCGATGATCGACTTTTTTCGAGCGTTTTTCAAATCTTGCCCCAGCTCGGCAGGAACTTCCTGAGGTTCAGAAGGTTCCGACTGGATCCACGAAAACCTCGTGAATACATTGGGCAGTACCTATTGAGACTCCTGGTGAAACAGCAATTCCTTTAAACATGTGCACAACTTACCAAAATGCTGTCATCTGTTCAATTTGGCTCGGGCAGTTCCAATCATTGACTTGTCGAAACTTCTCTGAGCCGCGGCTGGCACTATTAGTTGGGGTAATATTTGCGGTCGACTTGAGTGTGCGATGGGAATATGGGGAGACTTAGAACGACTCGCTTAGTGACCAAAGGTTGGTGGCTAGATCCACTTCGTTCGCGATGTGCAGTGAACTACTGACATCGTTGGGCTGCCAGCACCTCCCGTTTTCCGCCGACTGGACCGGGCAAGCGGCGCACCATCATCTGCGATTGTTCGAGCGTCTTACGAATAGAGCTCTTTACGCAGTAGCTCGTCAGTGAACCGCCTCCGACAAGCAAACTACTGTAAGAATGGATGGTCTGAAAAGTCCACAACTCTGGAGATGACTCGGGACTGAATGCATCGAAGTAAACTGCGTCGAAGGAACTATTTAGCTTGGGATAAATTGGATGTTGGTCCAATCTCGTTGCATCCCCAACAATCATTCGCAATCGAACGAAAGGTGACAGATCAAACTCATGTACATGGTAGAAATCACTCAATTGATCCGACCAAGCGGCGATCAGACTCGTCGTAAGCTGATTCAGCGCGCCGAAATGATGCAGCTCGATCGGTTTGCCTGAAGCTGTGGTGAGCGAGTTATCTCGTAGAGCCTTCGCTAAGTGGCTTTCAATTTGAACTTGCGACAGAACCCAGCTTGGTAACGGCCTTAGTTCGATTGCCCAGAATTCTAGTGGCGTCCGAAAATGCTCGGCGATCGCTGCCGTTAACAAGAAAGCTGTGGCAGTACCGAGTCCCAGCTCGAACACTCGCGTTGGCTGACGGTTAGTCAATCGCTGAAGGACACCGCTATGAGACAAGTAAACAACCAAAGATTCAGCCACAGCACCACATCCGCTGTGATAGGTCTCATCAAGGCTAGAATTCCAAAGCGTCAACGACCCATCATCAGTGACAAGCCAATGCAGATCTGGCAATGCGGTTGGCTGTTTCGTTCTATTGGGAACTGGCATCTGGGATAGTTTTACAAAATGAGTCGAAAGTTGCACTGCGGCAAAGATTATCGATCAGGATATGGCTTGCCAACGCAACTCGCGAGTTCAAATTTGAGTGCAGTTGTTACGGCAAGACGCCAGCCTGTCGAGCTTCGCTGCCTTTTGTTGAGGTCAAACTGTCTCCCAGTTTTTGACGCATCGAATCTGCAAGAGCTTGAAGTCGGCTTACAACTTGAGGATTTTGTTCAGCCACATTCATTGATTCGCCAATGTCTTGTTCCAAGTTGTAGAGTTCGAGACCGCATTTTTTCTCAACGTAATCTGCGGGCTTACCATCGCTACCTGCTAGGTCCTTGAGTGAACGATATGAGTGTGGAAAGTGAAGCTTCCAGGGGCCGCTTCGGACAGCTTGAAGTTCCCGATTCCAATAGTAAAAATAGCCGTCGTGTGGACTGCGAGCTTGTGGAGCTCCAGAGAGGATCGGCCAAATGCTTGACCCGTCGATCTTTCGTTCGGGAAGTTTCGCTCTCGCTAGTTCAGAAAGAGTAGGCAAAATATCGATGGTGCCAGCAACTTCATCGCTCACAGAACCGGACTTGATTTTTCCAGGCCAAGCTACGATGCATGGCTCACGAACACCGCCTTCCCATGTCGTTCCTTTTCCTTCCCGCAACGGTCCCGCTGATCCCGCATGGTTACCATAGGAAAGCCAGGGGCCATTGTCCGAAGTAAACCAGACGAGTGTGTTTTCGGAGAGTCCTTCGTTCTTTAGAGTGTCGACCACTTTTCCAACTCCCGAATCAATCTCGGCTATAACATCAGCGTACAAACCTTTTCCGGTTTTTCCTTCGTTCTCTTTTGAAACAAACAGTGGTACGTGAGGCATGTTGAACGGTACATAAAGAAAGAAAGGTTTGTCTCGATTTTGTTGAATGAATTGAACTGCGTTTTCTGTCGCCCAACGCGTTAGGTTGCGTTGCTCGTCGGGTGTGACATTCGGGTTAAGCACCTCGTTGTTTTTGATCAGTGGCAAAGCCGGATAGGATTTCGAGGTTGGATGGAAAGGCCACATATCATTCGAATAAGGCAGGCCATGAAACTGATCAAAGCCGTGATTCAGCGGCAAGCCTGCGCCACGATCTCCCAAATGCCATTTACCAAAGATAGCGGTCGAATAACCAACCGACTTCAGTGACTCGGCAATCGTTGTTTCTTCTGGATTGAGGCAAACCTTGGCTCCTGGGCCTAATGCGCCTAAGATTCCAATGCGAACGTTGTAGCAACCTGTCAGCAACGAACTTCGCGATGCGCTGCAGACTGCCTGGGATGCATAGAAGCTGGTCAGCCGGACACCAGATGCCGCCAGGTTGTCTATATTTGGCGTCGACATCTCTTTGCCACCGAAGCAACCAAGGTCGGAGTAGCCCATGTCGTCGGCGAAGAACACGACAAAATTCGGTCGCGTTTCAGCCGCGATAGTTTGACTGAGTACAAAGGACAAAACTATCCCAATGGTCAAGCGATACAACATTTTCGAATCCTTGTTTGCCCTAAAAAACTCAGTGAACTCGTAACAATTGTCGAGAATTGCCGAACACCTAGTCAATATTCTCATCCACTAGGTAAAATAGTCTGTTCGTCCCGCCTTGTTCCTTGACGAAGCTCATCATTGCGAGGAACATTTTAACCTACCGTAAGTACTTTGTTTTCGGGGGCTAGTCCCCCCGTAACTCGATGGAGAAAAAAATGAAGCGTTCGTATATTGCGCTAACTGTTGGCGTCTGGTTTGATCATTTTGCCGCCGCCCAGATACGGCTACCCTAAATGAAGATTGTTGGTTGATGGTGCGTCCGATCCTGCTGCCATTCCTAACGTTACAGAGCCTGTATGTGCCGCATTCAATCTGAAGACCGATGCAATCCAAGTTGTTAAGGGGAATGAGCACTTTGTGATCTTTCTTCGACGAAGAAAAAGTAAGACCAAGGTTCCAGAGAATTTGCAAGAGTCTCCCTCGAAGCTACAGCTTCAAGTTTTAGACAACAAGAACTGCTCGGTTCGAGCCTGTTGTTCCGTACCGTCCGCAGACGATTACCGTGAAAAACAGCGATACGATTGGGTACGAAATGCTAACTGGCTTTATGAACAACAGAAAGCAAAAAGAACTCTTGATTCCTCCTGCAAGTCTCCAGACCAAATTGGATGCGATGAAGTTCGAGCCAACGGGTATGCCTGTGAAGTGTGACGTTCACCCTTGGATGAAGGCTCACATTTTCGTTAAGCCTCACCCGTATGTTGGCGTGAGTAACAAGGATGGAGTTATTGAGATCAAGGACATGCCAGTCGGTCCCGGCACAACTTTGAGAGTTTGGCACGAAGCTACCAAGGCAATCGATTCGCTTTTGATAAACGGCAAGCCACAGAAGTTGGCTCGAAATCGATTCGAACTTGATCTGAAGCCAGGAATGAACGACCTTGGCGAAGTGAAGCTGGATGCCAAACTTTTGCAGTTGCCCTAGTTGAGTTCTGAGGGCTTACCAGTTGTTACAATCCCAAAGAGGAGGTGCGAACTGCATCTCCTCTTTTTTTGTCGGTATCAGAAGCAATATCTTTAGGAATCAAAGAGTCGTGCTTTCCGTCGGAACACAGGTCGTATTACTCTCTCCGCTTCTCGAACCAAGTGGGCAGATTCGTTATCCGCGCGGATCCGTCGGCATCATCATTGAGAAGTTTATTTCCACAGGGCAGTATCGAATTCGCTTTATCGATCAAGCTGTCGAATTGGTTGAGCAGAGAAACCTTACAACGCTCTCGAAATTCAAATCCGAGCAATCCTCGACGAGTTCGGTCGAATCACAACTTGAAGATCGTGGTGAACTTTACAAGCACATTATCCTGCAATGTGTCATTGGTTCCCAGGCATATGGGTTAGCATCCGATGCTTCAGACATCGATCGACGCGGCTGTTATTTGGCTCCAGCAGAATTACAGTGGTCCATTCTAGGGGCGCCAGAACAACTGGAATGTCATGAAACTCAGGAGTGTTACTGGGAGGTCGAAAAGCTAATTGTTTTAGCCCTGAAAGCGAACCCGAGCGTCCTGGAATGCCTCTATTCTCCCATCGTGGAGCAAGCCACGGAACTTGGTCAGCAATTGCTGGCGATACGCGGGTGTTTCCTTTCGCAATTGATCTATCAAACCTTTAACGGTTATGTGATGAGTCAGTTCAAGCGAATGCAAGGAGATTTTCGCAATCGGGGTGAGGTGCGTTGGAAACACGTCATGCATCTGCTGCGACTATTGCACTCCGGCATTGATGCACTTAACGAAGGCTTCGTGCAGGTGGAAGTTGGCGATGATTTGCGAGAACGGCTGTTGGCTATTAAGCGTGGTGAAGTTCCATGGGACGAAACTGAGAAGTGGCGAAAGCAGTTGCATCAGGATTTTGATCGAGCAGCACGTGAGACGAAACTTCCAGAGAAGCCCGACTATGATCGTGCAAACCTGTTCGTCATTCACGCAAGACGAACTGCATTCTTGAGTGGGAGCTGAACATTTGAATCCGTAGTGGGATTCGCCAGAATTCCTTGGCTGAATAACCAAGAATTCCTTTGTCGTGGAATTCGCCAGAATTCCTAAGATGAATTGGTTCGTGGCACCCAATACGATGGAACTCTCAAGAGTCCATTGCGAAGGAACTCTGGCGTGTCCCACTACGCGAGTCCCACTAACAGTGAAGGCGACGAGACCATGAAAATAGCTTACAACGATTACCCTGAGATCTGCACAGACTATCGACTGAAGGCACAGGTTCAGGAGCATCCGTATCCGCTGGTTTTTGCAACAATCAGTGGCGCTCACCTGTATGGCTTTCCGTCAGCGAATTCGGACTTTGACTTGCGCGGCATCCACGTGCTTCCGCTGAGCGAAGTCGTCGGGCTTAAGACGGGATCGTCCACGATTGAGCGATCGGGTATCGTCGATGATTGGGAAATCGATCTGGTCACCCACGATCTTCACAAGTTCTTTACTTTGATCGTGCGACCAAACGGCTACGTGCTCGAGCAGATTCTGTCGCCACTGGTTGTGTATGCCTCTCCCAACTTCGAAGAACTGAAGTCGATAGCAATTCGCTGTGTTACGAAGCATCATGCGCATCATTATCTGGGCTTTGCAGCTACTCAATGGAAACTACTTGAGAAAGAGGCCGTGCCACGCATCAAACCGCTACTCTATCTCTATCGAGTGTTGTTGACTGGGATTTACTTGATGCAGACTGGGCAGATCCAGGCGAACTTGATCCGCTTGAACGAGCATTTCAAGTTGAGTTGGATCGAAGAGCTGATCGAGAGAAAGATTGCAGGTGTTGAGAAGGAAAAACTGGATGAATCAACGATGCCATTTCACCAACGGCAGTATGAAAGGCTGACCAAATTGTTGCGAGAGGCGCACGAGTGTACACATTTGCCCGAAACTGCTACCGGAAAGGAAGCACTACATGATTTGCTCTTGAGGATTCGGCTGGCGGAGCGCGCAGACACTTAATCGCAAGTAACGTACGCATCCGGCCGACGTTTAAACAGTTTACAAGCTTGCGGATCGCAGTTGGTGAGCGGCGATTTCTGGAGGCAGCGGATTGATGAAGCATTCGCTGCCCCATTCAAATCCCGCCACCGTTGAGATACGTGGAAACAGTTCCAATCGCCAGTGCATGGCTGGCGAGGACTGTTGCCCATGAGTTGCGGTATGAACGACGTAATTGTAGGCTGCTTCGGGATAGCAGTGCTCAATCCTGCGGACAATACGATGAACCAGCCATGACAGTTGACCAAGCTGATCGTTAGTCAGCATCTCAAAACGATCAAGATGTTTCTTGGAGGTAATCGTAACCAATGCTGGAAGCCGACTGGCAAAGGGACAGTAGGCGATGAACTCGGCTGTATCTTCGACAACTCTTGTCTGTTGCTGCAGTTCGTCCTGAACGGTTCGGCAGAATAAGCACTGGCCTTCCTGCTCAAAAAACTGATCCATCCGCTGCGCAGAACGCACCACATCTGTCGGTACAACATCGGTGGCGATTAACTGGGAATGAGAGGAACAAGCGAGGCACCGGCCTCGTCCGACGTTCTTAAACACTACTGGCATGTTTTACTTCCGATTGTTCCGTCAACCAATAAAACAACCTGTCACGGTAGGCCTGAAAAACCAGTTGCGTCGTTTCGCGATCAAGTTGTGACAGCGATTGAAGATGATTGGGACCTTCGATGATAACTTCGCGGCCACTGCTTAGCTCACGGCGATGAAACAGGTTGATCTCCACGAGGATTGATCTTCACAAAAATTGGTGACCATCCGGCGACCGTTGCAGGATGCGGCCGGTTCCGAACCAATACCGACGGCGGTTAGGTCCGTGCCAACCAAAGCCAATCTCGCGGAGCTGACGGGCCGGAAACTTGTTGGGCACGACCTCGAACATGCCAACTGGAGATCGCTGAGTGCTGATGGACTTGATAGTAGCCAGCCACCGCGTCGGGAGTCTCGCTTTCTCGTTGCCGTGGCAAACGGTGCACGAACTACACCGGATGCGCGATCTGGATCGGCTGACGGACAAAATCAACAAGAGAACGCTGAGAGCCATGATGACCCAGCGATCGGTCAACCAATCAAGCGCATCTCACTGCTCGTCGGTTCGTCTCAGAATGCCATGAACAGCCCGATGCGTGAATCCGTTGGGCTGAGCGTCAGTACCGGCGTCGTCTCTGCAAGGTCTGTCTGTAGATTTCCTTCGTAACGATTATGCTGTTGTTCCAGGACCAATCGTTTCGCATGCCCGTCTCAACTATTCGCGCTCATTGTTGCCGACGATTGAGGTAAAAATCAACATTTGCAAAAGCGGCAGCTCCTCTAACTTGGCCACAGGAATACCATTGAAACTGAAGCCTGTAGCGGTTCCAGCTTGAAGAGTTTCTGGACAGGTATGATCACTTCGTGTCGGCCAATCCGCCCGTAGCGTGAACGACGTGAACGTCCCGTACTTAAGGCTATATAATTGGTTCAACCGCAGGGTTCATAGCGACTCGGCATTAAAAACAAACGCGTGTACAAGCCAGCTTCAATCCCGTGGGCTACTTTTTCGAAAGTCGAGCTTTACGGCCAGCTTGGTCGGATGAGCTGATCACAGCGTCTCGAAGTTCGGATTCGGTTCCCTTATCGCCAGTTCCCAAGATCACCATTGAACGTCATGATGAGTCAACCAATGTCGTAGTGAACGGCATGATCGATCCCAACCTTTTTGGCCTGCCAATCGACTGACAATACCCACCAGCGGCTTGGCTGGATCTGGTGGCAAACCGAGGTCTGCTTGGAAGCTGCAAGGCCTTGCAGGCCGCCTTGCCCGTTTGCCAATTCGTTACATCACGTATTGAGCAGCGAGTAGTTCATCAGTTGCAGGATCCCAATGGTGATATCGACGCCATTGACGATTCCGATCAGATCTGAACCTCTTTACCGAGCAGACCAGTCCAAACCACAACCATGCTCAGGGCGGGTTATCTCTTTGCATAAGTAGGACTAACCGTAGTAACGCGATCGGCGAACACAATGCCGCTTTTCATCAAGTTAAGGTCGCCGTAATACTCAAGCCGTTCAACAAAGGTTCCACCGAGGGCTCGGTCAAAGGCATATCCAAATGCCAGAATTCGTCTCGATAGCCACAGATGGTCACTTCACTGTGTGGTGACATTGTTCATCCACGCAAAGTTGCCCAGTCTCGCGGAACATAGGCTGGCACCAGACCAGTTTGCCAGTCGTGACAATGGACGATGTCGGGATTTAGTCCCAATGTCTCGATGGCTTGCATGGAGGCTCGACAGAAGAATGCACCTTTTCGCAGTTGTCCCTGAAAACTCACCTTTGGCGATCGGCGCAGACCGTCTCGTTCAAAGTACTGTGGTTGATCGATCAGATAGACATTAACGTTGTTGGCCAGTCGCGCCTGGAGCAATCGACAGGCAATATTCTTACTGCCAATCGAAATAGTAAACGCGATATCAGGTTGTTTCGATTGGCAAACCAGCTTCACCAAGCATGATATGCGGGAAGAAAAGAAGATTGACAGCTCATCGATTCCAACGCCAGCGGCAATATCGCGCCAGACGTCGCCCAAAACCACCGGTCTGGCGAGCGGAATCATTTCACTGGCGAAGGTGACGACGTTAAGGTGCTCACGATGTCTGCTTTAATCATGAGGCGATCATGCTATCAGGCAAACAGCGACAAAGCTTAGCTGCTCAATTATTGCGGATTCTTCTTCCCCTAAATCTAAGTCGGAAAGTACAAACTTTTACGCATCTTTCCCTGGTATGCGCATTTTTCCTCTTGACTGAATACTCTACCAGGACGGCCAACTTCTCTCTTGGACCCGGATTGACCTGTCAGGTATAATGAGAGGCTCGATTGTTCTCCCATCAGTTTTGCTACAATTCGCCCAGTCGTCATAACTCCTAACCAATTCAGGTTTTGAATCATGAGTCTCGCAAGCTTTCGCCCTCGGGTAGCTGAATTGCGATTCCATTTGCTGAGCCGATTGCGCACCCAGAGTTATTCGTAACCCACAAGAGACACCAGTCGAACGAGACAATTACTCGGCAAAGTTCTGCATCACTTCAGATGGACATTACATCACTTGGCGGTCCAACGGACAGACTCTAACCGAAGTGGTAGCCCTGCCACCTGGGCTGCCACCCGTTGGCCCAGTGGTGAGCTGTCGCCACGCAATCAGATGCAAGCTAGCGCGGAAGTTTTGGATGGGATAAAGTACAGCTATGAATTCCAGCTTGAGCGAGTTCCAGCAGAGATGCGGCCCGGATGATTCAGAAGCAACTAGGAGACGCTGCCAAGAATCACGAATTGATTCAGGTTTTCAATTCCAGTGGTCGACTGCCGATCGGCGGCATGAGCTACATTCACGTCGAGAGTCGTTCAAAGACTTTGGCTGTTCAAGCAATCCACACCTATCCAGATGATTACACGCTGGTGAAGACTCAATCCAGCTTTCACGCGAAGTAGATCATGATCAACGCAGAGTGTTTCTCGGGTGTTGCTCGGCCGTCGGGTTGCTTGCGGGCACCCGGTCGCTAAATGCGGACTTTCCAATAAATCGGCCCAGCTTGGGCTTCAGTCTTTATGGAATGAAGAGTTTACCATTGGATCAAGCGTTACAGGCTTGCTCAAGAATTGGATATCAACACGTCGAATTCGCCCTGAACGAAGGCTATCCAACTCAGCTTGAACGATTGCTGAGGCTGATCGCAAAGCAGTGATTGAACAATTGAAGCTACTCAAGTTGCAATGTCCGTGCTTGATGGTCAACTTCAATCTGACCGCTGACGAGAAAACACAGCTAAGCTACCTACAACAGATTGAGCAAGCTGCTGTGCTGGCTCAAACTCTAAATCCTGAAAAACCGCCGATACTCGAAACAGTACTTGGCGGTAATCCTAACGCGTGGGAGAAACAGAACTCGCTGATGGTCGATAACTTGCAGCGATGGGCTGAAAAGGCGCAGTCGTGGCGTTGCGAAATTGCCATCAAGGCCCATGTGCGTAGTGCTGTGAACTCGCCAGAGCGTTTACTATGGCTGGTTGAACAGGTTGCTTCAAAGGCTGTGCTTGTTGCGTATGACTACAGCCACTTTGAGTTGCAGGGTATTGGTTTGCGAGATTCGATGTCTGCCATCATTCCCATGGCAAAGTTCATCCACGTCAAAGACACATCGGGTGACGTCGACAAGTTCGAGTTCTTATTGCCCGGCAGCGGTCGTACCGACTATCAGCAATATTTCAGTTTGCTTCGCGAGTTCAGCTATGCAGGGCCAGTTTGTGTCGAGGTGAGTAGTCAGGTGTTTAATAAGCCAGGCTATGATCCGATTAAGGCTGCGCAGGCAAGTTTCGATGCTTTGAATTCAGCTTTGTCAAAAGCATTCTTAGGCTGACCTGCCGTCGATCTACTGCGACGGGGCCACTTCAGCTAGTTTTCGCCATTGCAGCGCTAAGCCGATTGTCATTCCCATCGGGAGAATGTAAAAACGCTCGCACTGCAGCTCAACTAGTAACTATCTGTGGAAAATCGAAATGCGTGCGATCTGTTTTGAAGATATTGCGAAGTTAAAAGTGTCTGACTTGGCTGAGCCAACCGTGATTGAGTCAAGCGATTGTATTGTGCAAGTGGAGATGGCTGGCCTGTGCGGCTCTGATCTTCATCCCTATTGGGGTCGAGAGAAGGGGCTAGATCCGGGAACAGTGATGGGTCACGAGTTTGTTGGCAAGATTGTTCAATTGGGGAGCAATGTCCCCGGCTTGGCCGTTGGTGAACGCGTGTTTGCACCATTCTCCACCAACTGTGGCGATTGTTACTTCTGCAACCATGGACTGCCAAGTCGTTGTCGTCGCGGACAATTGTTTGGCTGGCGAAGCAATGGAAACGGACTACATGGCGGCCAGGCCGAGTTTGTTCGCGTACCTTTGGCTTCAGGAACGTTACTCAAGGTTCCTGATGGAATGAGCAGTGAGTTAGCGCTACTACTGGGCGACAATCTGAGTACTGGTTACTTTTGCACAGAGCTTGCCGAGACGAAGCCAGGTGGAGTTTATGCAGTCCTTGGTTGCGGCAATGTGGGGCTGATGGCGTTGTCGGCAGCAAAACTTAAAGGCTGTCACAACTTAGTGGCATTTGATCTTATTGCTGAACGAAGAGAGATGGCAGAGCAGCTTGGGGCCATCGTTGTTTCGTCCACTGAAGCTGCCATTGCTACTGTCAGTCGGCTAACGGATGGACGTGGGGCAGATGCGGTGATGGAGCTAGTTGGCATGCCGGACGCTCAGCGGCTGGCCTACGAGTTGGTGCGCCCTGGCGGGACTATCGCAACCGTCGGATGCCACTGTGACAGCACTTTTGCGTTTTCGCCTGTGGACGCCTATGACAAGAATCTGACCTATCGGACCGGCAGATGTCCGGCCAGATTCTACATGGAGAAACTGGCTGAACTTGAAGAACTGCAGAATTTCAATTGGCGATCATTTATCACTCACTGCTTCTCCCTTGATGATGGTCCGATTGCCTACGATCTTTTTAGTAAACGTAAACAAAGGGATCGTCAAGGGGTTTTTGATTTACCGCTAAGGGAACTAAGCTGAATACTGAGGTTGGATTTGTTGAGTCTGACTCAGTTGTCCTGTCATGGCAAATAGCAAGCCGCACTGAACAGCAATGCTAAGGGAGCTGAGAAGAGCACGCCGACACGCTTGAGCAAGCACTCAAATGAGATTAATGCCTGCTCCAATCAAGAAAATGACAAAGGAATTTAAGATGTTGATTTTCGAAAATGGCAGAACATTGCTAAAAGATTCTGTCACTCGCGATTTTCGATCCAATACAAAGTAGTAGACATTGAGAAATAAGCGCCATCAAATCCCCGGACCATCAGTAGAATCAATCCAAAGAAAATTCCGATACCGAACAGAATTGATACGCCCAACATCGGCCAAAATACATCCCCTCCACTAAAGAGTTGATTCATGTTGGCTTGTTTGCCTCGCAGAAGATTCAAACGAATCCGGATTTGACGATCTGAATCCAAAAGTTGACCGCAGCGACGATTACGGAGAGCGAGAACTTACCCAGCAAGGGTATCTGGGCAGTTTGGTGTTATAGAACGGTGACATCTGCCGTTATTATCCCCGTCAATTATGGAATGCACAATCGAGATACCGCCGATAGCTACGATTCCGACCGCGGTCAAGTTTTGTTTCCACGGGGCAAAGGTGTAGTTAAAGACCCAACCAATATCGATCTGAGTTGGCGTCATTTGATCTGATGAGTGCGCAGGAGCGTCAAAACTTCCCGTAGGACTTGGTGATTGATAGGGATTCTGTGGTGAAGAAGTTAAATGCCCCAGAAGACTCTACGGCCTGTTGATTGCCACACGGACGGGCCACGATTTTTCCCTGCAAGGCTATCTTCGACCTGTAAGGATTGTTGGCAACTCTTGCAGCTAAAGGTGATTGGCATTGGCTAATCCTAGATCCGGAGACAAGTAGGACAAAAAACGACAAAAAACGACTGACCTAAGTTGTCGTCGAAAGCGGTCCGAAGTTCAATCAGGCATGGCGGAGTTTACTCAAGATTTTGAATTTGGTTGCAGCGCATTTTGCATTTGCGGACACGAGAAGAATTCCAATTGTCACCCTTTGCCGCAGCAGATACGATGTGGTTGTTGCTTTGCGTGAAGCAGGCAATCGGTTGTTGAAGGCATGGATTGGATAATTTTCATAGCATATGCATTGAGTGGAATAAAGTCGAGATGAAGTCTGTTTGGCATGCAGCTAGTTCACTTTTCGTGCATCAACAAAAAAAGCAAGTCATAAGAACGACTTGCTTTTTCTTCAGTTGGTAGATCCGAATGAAGCTTAGACCATTTCCTTTAGCTTCTTCAGTGCTCGGATGCGAATACCAACAGAAGCTGGCTTTGGAGCCGCCGATGCATTCATACATGGCTAGGTTGCGGACTTGTCGCTTTGGCTTAGCAGGCTTCTCAACTTGTAACGATCTTGCAAAGGTTTGGAATGCAAACACTTAGCACCCTTCTTCCGATCAAAGGGTGAGTAGCAATCCTGACGTCAGAGCGTGAAGATTCTACAGCTTGCTTCTGGTCAATCCAGTTCGTTCTGCCATACTGTGAAGACTTCGTCTGGTAGCGAGCTTCTTCTTAGCTGCGGCTTTCGCCATTCTGTCAATCCCTTTCAAAAAGTGAGACATCCGGGGAAAGTTGGCAGAACAAGTGGGGCGATTAAGCTCAACAGAATAATTTTCAACTAAGGGGCTGAAACCCCAAAATCTCCATGTTTTGTGGTTTTCTGGAATTCACCCATTTTTCCCTGAAAACACCGTGTTTTGGCTCCGTGCACCTGAAAATTGCTGGAAAAAATACTACGAATTTGAGTCGGATTGATCTTTCCTTCATGCCCGCAATCGGCATTACGAAGGTCTAAGTTGATTGGCTTCTACACGGGACGCTCGCGGCATTGTGCGACTAGAAAGTGAATCAGGGCGAAGCAAATGCTTCGCCCTGAACGCCGCTGAATAGAGATTCAACTGAAGTTCTCAGTTCTGTTTGGCCTTCGACGATGTGGCAGGCTAAGCAGCGGATTACCAAGCACTGGTTTTGAGTCCATTTCCAACGTCCTTCATCCTTTATCAACGATTTCAGACGATGTCGAACTTCAGTACTGCTATTGTCAGCGGTCGGCTGATTAGTTGATCCTGCCGATGGCTGCTAGAACCGAGCAACGCTGGGAGGATCGATCCTGGAGTTGTTGATTGCACCGATGATGAAGACCCAGTGTTTGAATTGGAGTTGGTAGTGACGGCAGGGCAGCTTTTCTCTTCCCCTTCAGCATTTAATGCTGAGCTAAATATTAGTCGTGAGAGTTGAGGAGGACGATTCCCCTTCGCCTTCCCCAGAACCTGTGGTTGTTGTAGTTGAGCCCAGCTGGGCTGCTAGGTTGGCGCTGTGGATACGCCTCGTAGTCGCAGCAAATTGATAATCTCGATGTGGTCTTGGAACCCTTAACGCGTATTTGTGTACAGTACAGTAGCGTGGTTTCGACGCGGAGGCCTTAGCCACATTGATCGTAAGGTTGCTGGTATTGACTTGGAAAGTCAGCGAAGTCGATCCGGCCCAGTCACCCTGCGGTGCAACCACTGCGCAGTTTCCGTTAGACTTCACCACTGCGGTCAGTGATTTCAGAAGCTAGAACCAAGGAAATCGCGAACGTCAGTGTGCTGAGATAGCAGACTTCCGGTAACGGTCAGATCGCTGGTGAAGTCGCCATCGGTCTTGGCAGATGTAATGAAACTTGCTGTCCGCTGTCATTTAAGAATGGAAGCGCATCTCGCTTCAATGTATAGCAATTTCCAGGCGGCAAACTATTGAAGCTGAACGATCCATCTGCTCAATCACATTTTGGTTGACTGCCGTTCCGCATGTCGTTCTGTGAGCGTCAAAGGAATATTCGCCAGCTTTTGAGTGCTGTAGAGCATGACCTTGCCCTTGATTGCTCAAGGGGTGAAGCTTTCTACTTTCACGCTTGCAGTGGCGGTAGAGGTCAATCCAGCGGTATCCTTGATGGTGTAACTGAAGGGGAGAATGTTCCTTCGAAAGTACTGGATGGAGGCGTGTAGGTTACGCTCTTGCTGTCGGACGAAATCGCCAGAGTACCAGAACCAGTTGAGTAAGCTGGTGATCGTGGTATCGTCATTGTGTCGCCAGTATCTGGGTCGGTATCGTTCGCCAAAACGTTGAGCGTAGTCAATGCAAACAGCAGAAAGTGTATCTGCATTCACCAAGCGGGTGCATCATTGACGTGGATACGGTGAAGGTAACTGTTTCATTTGCTCTACCGCCGTTGCTTTGTTTGACCACATAGGTAGTGTTTTCAGTTCCGGCGAAGTTAGCCGCTGGCTTGTACTTCATGCCGTCTGATCCAACGGATGCCCGTGCTGCCCTTCAGGAGGTTCCGACTGATTCAAGCGTCAGTGTGTCGCCTTTCTTCGTACCGAAGGCGTGTCGTTGGCAATCCATCGAAGGATACTTCTGCATCTTCGGTGATCAGGAACAAATCGGCTGTGGCAGTTGGTGCAGGTACAGATGGATTTACAGTAACGGTGGCGGTACTGTGCCGTTCCGCGCGACAGCATCGCTTAATGTATAGGTAAAGGTTTCAGTTCCGGTGAAGCCAGCTTTGATGCTAACATTTAGACCGCTTGTTCCTACCGAAATGGTTCCGCCCAGGCCTGTGCCAACTTGGGACGCATCGCGTCTCGGTACTTGGATCGACACCGCGAGTGTCATTTGCAAGAACATCAGAACGTTTTGGGTGCTGTCACACGACAGTGAACGTATCGGCGGTTGCTACCGGTGGATCATTGATGTCGGTCAGTTGAACCGTGACGGTCCCGGTTTGACGAATATTCGATGCGTTAGCAACGGTATAGGTAAGGTTTTCATCGTTAACATTGGCGGCAGGCTTGTGATTTGAGCGACTTACCGGCATCGCTAGCGATCGTTAAGGTATTCCGCCCTTCGACGGCGTTGATACTTCTACGATGGTCAATGCAGTTCCACTGCTCGCAGTGTCATTGTTAAGGACATTCAACGTCTGCTGTGCAGCATCTTCATCGAAGTTGAAAGTATCGTTGACAACTTGGAAGTTGTTTGTCAACGGTAAGTGACGCACTACCGTATTGAATTGAGTTTGTCGAGAGGTGCTCCGGAATCGCCGTAAAGCGTTGTTTCGTTAAAGGCTAGATCGGCCGGATCACGTCCTCAGATTGGCTGTGCCAGTTGAAGCTGTGAACGTGATCTCGGACAAAAGTCGTTCTTCCGCTCCAAGCGGATCTGTACCAACCAAAGCTCCCAGTTCATCGATTACTCCATTACCAACCGTGCCGCTCTTGCTTCCACATGTGGGCTGGGGTGACTAATTGGATTTGTGGCAATCAGATGTTGGTGATGACTGATGAATCATAAGTCAAGTCAGTATGAGCCGAGAAAGCACCTTGGGCGGCAGATCCTCCGAAGATCAGTATTGAGCACTTGTACCTTGAACTGTTGGCCGGCTTGCACGGAAGTGATAGGCGTTCCGTCTGTGGATACGAAGTTCAATCGCATCTTCAGCTTGGGATCTTGGATTACGTTGATCAGAGGTTTTGTGGGTGACATTACCCGCAGAATCCGTCAGTTTGCAAGTGAATGTTTGCGTACCAACTTGAGAGGCGATCGAGTCAAGTGATCACTCCTGTCGATGAGTCGATTGCTAAGCCAGCGGGCAATTTTTCGAATACACATCCGGCTTCGCCCTCTTCAGCATAGCCAGGTGCGTTTGGCGGAGACCAACAGTTGCACTTGATGGAATTGAATTGACAGAGATCTGGGCGGAGCAGCCGCAGTCGATCGTAACTGCAAGTGCCGATGACGTGGTGACCTGAGCGTTAATGGTTTGGCGAAGCAGTGGTGTTGAGTCCAGTTGAGCTCGCAGCGTTAACCGTAACTTGTGTTGTAGTGCTGCTGGCCGTGGCCAGTTCAACGACGGTCGTGCCGCTAAGGATTTCTACCGTGCTGCCCGAGGTCATGCCACCCACTGAAAAGACTAGGCTTGTAGCATTGGTCAGGTTGTCGGTGCTGGGTTCGAATCGCTTCGCGATCATTGATCAATGGTGGGCGTCAGGCTACTCCAGCAACATTGACAGTTACTGTCTGTGAATCAGTCTTGTCATTAGTTGTTGATGAAGCAGTTGCTGAACTGTAGCCTTAAACTGAAGTGAAGGCCGTGAATCCCGGTGGCGTAATGGTTACAACGCCGGTTTGTGAATTCACGTTGAGTGTCAGCGGATTCACGGAGCCAATCTTCGATACGCTGTAGGTGACCGTATCGCCTTCTCGGTCCTGGCTGGTCAGCAGCGTGCTGGTCATGCTTTCTACCACAGGTGGCATTCAAGGCGGGAATGTCATTGAGAATGGTCGCCGTTGTTCGTGTCGGCCCGTTACAGTCACTACAAAGGTACGAGAGAACTGGTGACCTTGATCATCCAGATGCATTAACGGTAATGGTGGAATTGCCAGTAGTTGTACCTGGCTTAAGGAGCATTACCGCATTTTCAGTATTGGAATGTTCAAACATCCGACATTGTTACAGTGAATTGCGGCTTGTCGTTCGAATCTACGACAGTTCGTTGGATGCCTTTACGAACACTTTCGCCTTCCAACCAATTGACCGAAAACCGAATGATTGAAATCGAGGAATCGTTCAGAAGCTGCTGTGATGAAGAATTGCGGGTTGTTAGTGTCGTCTGTGCTCTTGGCAAACGATAGAACTCCGGATCCATTGTGAATGAGATCCGTGTTGAATTGGTCGTCAAAGTTGCCGAGTGATGATCCGCCGGCTCCGGGTACGCCCGGGGGTCACCACCTTGGATCACAAAAGGATTGCCTAGTCCGTCATCTGCCACGCGGTGGAAAGTTAGCCCGTTAAAGAAGCCTTGCTGAGCCAACTGAATTACTCGACCCGTTGGTCGGGGTGCCTTGTCTTCAAATAGTTCAAAGACCATGTCGCCATAGCCTTCGGTAGTGACTCGCATACTTCGATTGCTGGAACTCTCTAGCGAAGCTGCTACTACACTCGGATTACTAGAACTGACGGTATAAGTAATAGGGCGACCATTGGGGGAATAGCCATCCAAGGCAACGTGAAGCGGCGATCGTGTGCCAGTGCTCACATTTGCCAATTCAGCGAAATACACACTGTCGGTTTTGGGAATTGCAACTCCAGCCTTCTGAGCGATCGTTGCAAGAGTTTGAACACCGGTTAACCGCGAACCGTCAGGGAAGACCCATGTTGGATAGGTAGTGATGTTATTGGTGGTTGCTACGGAATTTGCAGTACGGTCAGGATTAGTTACTTCAACAAAGGTAAGTACTGAGCTCCGTCTTGGAACAATGCCTTTTGTTGGTTGCAAATGAGCACCAATCTGCTCCGTAAAACTTAGTAGTTGTTCTGCAATTGCTTTAGCGAATGCAACCAAGTCGTCGGCAGCTCGCCATTAAACGGTCGCCACTTGGGGAATCGTTTGAATCCGATGACACTGGCGACGCCGGACAGCAATGAAGATGTGTCCACTTGCTGAGCGCTGCCAAGCAGAGCAGTAAACGCATCGGAGGCCATCAACTCTCGCTTTTCCAGCGGTTCGGCGTTGATGGATCTTGCTAGCCGAGCTTTCTTGGCGGCGTTCCAGCCTAAAAGATGAGAAATCCAAGTTGCTAGTCTGCGTCGTTTTTGATGTCGTGTCATGTGCTGTCAGTCCTCAGGTAGAGAAGCTATTAGTTTGATTGCCTCCCCCACCCCTTCCAGTGAAGAATATGTCGTTTCGCCCTGATTCGGCAAATGTTCGCCAGCAATTTCAGCTTAAGCGTTCAATTTGGAGTTACCGGAACTACGTGTAAGCGTGACAAGTGTTACAGCTTGAACGTTCCCCCATGCGGGGTGGTGTTGGTTCAAGCGGAATCACATCAGTTTTGGATGCTAGCTCAAGGCAGCAAGTTCCACCGTCCGGACGATGTCTACATGCATTTGAGCGACTGCAACCTGAAAAACCGGTTAACAATGCGTCGATGCACTACACTCTCTCACAGGCCGTTTTTCTCGGGCCCGCGCCACACTTCTAGGCGTCAAAAAATGCTAAGTTCCGCAAAATGTACAGTAGTCGCCATCACCACCAATCGGTGGTCGAGAATAGTGTGCGTCCGATTGAGCTAGTTCGAAGGGTGTACTCAAGACTTCGAGTAACTTTTGTAGAGGCTGAAAATCAGCCTCTTCCACAACGGACGAAATAGCCTGCTCGACCAGATGATTGCGAGGAATGACACTTGGGTTGGTTTTCACTATTACGGTTTGAGCCGTTCCCAGTGAAACTCCCGTACTTGAAAGAATGCTCTGCCAGCGTTGTAACCAGTGTTCGATCTGATTGAGCCCCGTGAGCCGCGATCCTGAGAGTTCTGAATACAAGTTTGAAAAATCAATTGAGTTGCAAGGTGAAGCGGCTGCTGTGCTTGCCACGTTACCGGATATCGGCTGTACTTCCGACAACGCTCGCAAGGCATTTGTGAAATCAAGTTGATGACGCTCAAGTAATTCCAGCAGATCATCGACCAGTTGCTGGTGGTTAGCCCGTGACTCAGTCAAGCCTAGTTTCCGACTCATCAAAGCCAGCCAGGCCGCTTGATAGTATTCCGCGAAGCTCTCGATGGCAGATGTAGCTAATTCCACTGCTGTCTTATAGTCACCATGCAGAATTGGAAGCAGCGTTTCTGCAAACCGAGCCAAATTCCATTGGCAGATCGAGGGCTGATTGCCGTAAGCGTAGCGACCACCGTCGTCGATAGAGCTGAAAACGGTCGATTGTCGGTAGCTATTCATGAACGCGCAGGGGCCGTAATCGATCGTTTCACCACCGATCGAAACATTGTCGGTGTTCATTACGCCGTGAATAAAGCCCACACTCATCCACTGAGCAATTAGCTGTGCTTGTCGCTGAATAACAGCCTTGAGAAATTCTAGATACTTTTCGGTACTATCGGATAACTCAGGATAATGACGAGCGATTGTGTAATCTGCCAAAGATCGTAGATCGTCTACGTTGCCTCGAGCTGCGGCATACTGAAAGGTTCCAACTCGAATGTGGCTAGAGGCAATTCTGGTGAGGACGGCTCCAGGTTCGTTGCGTTGTCGATAAACCGGTTCTCCAGTACTGGCGACGGCCAAGCTGAGGGTCGTTGGAATTCCCAGCGAGTCCATCGCGTGACTGATGATGTATTCGCGAAGCATCGGACCGAGCGCGGCTCGCCCATCGCCGCGGCGCGAGTAGGGCGTCATTCCTGGTCCCTTGAGCTGAACGTCGAATAGTTCGCCAGTTGGCGTTCGTTGCTCGCCAAGCAGGATGGCTCGTCCATCGCCCAGCATGGTAAAGCCGCCGAATTGATGACCAGCATACGCTTGAGCAATTGGCCTTGAGTTTGGCGGTAGCTGGTTGCCAGCAAAAATCTCCGCGTGAAGCTGGTCTTGAATCAGCATTGGATCAAGTCCCAGTCGACTAGCCACACGGGAGTTAATGAGCAGCAATTGTGGCTGTCGCACCGCAGTTGGTTTAGCTTCAGAATAGAACGCCTTAGGCAACTGCTGGTAAGTTGCTTCAAGATTCCAGCCTACATGGTTTCCGTTGAGCATGTTGCTATCCGCGCCGCTCAACATGAGCCAGCAACAAAGCGATATCGGCAGGAGTGATCCCGCTTATTCTGCTCGCTTGATCCATATTGGCTGGTTGAATCTTCAACAACTTTTGCTTGGCTTCGGTTCTCAGGCCGCGAATCGCCTCGTAGTCAAACTCCAGCGGAATTCTTTTGGTCGCCATGCGTTGCTGGCGTTCGATCTGCTGATGTTGTCGGTTGATGTAACCCTCGTATCGCACGTCCCAGATTACTTGATCCACCACTTCAACATCAAAGGCTGCCAGTTGCGGTTGACGATTGCACATTTCATCCCAAGTGACCTCGGCTCGCTTGAGGTACTTGATGCCGTTTCCCGATTCGATTCGCATCGCTTCCAGTAAATCAGAGGCCTGTTGAATGTTGCTTTCCTTGGTTGCCAGGCGATCCATACGATCTTGAGCCACTAATCCGATTTCATGACCTAATCTGGTCAGGCGTCGATCCGCGTTATCCTGTCGCAGCAGCAAGCGATACTCGGCGCGGCTGGTGAACATTCGGTAAGGCTCATCAACGCCGCGCGTCACTAGATCATCCACTAGCACTCCCAAATAGGCTTGATCTCGCGGAATGACCAGCGGCTGCTTGGCCTGTAGTTGTAAGGCGGCATTAGCTCCAGCAATTAAGCCTTGACCGGCTGCCTCTTCGTACCCGGTCGTGCCGTTGATCTGACCTGCAAGGAACAAGCCGCCTACTAGCTTCGTTTCTAACCAGGGATGCAACTGATCTGGTGGACTGAAGTCATATTCCACAGCGTAACCGTAACGCATAATCTCGGCTTTTTCCAAGCCCGGAATCAACTTCAGAATTCCTAGTTGCACATCCCGAGGCAGGCTGGTGGAGATTCCATTGACATAGATCTCGGTCGTACGTCTGCCTTCGGGCTCCAAAAAAAGTTGATGTCGGTCTTTGTCAGAAAAGCGAACCACTTTGTCTTCAATGGAAGGGCAGTAACGCGGTCCACGCGAATTGATCTGTCCGCTATACATCGGAGCACGATGCAGGTTTTCTCGGATCAAATCATGAACGGCTGTGTTGGTGTAGGTAATGAAGCACGGCAATTGCGGCTCAGGCAACCGAGTTGTTAGATAAGAGAATGGCTGAGGTTGCTCATCGCCGGGTTGTTCTTCAGTTGCTGCAAAGTTGATCGTCTTGGCATTCAGTCGAGGTGGTGTACCTGTCTTGAAGCGATCTAGCCGAATTCCCAATCGAGCCAGAGCTGCACTGATCCCTTTGGTAGTACCCTCCCCTGCTCTACCCCCTTCCGTCTTGGCTTCGCCAGTGTGCATGATGGCTTGTAGGAAGGTGCCCGTAGTAAGCACCACGGCTCGAGCTTGATAAAGAGCATCGCCGCGAACGCGTATACCGCTGATACGCATCTGCCCATTTGAGTCTTGGTCGACGACCAGGTCTTCAACGATCTCCTGAATCAGCGAAACACCTGGGTAGGCTTCGACGGTCTCCTTGATCCATTGTTGATAAGCCTTCTTATCTGCTTGAGCCCGAGGGCTGTGCATCGCTGGGCCTTTGCGGCGATTGAGCATCCGGAACTGTATCCCAGTTGCATCAATGGCCTGGCCCATCAAGCCACCCAACGCATCGATCTCGCGAACGATCTGTCCTTTGGCAACACCGCCAATGGCCGGATTGCAGCTCATCTGTCCGACAGTATCTAGGCTGCCAGTAAGCAGAGCGACTTTGGCTCCCATTCTGGCTGCAGCCGTAGCGGCTTCGGTGCCAGCATGACCAGCGCCAACTACAACTACATCGAAATCGTACCGAACACCTGACGCTGTCATTTAGCGATATTCTCAATTGCAAGCAAAATACTCTGAAACCCTTATCCCATGGAAGCGAACCATTTTAGTTATGAATCCAGTTTTAGGCGACCGACAAAAGAGGATGACTGATAGTTTTCAATCAGCCAACTTAACGCAGGCAGCCAAGCCCAAAGATTATGCGACGGAAGTTCCTAGTCCGACTGATGACAGCATTCGCACTGTTGTCTGCCATTGACTGCACCACTGCGTTGGCACAGGATTCGATGGCCTACCGCACCTCGGCCACTTCATCTGCGGCGTCTGCCAGCAGCATTTTTCTGCCGTACGCTCAGTTCCAAATTCCTTTCAACGTGGATAACGCCGGCTCGCAGCCATCCGCTGTCCAGTTGATGGTGTCCACTGATGGCGGGAAAACTTGGCAGCAGCATGGACGAGCGAATCCGGCGGATCGTCACTTTGACTTTCGAGCGGCAGCGGAGGGGGAATATCTCTTTACCGTGCAAACGGTAGATTCAGCGGGAATCGCATTTCCGAGTCCAAATCTGCCAATGCGCATTCAAGTGGACACGACGAAGCCCCAGGCAGCAGTTAGAGCCGACTTGGATCAGAGCGGTAACTTGATTGTGGATCTGCGAGTTGCAGATGATCACATCGATCTTAAGTCTGCAGTCCTGAAGATTCGAACGGATCGAGATCCGCAATGGCGCGAGGTGCTCGTAGAATCGCTCAGTGCAGTCAGCGGTTTCTTCGAGGGGCAGGTGGAAGTTCTAATTCCTCAGTGTCGCGAAATCGCAATCGTCTTTTCGATCAACGATCAAGCGAAAAACACGGGGACTGCTAGTTACCTGTTCACCATGCCGAGAACGGCTGCTCAAAACAAAGATCTTCAGCTAGCAAGTGCGCCGAGTCGAGAAGTGGAGCAATTCGGCGGAGCATCAAATGCTGTGCGAGCTCCATCGCAAGGAATTCTGGCAAATCCCACGACGGGTAAGGAGATACCAGGTGCTATACCCTGGGATCTGGATCGGAAGGCCGCAAGCCAACCAAACAGTTCGCAGGGACTTTCTGGTGCAAATGTTTCTAATCAGGGAAGTGCTTCGTATTCATCTGGAGCTAACTCTGTTACAGCGCCAAACTATTACGCTCAGCAGCCTAACAGCGCTCGTTCAAACACAGTTCGACCAGTGAATCCAAGTTTGGGAGGCAATCCAACATCTCAGCCTCAGGCTCAGCAAAGTAGTCGACAAGGTAACTTTCCGACGACGCCTCGTGGCTCAAATCTAAATGCACTTGCCCAGCAAGCACCCGGCCAGAATTCCAGCAGGTCAGCGGTGGCTGAGCCAAACGTCCTAAATGCATCACCGTCAGGCTTGGGTCGGAATCCAGCTAATGGTTCGATCCAGCCTCCGGGGTACATTCAAAACCCGGCATTCACCCAAGGGTCAGGCATTACTCAAGGACCAGGGCAGCTTGCACGGGCGACTTTGGATGTTGAGCTATCACCAACAAATCTGCCTGCTCCCGAAGAGCTCTCCATGCCGGTGCCCATGAACCCAGCGACTGGATTTAATGGAGCTAGCGTTGGAGTTGATTCTCGTCAAACTCAGGCCGATCCACGAGCCTTTCAACATACTCATCCGCAAGTCACGGAAGCTGAGAATGGGATCAACAATCCCTACTACTGCAAGTCAACTACCTTCAGTCTCGATTACTCGGTCGAAGCGTTGGGTGGCAATGCACTTTCTGAAGTCGAGTTGTGGGGAACAGAAGACAACGGTCGAACTTGGGAAAAGTGGGGTTCAGACCCAGATCGAGTGAGTCCGTTTGACGTCAAGGTTGGCAACGATGGACTTTTTGGTTTCCGAATGGTTCTGATTGGTCCGGGCGGATCGGTGATGGGTACGCCAAAGCCTGGCGACGACGCTGACGCTTGGATACGGGTGGACTCGCAACAGCCAAATTGTAAGATCACTCGCGCGCTCTACGGAGTTGGTTCAGAGGCTGGGATGTTGGTGATCGACTACACCTGCACTGATGACGATCTTGCCGACGAGGGCATAACGCTTTCTTGGAGTCCAACTTTGGACGGTCCGTGGACACCGTTTGCCTCAGCCATTCGCAACTCTGGATTGTATTTATGGAAAGCAGATGCCAGTTTGCCAAGTCGCGTCTATCTAAAACTTGATGCAGTTGACAAGGCCGGAAACACTGGCACTCATAAGATGGATCTGCCCATCGACACCAAAGGTCTCTCACCTCGGGGTCGCATTCAAGGTATTAGACCTCTGCCTGCCAAGTAGTATTTTTGAGATCTTTGAATTTGTTTCTTGCAGTTCAAAAAAACAAACCCTGGCAGAATTTGCCAGGGTTCAATTTTTGGTAAACACCTACCCTAAGAAGCCTTGGATAACTTAGCTGTCCGCCAATGGGGTCTTCTTTTCGGTGATGACTTCGCACTGAGACGCCATTTCAGCATTCAGTTTGATGTATTCCTGCATGTCATCAGGAACATTGTCTTCGTGGTAGATCGCCTCTACCGGACATTCCGGTACACATGCTTCGCAATCAATACACTCATCGGGATGAATGTAAAGCATGCGTTCACCCTCGTAAAAACACTGAACTGGGCAAACTACTACGCAATCGGTATACCGACAACCATCACAGGGTTTTGTAACAACGTGAGCCATCTTGGGTGAGACCTTTCTAGGACTGATTAGCGTCGCGAGTGGCTGGATTTCCGCCTCGAACGATGACACGACTAAGTTATCGGCTGGAATGCCCGATTTCTAGTCGCCGAAACAAAATTCTGCTTTTTGGCAGGTACTACTTCGGGGGTGATGTTAGGCTGACTCGGTAAGCTTGTCAAGCGATGCGGCTAGGGGACAGGGGCGGTCTAAGGCTTCTGCAGTCGGACACTTACACGGAACGCACATAGATCGGCCCAAGGTTGAAATCATGCTCAGAACAAGTCGATGTAATTGAGTTGAATCCCGTCGATTGGAGTAGCGGAATAGAACAACAGGCCGATTACGGAATCAATTTCGGTGAGGCTAACACGGACGGTTGGTTCAAGTTCTATGCGTTCTAACTCTTAGGCAAATTGAAAAACCGAACTTTCCGTCGCATTCTAAGCTCAAATCGACGAACAAATAGCTATCTTTAGTGGTACCAGTTATGCTAGATGGGCCTCGCGGAATGTCATCCGCTTCAATCGCCGATTCGAGTCACAATTCTTGATGGTTCGCCAACAACGTGGTGCTTTCCGACTTAGATAGAACCTTGCTCAATCGCTGCTTGGCACGTGCCGAAGGAGCTTGGGAAGATTTTCTAGACCGATATCTGCCCCTAATCGTCCACGTAGTCAATTCAACGGCCAAGCTTCGTTTTGATCGATTGCCAGACCAGTGGCGCGATGACGTGGTGGCTGAAGTGCTTCTGGTAATGGTTGACAAAGACTTCGACGTCTTGCGCCAGTTTCAAGGACAGAGTTCGCTAGGCACCTATCTGGTCGTGATCGCGCGCCGCGTTGCCGCCAGAAAAATCTCGAAGATGCGCCGCCTGAACAACTCGACCAGTTCTTCAGCGATCTCGAACGAACCTGCAAACAATCAAGATGTGTCGGAACTGTTCGAACACACTGAGCAAGTCTATCAGTTACTTGGCCAATTGCCAAACTCGGAGGCTGAGGTCATACGGATGTTTCATCTCGAGCATCGCAGCTATGCCGAGATCAGTTCGCATTTGGGCATCCCTGAAAACACAGTCGGTCCCCTACTTTCTCGCGCTCGCAGCCATATGAAATCCCTGGTTGAGTAGCTTTGTAGGAATACGATCAAGTTCTAAGGATTCGTTCCTAGCTTCGACGCGATCGCCTTTACTGACTACTCACACAATTCCAGTTTGAGATCTAATTTTCCCCTCACGTAATGCGTCCAGAAAAGCCTGTCGCGGGCGGCTGCTGTGGGCGTTGCTGCAAGGAAACTCGCCGAGTCCGGTGTTTTCCACTTCCAGGAAGCGACACAGCTTACTAAATCCTTCATGTGAAAGCTGTGTTAGATCATTGAAAGTTAACAGTCGATCGCTGTCGCCGAAAAGCCGACCAATCGAATCTTGATAGTTGAAGTAAGCTCTTTCATACAGTCCCGCATCAAACCTTTGGCTGCCAAAAGTCAGCTCGCGAAATTGCATCATGACTTCGACAAATTGTTGGTGCTCGGGGCACTTTTCTGCACTCTCTTGCAACAGCTCAAGCCCAACAAACTGAGACTCGACCGACTGCAACCACTGAGCGACTGAGTTCTTGCGTTGGACATTGATGAACAAACTGTTGGGATAAGCAAGTATCAATTGCTCAACGACACTGAAACAGCAGGCAGGATAGTCCGCCAATCCATCGCAGAGTTCAAGCAGTTCGAATCGAAAAGCCCCTGCCCGTATTTGATTCATCATTTGCTGCAGTCGAGCGGGATGGTGGTGTTCGTCCCCTAACTCGCCGTGGATTTTTCCAAGGTGGGCAATTCGTAAGCCCAGCAGCCCAAGGGCCTGACAGGTCGAAACGGTAGCGCAGCGAGGCAGGGAAATGACGAAAAGCTTGTTGAATTTACGCATGCCTAAAATGCCGGATTGTGCAAATGCGCCTCATCGTCCCGTTGATAATGGGGCCGCGATGGACATACAATAACGACTTGGCCCACCACAAGAGCTTTGCCGAACGATGATCGGCATCCTGCAACAAGCATCTGCCGAACTTAAAATCAATCATTGTTACAACTACTAACTACGCGGAGAAGCCCATGGCTACAGTAGTCGAAACCGTTCCAACACCCAAAGTAAAACACACCGAATGTTTCATCGGAGGAAAGTGGTTGCCATCTGCCAGTGGCAAGACGTTTCCGACGATCAATCCAGCGACCGAAGAGGTGATTGCCGAGATTGCGGAAGGCGACAAAGAGGACATCGACTTAGCCGTCGATTCAGCGCGTCGAGCCTTTGAGATTGGACCGTGGAGCAAGATGGATGCTCGCAAGCGCGGCAAATTGCTATATCGCTTGGCTGATTTGATCGAAGAAGAGATCGACGAATTGGCAGCCCTGGAAAGCTTGGACAATGGCAAGCCAGTTAGCGATGCTCGCGCGACGAACCTTCCGCTGGTGATTGACTGCCTGCGTTACTACGCTGGTTATGCGGACAAGATTCATGGCTACACCATTCCGGTTAATGGAAACTACTTCACCTATACTCGCAAAGAACCTGTGGGTGTAGCTGGTCAGATCATCCCTTGGAACTTTCCGATGCTGATGGTGGCCTGGAAATGGGGACCGGCTCTGGCTGCTGGTTGTACGATCGTGATGAAGCCTGCCGAGCAAACGCCGTTAACTTGCTTGCGAATGGCCCAGTTGGCTCAAGAGGCCGGTATTCCCGACGGAGTGATCAATGTCGTGCCTGGTTATGGGCCAACTGCAGGCGCTTCTTTGGTTCGACATCCTGGTGTGGATAAGATCGCCTTCACCGGTGAACATCGAACCGCTCAAGTGATCATGCGCGATGCGGCAGAGTCGCTTAAGCGGCTGACATTTGAATTGGGTGGCAAGAGTCCAAACGTGATCATGGCCGATGCGGATCTTGACTCTGCGGCGGTGGGAACTGAATTTGGATTGTTCTTCAACCAAGGTCAGTGCTGTTGTGCTGGTAGTCGAGTGTTTGTGGAAGAGAGCGTGCACGACGAGTTCGTTGAGAAACTTAAAAGGCAGGCTGCCAAGCGTCGACTTGGTCCACCGTTGGCCAAGGATACCAAGCAAGGTCCGCAAGTCGATCAAGCTCAGTTCGATAAGATCATGAGCTACATTGAAAAGGGCAAGCAAGAAGGCGCGAACTGCGTTATCGGAGGTAATCGCTTTGGTGATCGAGGTTACTTCATCGAACCAACAATTTTTGACAACGTAAGCGACAAGATGTCGATTGCCAAGGATGAAATTTTTGGACCAGTCATGAGCGTTCTCAAGTTCCGCGATTGGGAAGATCTGATTGCTCGCAGTAACAACACTTTCTATGGCTTGGCGGCTGCCATTTGGACCAAAGACGTCACCAAGGCTCATGATTTCGCGCGACGCGTTCGAGCTGGCACAGTGTGGGTCAACTGCTACGACGTGTTTGATGCTGCAGCTCCTTTCGGCGGCTTCAAGATGTCTGGCCAAGGTCGCGAACTGGGCGAAGATGGTTTGAAGGCCTACACGGAGACCAAGACGGTTACGATTGCGCTGTAGAGTTTGTTATTGGAGACCTGAGTATTCACAGAGCGTCCGAGGTCAGCAGATCTCGGACGCTTTATTGTCTTGGCGTTTCAAACTCAGGGCGATAGCCTCCACCTGGTAGTATTCCAGCCTCAGGAATTCGTGTTGGTGGATTGCCATCGGGTGCTACGAAATCTCGCAGCAACTGGCCTGGCTGCCATGTAGCAGAGTTACCCGGCTGGAATGTTGGATCAATTGGTTGTGGTAGCACTGTGTCGCCTCCCAATGTACCGGCTGTTCCTGGTGATACTGTTGGAGGCAGCGGAGCTGCAACGCCTTGTGCGGCTTGAACTCGCAGTCCATTGGCTCTCGCTTGAAGTTCGTCGGAACTCATTAGCTGTTGAGGCACCATCGTGATGTCGACGATCCGTTCATCGCGAATCTTCTTAGGCCACAAGGTGTCCGTGACAAAATCCAACGGAGGCAATTGATACCAAGGTGGATTGAATCGTCTGAGGATTTTTTCGTGCCGATAACCATCCTTGACCACTTCGATTTGTCGCGTGGCATAATAGGTCGTGGAGGTAGCCGTAGGAGAAACTCCAACATATTGGTTATCTACGTAGACGGCTGCACCTGGTGGAGTAGTTCGCACGGTCAGGCGACGTCGGACGCATCCAGCGCTACAAGCGATAAGCAACCCGACGATCAGGCAATTGGACAGCAGTTTAGTTGTAGAATTACTCAGCACGAGTCACCCGGTCTGGTGGTTAGTAGGGTCGGTCGGAGTATAGAACGTTGCCCTGATGTGCCGCCAGATCAAAACCTTAAGGGTTAGGAATCTAGCTGGATTGGTGCAAGCGTCATTAATCGCGAGAAATCTTGCCAAATCGTCGCTATGGCTCGAACCGGCTATCGAGCTTGGTAGAATATTCGCCGAAAATCCCTTAAGATGCGCCGTCGCTAGCTATGATTCGCGTGCACCAACAAGAACCCCAAAACTCGTACCCCTAGATCCCATTTGACCGACTCCTCAGCCAGTCCAGAAGATCAGAAGTGGAAGTCCACAGTCGATGCGGTTGCCTTGACAGATATTGGCATGCGCAGGGCAATCAACCAGGATTCGTTGCGAGTCATGTTGGCCGAGTCAAAAAACGGTTGGGAACGTATGGGCCATTTCTTTGCTGTGGCTGACGGAATGGGGGCTCACGCTGCTGGAGAACTGGCTAGCAAACTGGCTGTAGAGCTGATTCCGCATCACTACACCAAATATGGCGAGATGGCTCCGCCAGAAGCATTGCATCGAGCGATCACAGAAACTAACGCTGAGATATTCCGTCGTGGTCAAGCG
Source organism: Pirellulales bacterium (assembly GCA_046349795.1). Classification (GTDB taxonomy): domain Bacteria; phylum Planctomycetota; class Planctomycetia; order Pirellulales; family Pirellulaceae; genus Aureliella. The sequence continues at coordinate 9,299 of JAXMBP010000043.1, read as the reverse complement.
AACATCGAGTTTCGCAGCATGGGGACTACCTGCAGCGTCCTTACGTTGCTTCCAGAAGGGGCCGTGGTGGCTCATGTTGGTGATAGCCGCGTCTACCAACTAGCCGGTGATCAACTATACCAGCTTACCTTTGATCACTCGCTGGTCTGGGAGATGCAAGCTTCAGGTAAAGTGACTGATGAAACTGCGCGAAGTGGAGTGATACCCAAAAACGTCATCACGCGTTCGCTTGGTCCTAATGCAACAGTTCAGATCGATCTAGAAGGTCCATTCCCAATCCGCGCGGGAAATCGATTTTTGCTCTGTTCGGATGGTTTGAGCGGCCAAGTTACCGATGAAGAGATCGCGGCAATTCTAAAGCTGCTCAGCCCTGCAGATGCCGCTCAACTGTTCCTCGATCTCTCGAATCTTCGTGGTGGTCCCGATAACATTACCGCGATCGTTGTTGAGGTAACGAGCAACGATATCGGCTCCAGCAAAGGTGGAACGGTCAACGCACGCCGTGAAGGTTCTCGTAAGCCTTTCTCGAAAGCACTAGCAGTAGTCTCTGTCTTGTGCTTTATCGCCGCAGCCTTGATGGCAGTCACCGGTCAAACGACATTGGCACTGTTCACATCGGGCATGGCGATCGTAGCAGTAATAACTGGTTTTGCTCAAATCTTTTGGCCGGCAGCTCCTGAGACCTTGGGAGCGCATCGCTATGGTGCTGGACCTCATCGTCAATACAAAGCAGCGGCCACTCAGGCGTTTTTCGAGCAACTGGCTGGAACCATGAAGCCATTGAAGGAGGCGGCGCTCGAGCGGAAGTGGAAGATCGACTGGCAAGAGCTGGATAAGAGCTTTGATAAAGCTTGTGAACTAGCCGACGCAAAGAACTATGCGGATGCCATTCGAACTCAGGCCAAAGTGATCATCAACTTAATGAGCCAAATTAGAAAGCAGCGTCACAGCCAACCCAGCGACTCTGCTATCGATCTGTGATAAATCAATCGTGCAGATTCTTACACAGCGCGAAAAGTCATAACGCTCGTTGAACATGTGAGCGAACTCGCAAATGGTAACTGTTTTCGTTTGACCGTTGACGCTAACACTATTCGATGAGTAGCCTTGGTTCTCAGCTCGAACAACAATTGGCGAACCCTTGGCGTTGCCTTTCAGGCCGAAGAGCCTTTTCGGCCCAGAGTCACGCAGTTGCTCATGATGGGCTGCATGGGTAATAGATGAGCGCCCGATGATAGACGCTGACGATTACTTCGCTGGGCGCTCAACGCCTCTGCTATTAATTGTTTTGCATTTCAGGTAACGCGTTCAGTTCACCTTTCGGCACTGCGGTATCGATGAAGAAGCGGCTAAACACGGCTGAACAAAAATCGTTGAATTGCTGTCAGACGCCGGTTTTTGCTGGGTATAAGAGATCGTTGTACGGCTGGTATTGGCCAAGTAAAATGCCTGTCGCATCCAGAAGCGTGGATATTACAAAAAATGCTTCTCATCTCGCCACATTTTCACCTCGATCTGACTTCGAGCCCGGTAATCACATGATCCGAAAAAAAACTCTGGTTCTTTTACTGGTACTGAGTTCCGTTGGAACGAATGGCACGTGGTTTCCCGAGGACCACTTATTGGGCGGTGAACCAGTTGGAAAGCTGGCTAACTATGCCGTGGGCCGAAAGTGGGTGGACTCGACGGGCAAGTTTACTATCGAAGGCAAGCTCAAGTACGCCGACAAAGACGATGTTCAGATTCTTCAAGAAAATGGCAAGGTCGTAAAGATTAAACTCACCGGCCTTAGCGCCAAGGATCAGGGGTTTGTGCAAGCCTTTCTGGAAGCCGAGGCCAAGGCTGGTTCGGATGGTTCAGGCGATAGTCCATTCAAGGTTGTTGGTGACGCTCCAGCTAGTTCGAATATGAACTCCAATAATGGTTCAAGTCAATCAACTAGCCAAAGCAAAAGCTCTAGTCAGCTAGTCGTTCCTGGTGAAAGCAGCGATCCAGGCGAACCTGTCAAACGTGTACCGGTGACGAAAGGCGCGAAGCTGATTACCGCTAAGATGGACAAGTTCTTCTGGGCCGCCAAGCCGGCTCTGGGCTTTCCCGAGGTCAAGTTCAATGAAGTGGCCGTCGCAACTGAAATGAAAAAGCCTTTCTTTGCTGGCTTGCGAGTCATGAGCGCGGGTAAGGCGGGAATCAGCGTTATCAATGCTTGTCAGCAAGGTCGTGGAGAGAAAGATAACTACAGTCGCTTTGCAGTGGTTCGAGCTAGCGATGGATCGGTCTCCGACGTGCTTGAATTAAAGACGCCTTGGAAGCTGATGGCGCTCAGCGCTGATGGGGCTCGAGTGGCAGCCGTTCGTATCGAAGGTTGGGATAAGGGCAACGATGTTGGTATCTTCAAAGTTACGAAAAATGGGCTGACTCCGGAGTTCCAATTCACAGCCGGTGGAGGAGCTTGGGATGAACTTCATTACGTTGGCTTCGCGGCTGGCAACAAGCTGATCACGATTAGCCAGAAGCACACGCTGCTGGTCTGGGATATTGCTGCGGAAAAACCGAAAGTGATTTATCAGGGCAACAGTGGAGGAGCATTGCATGCCGTACTGAGTCCTGCTGGTGAAATGATGGCTCTGCCTGCTGGCAATGCAATTGCGGTAATTGACATAGCTGCTGCAAAAGTGATTGGCTTGATTTCACGAGAGAATCGAGCGACTCAATTGCGTTCTCATCCGATGGAACCAAGTTGGCCGCTTATGAACCATTTGGGGTTACGATCTATGCCATGGAGGATGGCAAAGAGATCAAGCGAGTTGCCGTCTCAGAGCACGATGCCGGTGCGCAGTTGATCTGGCTTGGCAAATTCTTGATGGTGGGCTCGGTGGTTTATGATGTGGACCGAAGCTTGCCCGTGTGGACTTACGACAACAAGGCGAACGCGCGAGCCAGTGTCGGCATGCACTTGGTCTCAGCCTTTGGTGGAGACAATGGCACAAACATTAGTGTCAACCGCATACCTCACGATGAAGCAATTCAGGCCGCGGCAGCCATAAATCCTGAATCAATCTATGCCATTCGCCCTGGCGATAGCGTCTCAGTTGTCTACAACTTCGGACCAACGCCATCGGATGCGCAAGCTGCCATTCGAAAGACTATTGAAGAGAAGATTCAAAAACAGGGTTGGACGTTGAGCAACTCGGCAGAAAACACGATCACGATCTCTCTTGAGCAGGGTAAGCAAGAGAGCCAAGATTACTACACTCGTGAAGGAATCGGACCATTCTTACCGCCTCCAGGTTTTGGACGCCCTGCAAGTGGTCCGCTGGAAACCGTTACCTACACGCCTTGGACTCACAAGATCACGATTCAAGCTGGTTCGACACAGGTTTATCAAGCGGTGAACGTCCGAGGTGCCCCTGATAACTTCCGAGTCAAGGAAGGTGAATCGACTCAAGCCTACGTGACGCGTTGGTGTCAACCGACAGCAGGTTACTTTGAACACTTGCCAATTCCGCCACACCTCCTCAAGCCAGAATATCAAGGTGGATTGGGCAAGTCGACTATATCGGATAAAGGATTGGCAAACTAGGACAGCGCTGAGGTCAACAACTGCAGGAATTGGGCCACACTTCCCAACGCGCCTAATCGTTTGAGATTTGGGGCTTCTTAACTATCAATCAAGAATAAGAAATGATAGGAAAAGGAGCCGAAGATGTTGGCGGCTGCACTTTGGGTTTGTTTGGGTATTGGTTTGTTAGTGGTCGGAGGCGAGCTGCTATTGCGTGGCTCGGTGGGGCTGGCCACGCTGGCTAAGTTGAGTCCTGCAGTTATTGGGCTAACCGTTGTTGCTGCTGGGACCTCTGTGCCCGAATTGGCAGTAAGCACGATCGCTTCCTACCGGGGAAATAACGACATCGCAGTTGCAAATGTTGTTGGATCAAACATTTTCAACCTGACCTTCATCTTAGGTTTGTGCGCGCTCGTTCGTCCATTCCCGATTTCCAGTAACACTCTGAAAATGGAATATCCAGTTCTGCTGGTTGTGACAGTACTGGGATACTTTTTGCTAGCCGACTTGAGCCTGTCTCGAATTGAAGCTGTGCTGCTGATGAGCATCTACGTAGCGTTCACGACCTTCTTGGTGTTGCAGGTTAGAAAGCAGATGACTCGACGCGAGGAGAAGATCTTGGAGAAGGAGGTCGAGGAGCTTGAGCCCACGAAAAGTCCAACTTTGTGGCTGAGTCTCGTTTTTCTAATCTCGGGAATTGCGTTACTTGGTTTTGGGGCGCAAGCTACGGTCAGCGGTGCAAGTGACTTAGCACGAATATGGGGTTGGTCCGAGCGATTAATCGGCTTGACAATTGTCTCGGTTGGGACCAGCTTGCCGGAAGTTGTTGCCTCTCTGATGTCTAGCCTTCGTGGTCGAAGCGACGTTGCAATTGGCAATGTGATTGGTTCCAATCTGTTTAACTTATTAATGATTTTGGGAATCAGCGCAACCGTTTCACCAATTACCTTGAGTAGTTCGGTGTCAAGTGATTGTTTGTGGATGGTTTTAGTTACAATTGCGTTGGCTCCGCTATTGTGGAATGGCAAGAAAATTTACCGTTGGGAAGGCTTGGTGCTGTTACTGATCTACGCAGTCTACCTGGGATTGTTGTTGCGATCCTAAAGTTCTTCATTGCCAGGAGATAGAAGCAAGAAGCATCAGAAGCGAATACAGGTCGAATCGGAAATGATATTGAATCGCGTAATACTGATCCTCGGGCTAACTCTGCTCTTTGCTACCAGTGTTCAAGGTCAATTTATCGTGGCACATCGCGGCGCTTCGTACGATGCGCCTGAGAACACGTTGGCTGCCTTTCAACTTGCTTGGGAGCAGGGAGCGGATGCGATCGAGGCTGATTTCTATTTGACCAAGGACAAGCAGATAGTTTGCATGCATGATAAGTCCACTCGCCGAACAGCTCCTGATCACGAAGATCTAATCATTGCTAAGACTACGCTGGAACAACTTAGCAAGTTAGATGTGGGGGCGTGGAAAGACAAAAAATTTACCGGCGAAAAGATTCCAACCTTTCAGCAGGTGCTAAGTATTGTTCCAAATGGCAAAAAGTTTTTCGTAGAGATCAAGTGTGGACCAGAGATTCTTCCGATCATGAAGCCAATTTTGGAGCAGTCTGAAATTGAGCCCGAACAGATTGTCATCATCTGTTTTGATTCCACTGTAGTTACCGAAGCTCGGAAGTTAATGCCTCAATATCGCTGCAATTGGTTAACGGGTTACAAGCAAGACAAACAAACTGGAGCTTGGGGGCCCGCTCAAAGTCAAGTACTAGAAACTCTGCAAAAAACGAAAGCAACGGGACTCGGTTCAAACTTCAATCGAACGATAGTAAATGCGGAATTCATGAACTCGGTCGTTGATGCTGGGCTCGAATTTCATGTTTGGACCGTTAATGACGTCGATGATGCACTCTACTTTTCAAAAATCAAAGTTGCTTCTATCACCACAGATCGTCCAGGTTTCATTAGGAAGGTATTGCAAGGGGAGCAGTAAGGTAGTTCCCAGCTCCGAGTTTGTTCGTAGCCTACCGAATGGGCTGCCAGTGTCCATGCATCGCGCAAGAGTTGGCTTCGACGTGGGTCACCTGCCTTGCTTCTTTGCCGTCGATTTCGGATACAAACAGTTGCATCGTTCCGCTTCGGTCCGATCCGAATAGCAGCCAGCGTCCATCGGGTGAATGCGAAGGGTGATAATGGCGAATCCCTGGCTTGGAATGGCTAACTGAGTTACCCTGCCAGCAAGATCAACGCGCATCAACTCGATGGATTCACCAACCTTGGCGGTAAAGTGTCGATTGACTATCTGTCGACCAGTCAGGCACATCGCTGCTTTCGCTGTGAAAGTCTGGGTACTTCAATCGTTCGACAACACCTCGATAGCCCCCGCGGTCTGCAAGTTTCCGTAAGCCGGTTCCGTCTGGCCTGACGATGTAGGGGATGGCAATTATAGTGGCTCACTTGGAAACAAACATTAACCATCGTCCGGTCGGGCGACCAACGTGGCACAAAATTGAATGAGTTTCCCCGTTTCAATCTGTCGCTTGTTACCTGTCGACATTGGAAATGAAGATTTGATAGTTCTCGTGATAGCTTATCAGCTTCCCGTCTGGAGAAACGCTGTAGCCGTATGCGAAGCCGCCACCACTCGCCTGAAACGTCACGAGCTTGTCCATCCATGTCCATCAGGAATGGCTTGGAGATCCCGTTGATTAGTGGCGTAAAGCCAAGTCCACTTTGTCAGGTAAGAAGAACAGGCCTGTGTTGTATATGCTAACTCGATCTATGTCCGTCAAATTACTGACGCGGTTGGATTTGAGATCAACTAAGCAACAATCGACTAGCCAACCTTCCGTCATGCGAAATGTCTTGTGTTCCTGCTCCCAAGCAGCATTTTCAGGGCTTTCCCAAAGACTAAGAATGATTGCGTCCGTTCCATCGGGTGACCAGCCAGCAAACTGAGTCCAACTATTTCCCTTCGAAGCAAGTTCTTCTCCGACAAGTTGTTTGCCTGTTCCATCGACCTTAACGATGCAAGCTCGACTTGTTCTCCAATTCTCGAACTGGCCATTGGGCAGGTCGTTTCGACTTTCCGTGTAGCCGATGAGCCACTTTGAGCGATCGTTGGTGTCGTCGGCTGAAATTGGAGATAACCAAGAGAGAGACAGAGCAATAAGCAGAACCGTAGCGCTGCTCACTTGGCGTGGGAGTACGTTAAGCATTTTTTCTGGCAAGGTCAGTAATTAGGAGTGGATTGTTCCGGCGATGCTGCTCGACGATCTTCACAACTGCGAGTCTTGTTCATCAAGCTCTGAAGCTCGGAATTGGTAATTCCAAACGCTTGAATGAACTCAACTCGACCATGTGCAGTATCGATTCCGGGCAGTTTGGGATCGAACAGAAATGCCAAGCCGACGATATCGGTCTCGTAATCGGCCCGAATTGGTCCATTTGCGGGAATCCAGTGATAGTTATCAAACTAATTGTCGGAATCAAAAACATAGCGAGCCAAGTTCTGAAGCAAGTTGCAAACCCAAATCTGATCTTCGTCTGGTAACGGGCAGGCTAGGCGAAATGTCATCTCAAAAACCATAGTTGCCAGAAATGGCCACCGACCGCCTCTTCATCGTAATACAGATTCGAAAAGCCGTAGGTGACGAAGAAAAAAATGATCGGCTCCTCCGTCGGCACGAATATGCGCTATCACCATCAAGCGGATCTGGCCCTCCTAGTCGGTAGGAGATCAGCGTGCCCCAATGACTAGGTTCTTGATCGCCATAAATCTCGGTCAACCCATCGCTAATTGCATCCCAACCAGGAGTCGACTCATCATTGAAGGTTCGTTTGTACTCTTCCAAATCCATAAGGCTACCTCTAGAAGTTGGGATTGGTTGATACTTATTCGCTAGAAAGAAGCTGAGACAATGCCTTATGATGGGACGCTGTCTGTTCTTCCAGCCATTTTGATTTGAATGGATTCAAGCTCGGAGGCTTCGAATAGTCAGCGATTATATCCTTTTCTGTGGCTTGATAGCGTTTAAGTAGTTCGGTTCGTTCAGGGGGTGACAGTTTTGGATCTGTCGCAGCTTTTTCAATACACCAACGAGTGCAAGTAAGTAGGAGGTTATCGGGCCAAATCGCACCAACGTCAGATTCTCGGTACTGTTCGATGATTGCCATTGCTTGAGCATGATTGCCTTGGCAAGCATCGCAGGCCGCTTGCAACAATGGAATCAAGTGCAATCGGTACATTACATTACAGTCTCGAATTTGTTGAATTCGATTTGTGGCAGATTCAATATTTCCTTGGCGAAGATCCAAGAGAATTAAGTTGGAACCAGTCAGGAATAGAAGCCGACAATACTCAGCGTTCGAAGGTTCAGATTTTGCAGCGGCTCGTACTATATCCCAAGACTCGTTGAATTGCTGGCGAGCCTCTTCTTTCCGATCCAATCCAAGCAATACCTGCCCACGAGCAATATCGATTCCCAAAATGTTTGGTTCGCGAGATTTGATTCGGTCGGTCTGCGCAAATCGTAGTATGTGCTCATCAGCCTGTTTAAGTGCCACGTCAAGATTGTTTGCTTCAAGGTAAATGATCACCAGAAGGCTTTGAAGCAGGTAAGTCTCCATCAAGGGCTTGCCTGCCTTTGATTCGAGCCCGTGCAGCATTTTGAGACCTGTCTGGATACAATCGATTGAACCCTCGAAATTCTTTGATTCCCTGAATGTGTTAGCAAGGTTTTGATGGCTCCGTGCGTATTGCGAAACAAACGTAGCCTGCTCTGGAAACTGTGAAACAATTGGCTCAAGCAGTAAGATTGAGGCTTGATGAGCCCGCAACGAATCTTCAAACTGAAACTGCCGAAGGAGCATCGAACCAAGTGTGTCGTAGGACATAGCTTCTTCGAATTGATTTTGAACAGAAGTCTGTTCCTGCCGAATCAATTGAGCTTGTTCTACTAGTTTCCTCGCAACGCGGCAGCCGTCGTCGTAACGGCCGAGTCGGTCCAAGAATGCACAGTAATTTCGATACACGAGGCACAGTTGACTACGATACGTTACATTGTCTTTGACGTCGCCAATAATGGATTGAAGAAGTTGCTCAGCTCGAAGCAAAGATGCTTCTTGGGTCACTGGATCTGTTCCACGGCCGGTACCCATCAAGCTGGTTGCCAAAGTGCTTCTGTATTCAACTGAGTTCGGCGACAACTTTACGAGCAGTTCCTTGACCGCAACGCTCTCCTTCGCGGTCCGAGCAGCTTGCTCACTGGAGACCAATTCTCCCTCAGCATTACTGAGATTATTGAGCGATTTTCCTAGCTCCAACAAGCACTCTTCACTATCGGGCCAATCTTGGGCGAGTTTACGATGGATGGTGGCCGCAGCTTGAACGTGTTGTAGCCAAAGTTCGTTTTCAGCGAGTGCACGATGAATTTTGGCCAACCTTCGGTGAGCCAATGCAACCTCGTTCAGCGCGCGAGGATCGGAACTGTCCTGATCAACTAGAAACTTCTCGCAGAATGTCACCGCGTTGCCGAGCAGGTTCTTGCGAGTCTCAGCCATACCGGGAATATTGGCAAGTTGTTTGTCGCCAACCTTCGTTATCAAATTGTCCACTGCCTCCATCGCCCATCCAGCATTTCGCTGCGCACGCTTCGTCTGGGTTTGAGCTATAGCTTGTTGATCGAGCGCGCGGTCGCGGGCAACTTGAAGGTCTCGAGTGAACCATGCCCACATTCCAA
>JAXMBP010000042.1:0-64918 GCA_046349795.1 Pirellulales bacterium | reverse complement strand
CTGCAATCTGATTCGGCCAAGCAACCGATGCAGTTGGACCAATTGCTAAGACCCAACCTTGAATTGCCGCTCAAGCCTAGCAAGCTTCATCAGCCGATCGGAATGACGGTATCGCAGCGGTCTTGGAATGAAGCGGTCGAGTTGCCAAATAAGCCGATTGAGCAGTTTCCTGTTCGCATCAAATCAGATCTGAACGAAACCAGGAATATTCAGTTCGTTGCCCAAAAGGGACAGGTGCTTAGTTTTGAACTGCATTCAGCGGGACTCGATCAACTGACCGACCCAGCCTTAGTTCTGTATAAAGTCAATCCACCACCGAAGCCCGATGCACCGCCGCAGCTTCAGCAAGTTGCTGAGCAAGATGATGCTCCCGGGTTGGGTACTGCCGCAGTAAAAATACGTCAGATCGATCCGAAGTTGGTTTGGACTGCTCCCGATGCAGCCACCTATCAATTACAGATTATCGATCGTCAAAGCGGAAATAGGCCAGTAGATTCGCGTGGGTTTTTGCTTGAGATTCGACAAGCTCAACCAAGCTTTTCATTGTTGGCTCATCAGGTGTTTCCAACGAACAATCCCGCTACATCGCGACCTTGGGGTGCTCAGTTGACCAAGAATGGCTCGCTGCAAATTCATGTGAGTGTGTTACGTCATGATGGTTTTGCTGGAGCAATAGAACTGTCCGTTGAAGGGCTACCTGCAGGAGCGAAGTGTTCGAACGTGATCATTCCTGCGGGTGTCAACGAAGCCGATATCATTATTCAAGGTGCGGCCGAAATGGACGCAAGTTTGGCCAGTGTGTCGATCGTGGGAACGGCCAAGATCGGCGAGCAGCAGTCGCAAGTTCGCGCTGCATTCGCAACCATCGCGTCGGCTGCGATACCAACCTATAACGCGGTAAGTTCAAGGCGAAGCGGTTCGCTGAATGTTCAACTTTCTAGTGCTGATCTGGCACCGCTACAAGTGCAGCTTGGTGATGGCAATCCTCTAGAGGTTAAGGCTGGAGCGAAGTTCAACTTGCCGGTGAAACTGATTCGTCAGGCTGGTAGCGCAGCCGAGTGCACATTGCGGCCTCAGTCCTTGCCTCCAAAGATTGCGCTGGGTGAGTTCAAAATCGCTCCAGACAAAGCAGAATCAGCTCCTGAAATTAACGTACCCGCTGACGCAGCGCCCGGAGAATATACGTTTTGGTTACAGACTGAAACGAAAGTCAAATGGCGATCGAATCCACAAGCCTTGGCTCGCGAGGAGGCCTACCAGGCCAAACTCAAAAGCGCGCTCGAGGCGAATTCGACAGGCGATATTCCGAAAGCACAAGTTGAAGCGGTGGCCGCCAAGGTTGCTGCTCGAATTGAAGAGCTGAAGAAGCAGACCGCCGAGGTCGAGTACACTCTGTTCCTGCCTTCGAATCCTATTCGTCTACGAATCCTGCCCAAAGACTGAACTCAGATCATGAACAACATACGAAAAAACATCATTGTGTGGCAGCAGATTTTTGCTCGCGCAATTCGCGAGAATCGTCAGCAGCATCGCGGTCAGATGCGCTACTACGCTCTAGGCCTGTTTGTGTTCGTTGTATGCTTGATCTACACGGCCTTTTGGTCTGTAGCTCAAGAGGTTGCACCAGCAGCCAATCCAGTACCCGCAGAGAATCCGGCGGGGCAAGCTGCGGCCAGCGTTGAGTTTGGCAAACAGATTTCCCCGCTGTTTGCCAGAAACTGCGTTGCCTGCCATAACGCAAAAAAAGCCGAAGGTGGTTTGAATCTTGAGTCGCATTCGGCCACGATGAAAGGCGGGGACAGCGGTGCATCTGTGATAGCTGGCAAGGCTGCGGAAAGCGTTTTGCTGCAACGCATCATTGACAAAGACGATCCGATGCCGCCCGCCGGTAACTCGGTCGGTGCCAAGCCGCTTACGGAGGCTGAAGTAGAACTGGTGCGCTCTTGGATTGCTGCCGGAGCTTTAGCGCCGACGGCTGCTGAGGCGATGAAACTAAACTGGCAGCCGTTGCCTCCATCGGTTCATCCCATCAATGCAGTTGCAAGCTCCAATGATGGAAACTATCTGGCCATCGGTCGCGGTAATCAGGCGTATGTAATTCGTAACCCAGCCATCAGTTCGCTCGATCAAGCCTATGCACTCGTTGATCCTGCTGTCGCGGAGGTGCTGAAAGCTTCGGGGGCCAACGTAGACTCGGCCAATGGCGCGGCTCAACTGGATATTGTTCAGTCAATTGCATTTAGTCCCGATAGTTCGCGAGTAGCTGTCGGCGGTTATCGTTCGGTCAAAATCTGGCGACGCAATTCAGGTCCGGTTGAGTCGATCGCCACCGGCATTGCCAGTTCGCAAAATTCAATTGTGGCGATCTCTCCAGATGGCCTAAATTTTGCGATTAGCTCCGACGGTAAGCCGGTAGAGATTATCAACTTAAAGTCGTCGCAGTCGCACCGCTTTCTCAAGTCGCATGTCCAAACGGTAACGGCATTAGGATGGATCGACTCCGGTGTGTTGATCAGTTGCGATGCTTCAGGGGCTTACTTGCTTACTCGAGTTGCGACCAATGAAGTTCAACCACTTAGCGGCAATGGTCTCGTGTCGGCGAAAAGTCTATTGACTCTGACTGCAGACAAATTCTTGGCCGTCGGAGCCGATAGTAAGCTTTACACAATTGCGTTAAATGTTCCAGGTAACAGCCTTGAAATGCGAGTCGTAGATGGCTTAGATCAGGTTCAATCTGTGGCGGCTGGCGGATCGGGAGCAGTAGCGGTTGGACTTGCCAGCGGAGTTTGCCGACTGATCAACCGTGACAACTATACGGCCATCCGCGAAATCAAAACGGCCGGACCGGTTCAGCAAGTAGCCGTTAGTTACAATGGAGCTTTGATTGCAACGTCGACAGGCAGTGCATCGGCTCAGCTCTGGCGTAGCGAAGATGGAAACGCAATTGCAGCCCTAGATCGCGACTATCGCTTTACACAAATGGTGGCAATTGCACAGCGAAACGTTAATCGCCAGCAAGGCTTAATCGATCGACTGGGGGCTCAACATGGCGAACTGAAGAAAGCGGTCGAGGCCGAAACGGCTGCGTTGGCTAAAGTCCAAGAAAGTCGCGACAAGGCAGCTACCGAGTTGGCAGCCAAAGAGACGGATCTTGGGACGGCGAACGCTGCTGTAGCCGAAGGACAAAAGGCGATGGCTGAAGCGGAAGCCGCAGTGGCCGCTGCGATGAAAATGGTGGAGACTCGCAAGGCAGAATTGGAAGCCAAGCAAAAAGCTGTGGCGGAAGCGACCAGCAAGAAGAATGCGGCTGCCGAAGAGGTGGCCAAACGCGATCAGGCTTTGGCAACTTCGAAAGACGCTCAGCAACGCGCTGCAGCTAAGGTCCCTGAAATGGACGCTTCGATTACCACCGAGAAGCAGCGGTTGGAGGCGATGAAAAAAGAGGCTGACGAACTTGCTGCCAATCCTGCGGCTAAGCATCAAGCCAAACAGATCGCCTTCGCTGCTGACAGCTCACGTGTAGCTATTGCGGATGAGTCCGGTAGAGTCCATTTATTCTCCACCACCGGTGGAGCGCCTGAAGCGAATTTCGAAACCGTCGCACCTGCAATCGCTTTGGCAACGACACCTTCAGGTCGTTTGATCAGCCTGACCAACAACGGCAATCTTCAGCAATGGGATGCGGGTCTAGCTTGGCAACTGGAACGCATCATTGGCGATTTTGAAAACAGTCCATTTAGCGATCGAATCACAGCCATGGACTTTAGCCCAGATGGCAAGTGGCTAGCGGTCGGTAGTGGTCCGCCAAGCCGATTCGGTGACATCAAGATTGTTGACGTAGCAACTGGTGCTGTTGCCAAAGACCTTGGTGAAGTGCACAGTGATTCTGTGCTGGCCATTCGATACTCGCCTGACGGTCGTAAGATTGCTTCAGCCGGTGCGGACAAGCTTTGTCGAATTCTAGATGCAGAGACCGGCAAGCAGATTGTCTCTCTGGAAGGTCACACGCACCATGTACTTTCTGTAGCTTGGAAAGATGATGGAGTGACCGTGGCCACAGGAAGTGGCGATCAAACCATTAAAGTTTGGAATGTTGAAACCGCAACACAAATTAGGACGGTTGCAGGAGCCAAGAAGGAGATAACTGCGTTGGCATTCTTAGGGCAAGCCAATCAGTTCATGGCAGTCGACGCTAGTGGTACTGTGCGTCTGATTGATGCTGGAAATGGAAATCAAGTCCGCGCGTATGCTGGCGCAGATGGAGCCGTTTTGACAGTATCCATTAGTCCGGATGGCAAATTTGTTTATTCCGGCGGGCAATCTGGAAATTACTGGGTTTGGCAAGTCGAGGATGCCAAGAAACTGAAGTAAGGATCCTGTCTTCGGAACATTTCTGCATAAGGCCATGCGACCTAGGTAGCCGCGGGTGGCAGTTCCCTAAGGAGCGAATACCAGCGAGCCTCGCAGGGCGAGTTCGTCGGGACACTCGCAATATTTTGGCGACCGAACAATCCTAACCCTCAAGCTCAGTCGAGCCACGTCCATCAGTTGTTGCCTGACAATGCTTAGTCAACAGATTCTGAGCGTGCCACCCAAACTCGGTACGAGACCTAACAACGAACTAACGGTGGTTGCGGCCCTGTTATGAAAGTGCAAAATGGAGTTTCTCCTATGAGTTCTGGCCGATAGCCAGCTCCAAAAATTGCACTTACCAGCACTTCGACGCTGTAAAGAAACGGATTGTATGTCTCAACTTCTTCGATTTGACCCAGCGGGAGCTTTCATATCTGGAACTGGTATTGAAACAGCTCAGGTCAACGACCTGTCCTCGACGTTGGAAAAACTGCGCGATGAGATCTGCGATGTCGATGTAAAGATGCTCAGCGGAGCTATACCGACTCCCGAAGCTAAACAGCCACTAGATGCCGGTTTCTATCTGCTGCCAGAGCGTCTGTTGAGTGATTACGAGGCTGATCGCCAGGGCAGCGAATTGGCCCGCATTCTGGCCAAGACCAAGAAGTTGATGGCCGAGGTTGATCGTGTAGTCGTTTTGGGTATTGGCGGATCGTACATGGGTGCCAAGGCCTTAATGGACGCCTGCTGCCAGCCATACTTTAACGAATTCAATCGCGGTGAACGCGGTAGCAAGCCTAGAATCTACTTCGAAGGCAACAACGTCGATAACGATGCTTCGCAAGGTCTTTTGCATCTGTTGGGCGCTCATCGTCAGACAGTTTCAACTGGCATCGATGATAGTTGGGGCTTAGTGGTAATCAGCAAGAGCGGTGGAACGCTCGAAACCGCTGCTGCATTTCGGCAGTACCTGGCGGCTCTTGAAATTAGTTGCGGTGGCGATAAGCAAAAATTGGGAGATCGATTGATTCCAGTCACCGGCAGCAGCGGCAAGTTGTTCAACTTTGCAACTGAACTCGGCTGCGATCAGATCTTCCTGTTCCAGACGAGTTGGCGGAAGATTCTCAGTGCTTTCGGCGGTTGGCTTAGTACTCGCAGCGCTGATGGGTATCAATGTGATGAAGCTGTTGCAGGGCGCCAAGGCGATGAACGAGCATTTTCGTTCGGCGAAGGCTTCTGATAACATCGTGTTGCAGTACACCGCCGTGAATCACTTGATTGAGAAGCATCGAGGAGCGAATATTCGGCTGTTGAGCGTTTGGAGCAGCAGCTTGAGTCGGCTGGAGTGTGGTACGACCAATTGTTGGCCGAGAGTCTCGGCAAGCAGCAACTGGGTGCAACGCCTTTGACTACCGTAAACACTCGAGATCTACACTCACGTCACCAACAGCACCAAGAAGGTCGTCGAGACAAGATTGTGAACAATGTCATCGTCGACAACCATCGCTACGATCATTTACCAATCGGCAAGCGATTGAGCGATCCAGACGGATTGAATGACATTTCGCATAAGACGCTTCCAGAGATTATGGCGGCGGCGATCGCGGGAACCAATCAAGCTCTGCGCGATGACGGTAGACCATCGACAAACATTTATATGCCTTGCGTGGACGAGTTCCACATGGGGCAATTTTTCCAAATGTTGATGCTGGCAACGGTTGTTGAAGGTCGACTTTTGGGAATCAATCCTTATGGTCAGCCGGGCGTAGAAGCCTACAAGAAGAACATGAACCGCAACTTGGGTCGATAAACTGGGACTAGTGCAATGAGCGTAAGACTGACTTGGTTGGGGCATGCGACGTGGCTGGTTGAGGCTGATAAATATCGGATCATTATTGACCCGTTTTTGACGCAGAATCCAGTGGCTACCTATCCCGAGGCCGAAGTGGACGTCGGGTTCGTGCTATTAACTCATGCTCACTTTGATCACGTGGCTGATGCGGCAACAATTGCCAATCGTTGTAATGCTACGCTTGTAGCCAGTTACGAAGTGGCCACCTGGTTTGCGGAAAAGCACTCGGTAGCCAACACGCTAGGAATGAACATTGGCGGAGCGGTTAGCATGCCCTTCGGCCGTTTGAAAATGACTCACGCAATTCACTCTAGTCAGTTACCCGATGGCAGTTACGGTGGACCTGCGGCTGGATATGTTATCGAGGTCGCGGGAAAGAAGATCTATTTTGCAGGTGATACGGCCCTGTATTCCGACATGCAATTGACCGGACGATTGGGATTGGATGCGGCAATTTTGCCTGTTGGTGACCTGTTTACCATGGGGCCCGAGGATAGCGTCCAAGCTGCAATTTGGCTGAATGCAAAATACGTTTTGCCATCGCACCATGGAACGTGGCCGCCTATCGAACAGGATATTGCTGGATGGGCTCAACAGATCGATGCCAAGACATCGTCCCGCGCCATCATTCCGGTTTTGAATAAGCCAATCGCAGTCTAGCTAACCGTGCGTTTTGCCCAGATCTCGAGCAAACGAATCGCGTGCTCGACCGCATAGGTCATCTGATTCAGTGAAGCGAACTCAAGCACGCTGTGGATATTGTGCTGGCCCACGGACAAGTTGGGTGTCGGTAAGCTCAGCGCACTAAACTGGGCTCCATCTGTTCCACCGCGAATGGAGCCTAAATGTGGAGTTTGTCCTAATTGCTGATGAGCCTCCATCGCAAACTCGACAACCTCGGGGAAGCGATTTAAGACTTCGGCCATGTTACGATACTGTTTGATGCGATGTATGTTGGTTTTCAGTCCAGGAATCTGCTGGCAAACTTGATCGGCAGCAGCTTGGACCAAGTTGGCATAGTCGTCTAGCTTTTGAGTATTAAAGTCGCGCAAAAGAACATTCGCGCGAGCTTCACTTACTCCACCGCTAATTTGAAACGGATGTAAAAAGCCCTCTTTGCCAGAAGTTGTTTCAGGCGTTAGTCGATCTGTGGGTAACTGGCTGAGCAGTAGGCAAAGTCCGCGAGCTGCGTTGATCATCTTTCCTTGGGCAATCGCAGGATGAATGTTGTATCCGCTGACAATTACTTCCAGCATATCAGCCGAGAATGTCTCGTTCTCCACTTCGCACTGCCCGCCTCCGTCAAGTGTGTACGCAGCTGTAGCTGCGGCTTTAGCAATGTTCATGTGTTTTGCCCCACGGCCAATCTCTTCGTCGCAAGTGAACAGAACTCGGACTGGACCGTGAGGTAAGTGAGGATTTTCGATCAAATGCTGAGCCAACTCCATGATGGCTGCTACACCGGCTTTGTCGTCGCCTCCCAGCAATGTCAAACCATTGGTAGTGACTAACGTATGGCCCATCAACTGATTTAGCACAGGAGAGTTCTGTGGGCTGATCGTTTTGTCGACGGTCCCCGGCAAACGAATATCACCACCTGAGTAATCTCGCACAACTTGAGGTCGCACATTAACGGCAGGCGCTTCGGGAGAGGTATCAAGGTGCGCGTTGAAAAGAATTGTCGGCAGGTTGCCTGGAATTGTTGCAGGAACTGTAGCCCAAACCAAACCATGTTGGTCGTGCTCGACATCCTCGGCTCCCATGGCCTGCAATTCAGCGGTAAGCAACGCACCTAATTCAAGCTGACCTGGACTACTTGGATAGTCGTCGCTGGCAGGATTGGCTGGTGATGAGACGCGTATGTAGCGCAGAAAACGATCGAGTAATCGCTCGGACTGTATCATGGGCAAGTAACTCTTGGAAACGAAGGGGCATTTCGACCAATGTAAGTCGGGCCATTATGGCCAATTTATGGTAATTGCCGAGGGGGACAGTCTAGTTCGTTTCAATGCCTGGCTCTAAGGGGCCATTTGCCCCTGTTGTTCGATTGCCTGCAACAATGCCGAGCTGGGCTGATTGATCGTTAAAACTCGATCTTTACCCGTCGAGGGGTCTTTAACGATGCAGATTAGCTGCGTAGTCGAACTGTTGGCGGCTACAGGACTTGCACCAGAACCTAACGAAGCGTTATTGGTCGATGGAGTTCCAACAGCAAGTCGCGGATCTTCGTCTGGCCAGGTCGCAGAACCTTGACTAACAGCAGAACTGTTAGTGTTTGCAGGATTGGAATTGAACTGATTCGAACTGCCTCCCGTGATAGATCGGTCTGATCTGCCGTTCTGAGTTGCAGCATAATTGGGCAGCTCAGCAGTTGAAGATCGTGCCGAGGGGCCTGAGGCCAATGATGCAGGAGAGCTGGCACTACTGGGTTGGAATAGCGCTGTCTGTCCAGCTCGAGCAAGTTGATTGTAGATGACATCTGCTGCGGCGTAGATGCCTTCGTTCTCGTCATTGCAAGCAGCGTTGCACACGCCAATCAAACGGCCCTGCATATCAAACAACCCTCCACCGCTTCGGCCAACAGCGGGCGCTCCTTCGATTTCAACATTGGCAGGACCTACGTAACGATTGATTCTAGTGATCGCAGTATCGCGACGAGTTGGATTGTTGCCGTGATCGCAGCCGAAGCTGAAAACTCGTTGGCCTTGTTGTAGAGCTTCACTTTTGGGAAGAATTGGAACTGGTTCTACTTGTACTGGAAGCTTAACTGCCAGCAGCGCGATGTCTTCCTCTTTAGCTTTGAAATCGATCAACTCGGCAGGCACGTTCACTTGACGGGGAGTTCCAGCAAACATATCCACCGTCAGCTTCGAACCAGGCAGCATGTCTCTAAAAAGGTGTCCGCAAGTTAACACGAGACCCTCTGACCCATGCACGGCAACAATTGTTCCCGTTCCATGAGCCACAGATTTCGGCTCTTCAACCTTAATTCGTAGGGTCGCGTCGGATGCACGGGCCATTGCGGCTTCGATCGATATCGCTGGTTGCGAAGAATTCGAAGTTCCCATGGTTGAATCGCGTCGAGGGTTGGATGCGAAAGAATTTACATCACTTTGACCACTCGAGTTTCCAAAACTGTTTGGAATCGAAGTGGCGGGCGAAGCAGGAGCAAACGAAGCTGGCTGAGTGGCTGATGAGGACGTTGTATTTCCGTTCGGGGCTGATCCAATTGTTGAATTGTTTCGAGGCGATCGATCTGGTGTCGGTCTACTGCCGAGCATTGGAAAGTCACCACCCTGAAGTGTGGAGCTTGCTGAGCTTGATGCGAACGAATTGCTCGCCAATTGCCCCGCAGATGAACTTGGAGATTGCCCACGAACGATAGGTTGGTTGTTTTGTCGAGGTAGTAAGCCTGATAACTGAGTCGACTGCAAGTGAGGCGTAGAGCTATTGCGAGCCGCAGCTCGAGCAAATCGGCTCTGCATCTGTTCGAAAGTGGCTGCGCCAACGATGCGGTCAGATTCCCGATCGTTGTTGAGCAGAATGAGCGTAGGTAGATTCTTGATTTGATAATGACGAGCTAAATCGAGCTGATTTGGTGCATCGATCTTTTGAATGTTCCATCCTTGTTGCCGAAGCTGTTCGAGTGCGGGCTCCATTTGTCGACAAGGTTCACACTGAGATGATTGGAAGTAGAGTACCGAAAACTCATTTTGCGAGCCGGTAACTAGCGCGAGAAGTCCGTACAGAAGCGAAGTGACCATTTGAAGAATCCTTTCTCCACGGGGTCATTGAATGCGGGTTGCAGTGCTGTCGCGCGAGCCTTCCATGGCAGTGCGCTGATCGGTTACTGAGGAAGGGATGTCTTAAGATTACTAACCGAGAACGATTGCTGGGGTAGTCGCACTCGGTTTTGAAGTCTGACGATCCACTGGTCCTAAATGGGTCACAAGTAGCCGAACGCTGGGAGTGTCGCAGGCTGGAGTACCCAAAGCAAGATCAATATTCATCTTGAGGTTCGATCGAACAACTGCTAACGTTGATCCGGAAAAAATGTTTGCCCAAGATGTTCGCCTGTAGTGATTGCTACCACGAATGAAAAGCAAAATCTCAATCAACACCGGCGTTTCGGATACCCGTGTTGCGGAGACTCACAGATGAAAAAGCTAATGCTGCTATTGTTGTTAGTTACCTTTGTTTTACATCAACTTGGATGCATGAGTGCTCCACAACCACAGAAAGGCCGTTCGCTGAACGAATGGGGCAAGCTCTCGCGGCCTAAATTCTAAAACCTGCAGACGACGTCAACGCTCTTAACTCAAAACTACCTCAAATCGACACCAGTTTGAGAGTGTCCATCTTAGAAAGACTGGCCGAAATCCGTTTGCTTCGGATGATCGCCAGTGTATGTAGTGCTGACAAACTCACGGCGCGTTCGAATGCGTAACGACGGTTTGTTAATCTCTGTCAAACCTGTGGGCTAATGGGCAAACTTTTTGCGGCTAGTCTGAGGAGTGCTTTCGTGGCCGGAACTGGCCTAAACCGGATGTTTATGGCCGGCAACGTTCCATTCCTTTTCTGGCCTTTTTCACTTAGTCTGCAACATTATGGTTTTGTAAGGTGTAACATTAGCATCTGCTCATCTCCCAAGTCTGATCTCACTCTCATCTTTTCCGCAGATTCCTCCCCAAACGACCATGAGTCGCAGAACGTCTTCAAAGACTCGTAATACCAAAACTCGAAGCAAAAGGGGGAACCATGAAGGTATATCCCGATCGCCGAGAAGTAGCCTTCGTCTGATCTTGGTCGCGACCTCGACAGTGGTCCTGACTGGCATTGTTTGGATATCAATTCGGAAGCTTTGGTTCCATTCAGAATCAGCCAACGAGAATGCGTCAAACACGATGGCAGCTATTGATGCTTCGGGAGTGTTACCAACTGAGCCGGAGGCCATTGATCTACAACAACTCCGAGATGAGATGCTTTCGCAAGCGCAGGTTCTTGAGACGGAGCACACCAAGACGCCAGCGGCAATGGATCTTGTTGCGTCGGTATACTACGATTTGAACTACTTGGGTGAAGCAGAGCGCGTTTGGAAAAAATGTATTGTGCTTGGGTCGCCTGAGCCCGATGTATTTGTTCATTACTCTAGGTTCCTCAATCAGCAAGATCGTTCAGAAGAAGCGATACAACTGCTCAACGATGCTCACTCAAGGCGGATTGAATCCGCAGGAACCTATCATCAATTCGCACTAGCCCATGATCTGTCTGGACAACCGGAAAGAGCATGCGAGATCTCTGAGCAAGTTGACCAAAAATTTCCTGAATTTAGCGACAGTCGATTGTTAACAGGATCGCTGCAAAACCGTTTGGGTCGGTTTCACGAAGCGGAAAAGAACCTGCAAATGGCTTTGGAACTTGGGCATGCGGAGAGTGAAGTTTGGCCCATCCTAATACCCGTCTTAGTGCGAGTGGGTAAGCGTGAACAAGCCAGCCTGTTGCAATCGAAGCTTCGAGCGATTCGAAAATCAGGTGAGGTGTTGGAGTCAAACAAAATTCAAGGATCATTTCAGGAGAAGTTTGCGTCCTCGCTTAGGACAAGGGCTGCGAGACTCTATCGCCTGTCTTCAACGATCGAGAAACGCGTCAAGAATTTTCAAGAGGCCAAGCGACTCTTGGCTCGAAGTATTCAATTGGAACCCAATAACGCATTAAGTCTTAATTTGCTTGTCGATCAACTGGTTTCAGAGAACCAAATTGCTGAAGCCATCTGTGTATGCCAACGATTGGCCAATGTGCAGCCGGAAAACGCCAACAGCTTTTCCAATTTGGCTGGTCTTGCTTACAGGGCTGGTGATAAGCAATTGGCTGTAAGTAGTTTACAAGCAGGATTGCGGCTTCATCCTGAAGCACTTGGCCTTCAGATTCCAATTGCCAGGCTCTACTTGGAACTTGGTCAACCTATTCAGGCAAGAGAGATGGCCCAAAAGATACTTTCACAAAAGCAGGTTGCCGAAGCATGGTCAATTCTTGCCGCAAGCTATGAATCAACAGGTGAACGAGATAAGGCAACTCAGGCGCATCTTGAGGCACAGAAAATAGGTCGCGTTCCTATCAAGAATTGAGAACATATGAAAATGTATGCGTGGTACATTTGCGTGGTGGTTATTGCGTTAACTCATCGGTTCATGCTTGCTGACGAACCTGTAAGCACTATTCGCTTTATGGATGTGACTGAATCATCCAAAATCCAATTCCAATACGAGAATGGAAGCTCCGATCAGTACTTCATTGTGGAGACAGTTGGTGCTGGCGTATGTCTGTTTGATTCGGACAACGATGGATTGCTCGATGTCTACTTGGTCAACGGAGCTGCGCTACCTGGAAGGACCATCACTCCTGCACCCACGGATCGAATTTTTCTAAATCGAGGCGGCATGCAGTTTCGGGATGTTACAAATCAATCCCGTTTAGTAGAGACGAGTTACGGGCTAGGCGTAACGTCCGCCGACTACGATAACGATGGGTTCGCCGATTTGTACATTAGCAACTTTGGTACCAAGAGGTTGATGCATAATAACGGTGACGGAACTTTCACCAATGTTACTTTCAAGGCGGGTGTTGCAGACGGAGAGAAGTTTGGTGCCGGAGTTACTTTCCTTGATATCGAAAATGATGGTGATCTAGATCTCTTCGTTGGAAACTATGTAATTTTTGATTTTGAACGGCATCGGCAATTGGCGCCAAAGTCCCACCCATATCCTCCCGGGCCGAAGGACTTTCCTGCCGAAAAAGACTCTTTGTTCCTCAACAATGGTGATGGTACTTTTGCTGACGTCAGCCGATCCTCTGGAATACAAAACGCTTTAGGTCCTAGCATGGGTGTGGTTGCGGCTGATTTTGACCAAGACGGCGATGTAGATATCTTCGTGGGTTGTGACGGAGCACCTAATCTGTATTACCAAAATGATGGACTTGGAAACTTTACGGAAGAGGCATTGTTGGTTGGAGTAGCATACGACGCTCGGGGTGGGGCCAACGGAAGTATGGGCGCGGATGTTGGCGATCTGGATGGCGATGGTCGGCTAGACATTGTGGTGACTAACTATATGGATCAATTGATGGAGCTGTTTCGGAACTCCACATTGGGGTTTGATGATGTGTCATCGCAAATGAAGATAGGAAAGTCTGTTAAGCCACATGTGAATTGGGGAGTTTCTCTAGCAGATCTAGATCTTGATGGCGACTTGGATGCGTTTATCTGTAACGGCCACTTCCTTAAGCATGCCAAATCAATCGAGCCAAACACCGACTATGCAGTGGCAAATTGTGTGATGGAGAATCTGAATAACAAACTCTTTCGAAATGCAGCTCAAGACGCGGGTACAGCCCTGAATCATGTCGCAAGCAGTCGTGGTTGTGCTTTTGATGATCTGGATAACGATGGCGATATTGACGGCGTTATACTGAATTGTGATACGCTCTCGCAGGTGCTGGAGAATCGCCGAGAAAACAAGAACCATTGGATCAAGTTACGTTTGGTGGGGAAGGACTGCAATCGCAGCGCAGTCGGCGCAAAAGTCAAAACTGAAATCGACGGTAAGGTCCAGTACTATGAACAGATTAATGGACGAGGCTACCAAAGTTACTTCGGCTCAGTTCTAACAATCGGTTTGGGATCCAACCAAAGAATTGACAAACTTGAAATACTGTGGCCAGGAGACCCCAAGCCAACCTTGCTTCTTGATGTTAATGTCGATCAAGAGCATTTCGTTGTTCAGCAGTGAAAAGTAGATATTGAAACTAGATGTGTTGGCTTGAGTTTCGGAGGGCGCTAAGTTACTTAACTCGCGAACAGCCGTAGGACGCCGGCAACAATACCCAGAAGCGTAAATGGACTCTCAGGGGAAGATGGCAGCGGTGAAACAAGTGGCGTGACTCGCAGTCGTCCAGCTTCGATCTGAACTTGGCCGATGACATTGGCCCCGGTTTCGGCAAATTGAGCTACCACCAATTGACCAGCTAGCGGCGTACCCTGCTTGCTGATTAGCAGATGATCTCCGGCTTTGATCGAAAAAGCCGACAGGTGTTCGTCCTTAACTTGGATCAAATATTGATCAGCGGTGTTGAAGGTTGAGACCAAGTTGAGTTGACTTGAGGGTGTGCATTGAAGCTGAACCATTCCTGTAGCCGTTGTGCCCGAAACATCGAGTGACAAATCCGCTCGCAAGAGTGGTTCGGCCAGTTCAATGGCGCGGCTTTTGTTGGCCGATCGTCGAATCACCCCTTTTTTTTCAAGAGCCCGTAGGTGACACATGACCCCGTTTGGCGAGCGAATTCCCATGTGCAATCCGATTTCACGAACTGTTGGCCCATAGCCCCGTGCGACCATGCAATCGCGGATGAAATCGTAGACAGTTTGTTGCTGTTTGGTGAGTCGGGTCATGGAACGGTTGGGGCTTTGGGCAGTGTACTGTCTAAAAGTATAGTGTAGACAAGTGTGCACTATCAACCGACAAAGAAAAACTACTCAAACAGGTGGGGGACAAACCTACTTAGGTTTCCGGTTACAGGACTTTCATCTTCGCGAATGCCAATGCCACACGCCCAACCAATAACGATCCAGCGACCAATGATCGGATAATATCGACCCTCGAAATGAGGTAGCGGATGAATGCGTTGGTAGACAAATGATCCATCATCGTAGGGTCCGGGTGTACCAAAAACTAAACTGCCTTGGTTGTAAATTTCGATATTCGAACCTTCGCGGCTGAACAAAGGCTTACGCACGTACGTCTGGTCTGCAAAAGGCTCGAAGGATGACTCGAGCAAGTAAGGGCATTGTGGAAACAGTTGCCAAAGCACTGGTAGGATGCCCTTATTGCTCAATAGGGATTTCCACGGAGGCTCAAACCACTTGGTGGGTGACTTGGGCAGGTTCTTGCCAAACTCTTCGCGCAACATCCATTCCCAGGGATACAGCTTAAAGCAATACTCAATCACACGCTCGTCGAGATCAGTGAATAGATTGCGTGAAGTATTCCAGCCAATCTGCCCCACATTCAAGAACTGTGTGAGAATTCCGGCTTGGATTGCCACATCGCGCAGGTAGTGTACGGTCATGCTGTCTTCGATGGTGTCGACCGAGCAAAAATAGAATCGCTTCATTTGATACTCGTGCTTGAGCATCTGAAAGGCTTCGATCAATCGCTCGTGAATCGAATTAAACTGCTGAGCATGAGGGAATTTGTCCTTCAGCCAGTGCCACTGAATGACTGCTGCTTCCAACAGCGATGTTGGTGTATCCGCGTTGTATTCGAGCAACTTTGGTGCACCATAACCGTCATAAGCAAAATCGAATCGTCCGTACAAAGTATGTTCGTCATGCTCCCACGAGTGTCGAATCCAATCGTGAAATTCGCGAGGAATGTCGAGTCGATCCAGCCAAGCGTCACTGTCGATGATCTGCTGGATAGCCTCTAAGCACAAGTCGTTCAACTCAAGCGTGGCCTGTTCGAGAGCATCGATCTGTTGGAGCGTAAATTTGTAGTAGCAGCTCTCATCCCAATAGGGCACGTCGTCCAGCGAATGATACAACATGCCCTGCGATTCAACCCGTTTAGGCCAATCAGGACGAGGTTCGGTATGTTGGCGAAGCACAGAATTAGCCTCCGGCCGCCGTGCCTGCGTGAGAAGATCCGGCATGAGCAGAGCTGCCGAAGCCGCTGCGAGCAGAACTTGAGGTGCTGGCCGTTCCAGATGTGCCAGTCGTGTGAGTTGCACCGCTGTTTACCGAGCTTCCACCACCGTAGTAGCCTCCGCCGTAGTAGTGCACGCCAGAGTGTCCGGTAGAGGTAGTGCCGTTTTGCTGCTCGTCTTCGCGAGGTTGACGACGGCAGCCCAGCATCATCGCGCTGGTGGAGATCAATACGAGAGCAACTTGAGTGGAGAATCTTTTGTTCATTGGAGTTTTGCTTTGATAATGGTAGCTTGCCAAATCGACGAGCTACTCGGGCGTTATCGGCTGAAAAGTAGGCTGATGATACAACAAGTTTAGGCGCAAAACTCGACCTCCCCCTCGATTGGACTTGGTTTCGGCCCGATTTTTTGTCAAAAACGTTAGACTTGAGAGCAGCCTGAGAGATTGAACGGCACTGTTTGGAAGAGAACGAGATGATTGCGATTCGCTGGCTGTTGATGGTTATGATTGTCGCTGTGCCAATGCATGCCTACTCCCAAACAATAAACCAAGATGCAGATCTGATTCTTGCACACGGAAAGTTGTTTGGAGTAGCTGACAAATCGGCCGATTCTATCGCCATCAAAGACAATCGAATCGTAGCGGTCGGCGGCTTCGATCAGATTGTACAGTTGCATCCGCGAAGCAAAATCATTGAGGCTGCTGGCGCAACGATTACTCCCGGCATACACGACTCGCACGTTCACTTTCTTTCCGGCAGCCTATCGCTGTCTCAGATCGAACTCTCGCAAGCCGACGATATCGACAAGATTGAAGCCAAGATTCGAGATTTCATGAAGGCTCACCCCGATCAACCTGTCGTGATGGGACGCGGCTGGTTGTACGGAGCCTTTCCAGGTGGCTTGCCTACAAAGGAAATTCTCGACCGATTGATTCCAGATCGACCTGCAATCATGAGGTGCTACGATGGGCACACGGTTTGGGTCAACAGTAAAGCCATCGAAGCAGCGGGCATCACGCGCGATACTCACGATCCCAAGGCTGGAGTCATCGTACGCGATGCTAAGACGGGAGAGCTGACGGGTGTCTTCAAAGAGTCTGCGCAAAATCTAATTGAGAAGATCATCCCACAACCAACGCGAGATGAAAATCTTGCCGCGCTACGTCTAGGCATTGCGCATGCGCATCGCTTAGGTATCACCAGTGTTTGCGAGGCCGGAGTCGGTCTTACCGAGCTTGATCTTTTGGATTCACTGCGAGCAAGCGGTGAACTCGACCTGCGCTATGCAATCGCTTTGGAAGGAAAGCCCGGGATGACGGAGGACGATTTCGAACAACTTGAATCGCTTCGCAGTCGCTTTCCAAAGCTGAACATCCAGGCCGTAAAGTTGTATATCGACGGAGTGATCGAGGCTCATACGGCTGCTCTGCTGAATCCTTACACCAACCGCGATTCGCTCGGGATGCGAGAAACGGACCGAGCCGATCTGAATCGAGTGATCGGTCGTTTGGATAAGCAGGGTTGGCAGGTCATGGTGCATGCGGTCGGTGATGGAGGTGTACGTATGACGCTGGATGCGATGGAGTTGGCTATCCAGCAGAACTCAACGCCCATCAAAGGACGTCGCCATCGCTTGGAGCATATCGAGACGATTAGCCAGGATGATATTCCTCGACTAGGTAAACTTGGAATTCTGGCATCGATGCAACCCTATCACGCAAATCCCAATAGCAACATCTTCAACGTCTGGGCGGTTAATTTGGGACCAGAAAGAGCTGCTCGCGCTTGGGCGTGGAACAGCATTCGCAACTCCGGCGGTCTCTTAGCATTTGGCAGCGACTGGCCTGTTGTTAGTTTAGATCCTCGCATGGGTTTGCATGTGGCGGTAACCAGGCAAACGCTAGATGGAAAGCCAGAAGGTGGTTTCGTTTCTGCGGAGCGATTGAAGTTGGAACCAGCCTTAGAAGCATACACTTCCGGCGCGGCCTATGCTCAATTTGCCGAGTCCAATCAGGGAAGTTTAGAGGTCGGTTACTTAGCCGATATTGTCGTTTGGGATCGTGATCTTCTGGCAGAGCCAGAGAAGATTCAGTTCGCCAAAGCGAAGTACACCATCTTTGATGGAAAGCTGGTGAATTGATTATCAGCCGAAGTGCGTTAGCACCGGTTCTCTGACAACTAGCCGAAACGTGTTAGCGTTCGGTTTTCTTTACTGCCGAAGTGTAAGAGTCTTGATCTAGTTTAGGGACTCGGCTGCTAAAATGAAGCGATGGGAACCGGACGCTAACGCGTTGCGGCTATTAGCGAGCAACTGTCAGACCTGGTATCTCTTTGCTCAATGCATCAACGGCCTCGTTCGAAACATTGGTATTGGCGAGTGTTAACTGCCGCAGAGTCTTAAGATCGTGCAAGTGCTTAAGGCCGGCGTCTGTAATCTTGGTCGAGGATAAATTGAGTTCCTGAACTGTCTGAGTCTTCGCGATCAAGACAAGCTGATCGTCCAGAATATCGGTCCCCGCAAAATCCATGGAAACAAGGTAAGCGATTTCGAATTGCCAAGTACTTGGGTCTGCATATTGCATGATCTGTCCAATGAGCCAGCGCTGCAGGGCATTGCCCGCTTTTCCGTCGTTGTATCGGCCGGCTGCCACGACTTTGTAGGATGGCCCCAAAGGCTTAAAGTTTGTGGCCATATCGAAGCACCCTTGCTGTGCTCGTAACCGACTCTTCTCATGCCTTGCTTCGAATGTGAAGCGAGATACTGGCCAAGCGACAATCAGAATCAACAGGAGCAAAAGACGAGTTGAAAACTGTAGTTTCCAACCTCGCCATTTCAATCGTCCTAAAACCAATGCTACGGCTGCAACCAATACTAGAGCCATTGCTGCTAGTCCTTGCCACGGTACTAGCAACATAATTGGTACCAAGTCTAACAGCACGATCAACTCGGTCAAAAGGATAGACACCAAAAGGCAGGAGATGGTAATGATCCAGGACCGCGTAGTCTGCTTCATTTTCACAACCATCTTTTCTTGGTTAATTCGCGGGAGGATCGGATCGAACCACCGCTCGAAATATCTTTTCGCTTTAGGTCGCATGAAAACGGGAGAGCGCCGCTCCTGCGAAGCCATTGCTTTCCGCGCCTACCGTTCACAAGCCTATTTACGTTGGTCCGATTGCTTGTGAACGTGATGTGGCAGCCCAAGAAAGCTCGGCAGGAGCGGCGCACCGGCGCACTCCCGACACATGCTCCTGCTCCTGCTCCTGCTCGTAATCGTAATCGTAATCGTTCTTCATTCCCGAAGAGCGAACACGATTAGGAGCACCGCTGAGCTGAGCACGAGCAAGAGAAAAGACCTCGGACTAACTTTATGGCCCCTCCATTTCAATTCTTTGTGCCTTTGTGACTCTGTGGTTTGCCCGAGCGAAAAGATGTTTAGAGCGGTGGAGTCGAACTTAGCTCGACTTCTTGGTTCCGTCGGCGTTGTAGTTCTTCAAGAACAGTTGATGCATGCTTTGTCGCATTCGCTGCATGACATCGGGTGGAAGGCCATGACCTGCTTCTGGGATGAACTGAATCTTGGCATCGCTTCCCAATTCCTTCAGCCGATCTGCCAGCCGATGAGTGGCTCCCTCGAGATAAAACGTATCGAGTTCTCCCATAGCGATGTGGATCTTGCCTGCCAGGGGATCGCGAATTTTATCCCAGTTTTGGCTTAGGATCAGACTGATGTCATACCGTTTCCAGTAATCCGCAACCTCGGGGGCAACCATTCCAGAGTTTGTGTCCCAGCATCGTTTGGGTTCCCCTTTTTCATTGAGTGGGCTAAAAACGGCGTCGAATGATCGCATCTGTCCACCGCGACCAAGCACTTGGTCCATCTTACAAAAATCGTCATAACGCAAAATCACATCGCGACCGCGGCGAGCCAACGGACGACGAGCACCTTCAGCATCCTTGTAGACACTTTGAGTGGGTTGAGCGTAAAGATCGGTGCCTTGAAAATCACGAAAATCTACAGGGTCAGGCGACGTACTAAACACTCCGCCAAAGGTCTCTGGATAGTTCACCTGGAGCCATAAGCTGGACCAGCCACCACTGCTATGACCGCCAACGAAGCGCGCGTCAGTTTGAGCAATGGTGCGAAAGGTTGCGTCGATGTGAGGAATCAGCTCTTTTACAAGAACATCACCGCGAGGTCCGTTAGTCTGACTGTTGGCGTAAACATGATGGCCCCATTTGCATTCTCCTGTCAGCATCACATGGATGAACTCGACATCGCCATCGCGACCAGCCCGCGCACCCGGCTCGCGGCCCGACATGGCTCGTAAGTTTCCACCAAAGCCAGTTACCTCGTAGTAAACTGGGTATCGACGATTGCTGTCAGCACTGTACGACTTGGGTAGAATCACGGCGGCCCGATCGGTAACATCGCGTCCGAAGTGCTGCGAAAGTAGCTCGCTCTTGCGCTGAACGAACTTCATTCGCTCAGTGTCCACATAATTGAACTCGGGTACGACTTGATCCAGTAGTAGTTCGACTCGAGGTTGAGTATCTGGATCCCAATCGATGACCTTGCTGTAGAAATTGCCGGGGCCATCGGCGGCTTCTGGATAGTAGAAGTCGTGGTCCAAGATTGCTTGGATGCGATACTTTCTGTGAGGCCATTTCGAGATCGGCTCGGGGAAGCACTCCGCGCGATCATCGAGTGTAACTGATCCGTCGGGTTGAAGTTTCTTGACTTCGATAGCCGCAAACGGTTCTGGGCCAAACCAACTGAGCCCTTTGATTGGCTGCTTCTGAGCATTCGTTGTGATGAACACCAACACGCGACCCGTGACGGGTTTGTCCGTTACCTGTTTGGCTAGCTTCACCACAAAGCCAGTCGGTGGTGCTTGCCCAAAGGATTGAGAGGCGAACGAGAAACCAACTGCGATTATTGCGATGAGCGACGTTAGACAAAAGCCTGATTTGAGACGCTTTGACATGAGTCTTGAAACCTTGTTTTTCTTTGAGCGAGTGAATTTCCTGGCCAATGGATCTGCTAAAGTATTGGTGGCAGATACTTTGGTGACTGCAGGAAGTCGTCATGATACCAGCCGCATCGGGAATCGCAAATTTGCACACCTACGAACCGGGCAATTCCAACCAACATGATTCACTACGCGATGATTTGTAGACACTTCTTCTTGCTTGCCTTTGTCTCTGGCTTATTTTGGTCGAGTGGAACAGCGCAAGCCAGCGAGCCAGCTCCTATGTATGACATCGTGATTTACGGCGGCAATTCGGCAGCCGTCATCGCAGCCGTCCAAGCAAAGCTGATGGGAAAGACGGTGATCATCGTTAGCCCGGATAAACACCTTGGCGGACTATCTAGCGGTGGGCTGGGTTGGACCGACACGGGCAACAAGGCAGTCATCGGTGGACTAGCTCGCGATTTCTATCATCGCATTTGGAAACACTATCAGCGGCCCGAAGCATGGCGGTGGCAATCGCAAAGTGAGTATGGAAACAAGGGCCAAGGAAACTCGGCTATCGATGGAGCTCAGCGGACTCAGTGGATCTTCGAGCCTCATGTGGCCGAAGCGGTCTTCGACGAACTAGTTCGAGAGCATGGAATTGAACTTCTTCGCAACGAATGGCTGGATCGAAGTCCTGGTGGCGTCCAAAAAGAGAATGGAAGTATCAAGTCGATAAAAACTCTTTCAAATCGCACGATTGCAGGCAAGATGTTCATCGATGCCACATACGAAGGCGACTTAATGGCCGCGGCGGACATCGAGTACACCATCGGCCGCGAATCGATTGAAAAGTACGGCGAAAAGTGGAATGGAATTCAAACAGGTGTTCTACATCATCGGCACCACTTCGGCGCGGTGAAAACACCCATCAGTCCATACAAAATTCCAGGTGATCGGAATAGTGGTTTGTTGCCTCGAATTAGCGATAAACCTCCCGGCGAATATGGCCAAGCGGACAAGCGAATTCAAGCCTACTGCTTTCGCATGTGCTTGAGCAACGATCCCAAGAATCGAACTCCGTTTCCTAAGCCCGAAGGCTATGATGCCTCGCAGTATGAATTGATGTTGCGAGTTCTGGAGGCTGGATGGATTGAGTACTTCGAAAAATTTGATCCAATTCCCAATCACAAAACCGACACCAATAACCATGGTCCGTTTAGCACAGATAATATCGGCTTCAACTGGGACTATCCCGAGGCGAGTTATGAACGACGCCGAGAGATCGTTCGCGAACACACAGTGTATCAACAGGGTTTGATGTACTTTTTGTCGAATGATTCACGAGTTCCCAAAAATGTTCGTGATCAGTATGCAGCCTGGGGGCTAGCCGCTGATGAATTCGAAGATAACGGCAATTGGCCGCATCAGTTATACATTCGTGAAGCAAGACGTATGGTGGGCAAGTACGTCATGACCGAGAACGAGCTGCTTGGTCGGCGCGACACGCCCGAGTCGGTTGGCATGGGGTCGTACACCATAGACTCGCACAATGTTCAGCGCTATGTCACACCAGAAGGTTTTGTACAAAACGAAGGAGATATCGGCGTTGGTTTGAACGGTCCCTATCGCATTTCTTACAGTTCGATCATTCCGCAAAAGTCGCAGTGCGAGAATCTGCTCGTTCCTGTTTGTGTTTCCAGCTCGCATATCGCTTATGGCTCTATCCGCATGGAGCCAGTCTTCATGATTCTAGGGCAGTCTGCGGCTTCTGCGGCATCGCTGGCCATTGATAAGATGATCGCAGTGCAAGATTTGGCTTACGAGCAGTTGCGAACTCAACTATTGAAGGACGGGCAAGTTCTGGAATACACCAGTCCCGACAATACTTCCCATCGCAAAACAATTCCGGTGGAAAAGCTCCCAGGCATCGTGCTGGATAACTCAGATGCAAAGCTGGTCGGAGATTGGACTAGCAGCAAGTCGGGGTCTTCGGTGGGAGATGATTACCTGCACGACGGTAACAAGCAGGACGGCAAAGCTACGGCAACTTATGAACGAAAGCTGGCAAGTGGAAAATACAAAGTCCGATTGTCCTATGCACAGAACTCGAATCGATCGTCGCAAGTCCGCGTCACAGTTTTTCATGCTGGCGGCAAGTCTGACTTGATCGTGAATCAGAAGAAGACTCCCAGCATTGATGGATTATGGACCGAGCTGGGAGTGTTCGAGTTCCGCGACTCAGCCCCGGCTAGGGTCGTAATATCCAATCAAGATGCCAATGGTTACGTAATCCTGGATGCTGTGCAGTTTGTGCAATGACGCGGTGAAAGGGTTGAGCTAAGCTCCATCAATATGAGACACTTCTCGCTAATCGCCGGTAGAGAAATCACTCGTTCCAAGGCTCTGCCTTGGAACGAACTGTCGTTGTTCCGCCTCGCTACTGTCCTTGATCCGGTAATCGCGGCGAACGAAAACCGCAGGCGGAGCCTGCAAGACATAGGGTTCCCAGGCAGAGCCTGGGAACCAGACCTTCCCTAATCCCACCGAGCTAACTAATCATGAGACTGATCGCTATCATCACCATTGCAACCTTGATGCTTGTAAGCTGCTTAAGCGCGTCCGCGCAGCAAAACACTGAAAACGCAAACAGCCCGCAGCCGGATGATATTCGCGAACTGAAGCTTCGCGACTGGCAACCTCGGTCGATGCTGAAAACAAAGGTTACTCGAGTAAACCTACCCAAGTTTCCTGTAATCGATGTACACAATCACCTGGGCGGCGGCGCAGCGACGTTAACTGCTGAGCGAGTGCAGAAATACTTGCAGGAAATGGATGATGCTGGTGTTCGAACTGTTGTGAATCTTGATGGAGGCTGGGACGCTAAGTTGCAAGAAACCGTCGCGACCTTGGATCAAGCCCATCCCGGACGATTCTTGACGTTTGCCTTGATCGACATGAGCGGTTTTGATCAAGACGATTGGACTGCACGCGAAGTGGATCGATTGCGTCGCGGATTCGAAGCTGGCGCGAAGGGCTTGAAGTTTCACAAATCGCTTGGCCTGAACTATCGGGACAAGAATGGCAAGCTGATCTCCGTAGATGATCCCAAGCTCGATTCGATCTGGGCGTTGTGCGGCGAGATGAACCGACCGGTGATGATCCACACGGCGGACCCTGCTGCTTTTTTCACGCCTCTAGACAAATATAACGAACGCTGGCACGAATTAAACGATCACCCGAACTGGCTATTTCACGGAAAGGATTTTCCGACGCGAGAACAGTTGCTGGAGAGCTGCCGAAAGGTGATTGCCAAGCATACCAAGACAATCTTCATCGGGGCTCACTTCGGCAACAACTCAGAGGATCTGGAGTTCGTCGGCAACTGGTTGGATCAGTTGCCGAACTACTATGTCGATATCGATGCTCGCATCAACGAACTCGGTCGACAGCCTTACACTTGCAGGAAGTTTTTCCTGAAGTATCAAGACAGGATCATGTTTGGTTCTGATACAACGCCGAAGGCCGACGCTTATCGTTTGTACTATCGATTTTTGGAAACCGACGACGAGTATTTTGACACCGCTGAGTCACATCATCGCCAGGGCTTCTGGATGATCTACGGGATTTACCTACCCGAGGATGTTCTTGAGAAGATCTATTTCAAGAACGCTCAACAGCTTCTGAAGCTAAGCAAGTTGTAATTCAACCTTCGAAAAAATCTGAAGAGTTGTTGGTGGCATCCGAATCCACCGCGTTGCTGTCGGGTTAGCAAAAGTAATTCGGAAATAGTCCAGTTAGCAAGAGTTCTAGGTATGTTTAGTTTTCTGAGAATTTTGCCTGCAATCGTTCTGCCGGTAGTCATCCACCAGCCAGTGAATCTATGCAACGCACAAGAACTGCGCGATGTGGTAATTGCAGGCTGGAAGCGATTAGCGAAAGAGAATGAAACGCTCAGCTTTACTGGCTGGTCCTTGAATGAGGAGCAGTCGCGGAAATTTAACAGCTATGCTTGGCAAGGTGAATTACAGCGATTCGAGAACGCACCCAAAGCCTATTTGAAGTCGAAGACTGCAACGCACTACTTGCGACGCAATTCTCAGGGCATTTGGCAATTCGACAATTCGCCTGATGACAAACTTCAAGACTACTCATCCATGCGTTATCGGGCTTTTAGTATTGCAAATACGAACTTGTTAGAAGCCATCGATAATCCGAACTTCGAGTTCAGTGAGTGGCGTAGGAATGAAGACAAAATCGAGTTTGTGGTCAAAGATCTGAAGGAACTGGAGCTTCGAAAGAAGGATGAACCGCACCGGCCAGCGCCGTTTGGAATGGTTCGTGTCGAAGTGGATGCTCGCAACCACTGCCGGATTATCGGAGTAAGCGAGAACGGGGAATGGAAAAACCTATCGGCCGTTATCCAGCAAGATTACTCCTACGATGAAGATCCGTTCTTTCCTTCCAAGGTCTCGTTCAGAAGTGATGTTTCTAACGGTAAAACCTTGATCAGAATTCAATTCGCTGAATCGATTAGCCACAAGCCTCAGCCGGAAAGCCAATTAAGCCTTGCCATATATGGGCTGGAAGAGCCATGACCGAGCAATTTATCCGTGGATTGCAACCATTTGCGTAGCCAGCCACGAACCTGTTCGAAGCTAGAGAACAAGCTGCCACCACACCAGTCGGACCAATGCCGACTGGCGATTGTTAGCTGAGACTAGACCACCAAGGAGAAATCGCACTGGGTGCTCTTGAGAGCCACACTGTTGCCCAGCAGCAATCGCTCCAACTCCGCGCGACGTCGTTTGCCTTCTTCGGCTCGTTGCTTGGCGGTTTCTTCGTTCCAACCAGCTTTGATCAACTTAACTCGTTGGCGGATAGTGTTTAGGTCCAAAACAGTTTCGGTTTCCTTGGCGACTTCGGTGTGAGTTACAGTTTTCATTTTCTTCTACCTCTTGAGAAGTTTGACAGGGCTGTTGCAAGGTTGTTCGCTCCAAAGGCGAAGGGCTTGCAACTTCTTTTCCGAATTTCTCGGCTTTGATGGTCCTATTAGGACTGCAATCTTCGTGCCAAAACAGCTTCTCCCTAGAAACTCTAGTCAAAAACCACGAGTTTCCAAGTGAAAAAGCGATAAACCATAAGGATAGGGAAGGTTTTGAACTGTTGCGGAAACGACTTCGGGCGTCTCATTTTGAATTTTTTTCAATCTAGGTGACTTCTTTTCAGCCGCCCCCGCGACAAATTGGCACAGGCGGCCTGTGGCAGAATCCCGCAGCCAGTGGCGTAAGCTTCTAGCTTGCAGATTTCAAGCGTAGCCGCGAGGTGCGGCACGATTATTCGTGGTTATCGGTGGGGTGTGTTCCCAGCTCTCTATTACATTGCGCTGTTACGTTAGAGATCCCAGCCTTAATTGAACGGTAATGCCGTTACACGAGTGGCTTTGATTAGAAAATGCAAGCGGAAACCTGATCGCATTCCCACTACGAACCGGACGGCTTGCGCCGATTCCGCTGGAACTTTGCACTTATCCAAATGCAGCACTAAATCCACATGCCAGAAAATGGCCCGCCCAATTTGAGGTTAACTTTGGCCTACAGCTTGTTCCATAATTAGAGATGTTGCATATCAGATAGAATTGGCGAAAACAATTATCTGAAGCAACCTGGTTTGAATCCTCGCAAAGACTCTCGCAATCAAATGTTCCGCGTTCAACTGGCTAACCTTAGAATCACAGCTTCTTGGCTGGTTGTCTTCATGGCACTCAGTTCCATCGCTGGAGATGCGCGAGGTCAGGTTGAGGAAAAGAACGTTGGGCGCGATGGCTACATCATCAAGGTTCCGCTGCCAATTGTTGGCAATCGAGATTCCGAAGTAGCTCAGCAACTACGAAGGCTGTCTGAGGCCGCAAAAGGAGGCAATCTGCAAAGGCCCGTTGTCGTATTGCAATTCCAATCGACCAGCACAGCCAAGGGGCCAGAAGAGCAATTGGGAAGTCGTGGAAGTCAATTTGAGCGCTGCTTGTCACTAGCTCGGATCATATCCGATCGCGAAATCTCAAACCTGCGAATCGTGGCTTACCTACCTGAATCGGTCGAAGGTCACGCAGTGTTGCCGATACTTGCATGTCAAGAAATCTATGCCAAGTTTGATGTTGAACTTGGGCGTGCTGCCATCGACTCCGAGGCGGATGCGACAGTTCGCGCGGCCTACCAAGATAGTTTGGCTCGAGGCCGAACAAACATCCCCTTAGCTGCGGTCATAGCCATGCTAGTGCCGAATGTCGAGCTTCGCGAAGTGTCGACAACCAACGGCAACGGCTCGCAGATTGTTACTGCCGATGAAGCCAAACGGTTGTTGGAGCAAGGCGTATTGTCTGACGAAAAGAAGTTTTGGAACCGACCGGGCTTAGCCTCATTCTCGGCTCTTGAAATGCGTCGATGGTTGTGGATTAGCCCAACAGTCGAGTCGGTTCAGGAGCTTAGCAAGTCTCTTGGTGTTGAAGGTGAATTGCGCAGCGTGCAGCAGTTGCCTCGCGAGTGGAAAGCGGTAACGATTCGAATCTCCGAGACCTTGGATCGTCAGCAGACCAATCAACTCATTCGCAGCATCAACGAAGCGGTCGATAACCAAGGCATTAATCTGCTGGTCTTTGTGATTGAATCAACTCGTTGCCAGTTTGATGATGCTTCAAGGCTGGCTAGTGCGATCGCCGAGCTGAAGGAACGGGTCTATACGACTTGCTTTGTCGAAAGTTCATTGACTGGACCGGTAGGCTTAGTGGCAACAGCTTGTGGAGAAACAGTATTGATCGGACAAGCTAAGTTGGGGCCCGACTTAGATGCTCCGCAATTGATCTCTGAAGGCGTAACTGAAGCTAGGGTACTGAATCACTTAGCATCGGCTACTGGGCGTCCTCTACCCTTGTTGGCCGCGATCATCGACAAGGACGTTCAGGCAATGACTTATACCCATCAAGTTACAGGCAAGCGAGAGCTTTTCGTTCCCGGTCAGCTCGCCAAAATGCCTGATCGTGACAATTGGACTGTCAAGGAGAAGGTGGCTGGTGGCTCAGCAATTTCGCAAGAGGTGGCCTTGCAGTATGGCTTGGTCAATTCTGTCGAAGAGAGTACACAAGCTGGGCTTCGAAAGCTTGGGTTAGAGCAGATGCCCGAGTTGCTCAAGGAGCCTTGGTTAGACGCATCGATTCGTAACTTCATATCGCAACCCTGGGTGCCACGATTACTGCTAACCATCGGGCTCATGGCGTTGATGATTGAGCTGGGTAACCCAGGCATAAGTATCGGTGGTTTAGTGGCCGCCTTGTGCTTTCTTGGATACTTTTGGATTGAAGGTTTGAATGGCAATGTAGAGTGGTTAGAGATTCTGCTGTTCATCGGAGGTTTATTTGCTCTCGCGCTTGAAATCTTTGTGCTGCCCGGTTTTGGGATATTCGGCATCACAGGACTGCTGATGGTATTCTTGTCGTTAGTTCTAGCAGGCCAAACATTTGTCTGGCCTGGCACTTCAGCGGAAGTTACCCTGTTAGCCTCTAACCTTTTCTGGGTTGCCTTCCTGGGCTTTGCGGCGATGATTGGTTTGCTGATGATGCACAAGCGACTGGAAAAAACTCCGGTATTCAATTGGATAGCATTGAAGCCTGGCGGAATCGAAGAGATTGAAGAGTTGGACGAGCGTGAAGCGATTGTTAGTTACGATTATCTACTTGGCCAAGTGGGAACGACCAAGACGCGATTGAATCCGTCCGGTAAAGCTCAGTTTGGCGGCGATATTGTGTCCGTGGTCGGTTCCGGAGGATTAATTGGAGATGGGACACCCGTGCAAGTCGTCGAAGTGCGTGGAAATCTCGTAATTGTAGAAGAGCTGACATGAAAGTTGGTCGCTTTCTAGGAATCGATGTCCACATCCATTGGACCTTTTGGCTGCTGATCTTCATCTATCTTGTAAGCGTAGCCAAGACCGGCGGTTTATACGAAGGTGTTCTGGCAGTAGGCTTCATATGGGCTGTTTTCTTCTGCGTTCTCCTGCACGAATATGGTCATGCTCTGGCTGCGAGGAAGTATGGCATTCGAACTTTGGATATTACGCTGATGCCATTAGGCGGTATCGCGAGACTCGAGCGATTGCCGGAAAAACCGGTTCATGAGTTGGTGGTCGCACTAGCCGGACCAGCAGTCAACCTGGTGATTGCAGCAGTGCTCCTACTGGTGTTATTCCTGGATATAGTTGCTACCCCCGCGGCTCCAGCGATGGAGATTGGAAAGAGCTTTCTCGGGCAATTGATGGCAGTGAATCTAGTGCTCGCTCTATTCAATATGCTTCCTGCGTTTCCGATGGATGGCGGTCGAGTACTTCGCGGTCTGCTGGCTATCAAACTCGGGCGGCTACGGGCGACTTCGATCTCTGCTCGCGTGGGTCGTTGGATGGCCTTGGCCTTAGCGATTTGGGCGATTTTCATTGACTGGAATCCGATGCTTTTGCTTTTGGCCGGTTTTATCTTTGTGACCGGCACTATGGAGCTGTTCCAGGTTCGCGCACAGTCAGTGATGCAAAACATGTATCAGCAAGCTGGAGATAGCTACAGATTCCAATGGAGTTTCGGGCCAGATGGACAGCCAACTGCTCCTGGCGGAAATTCTGGTGAGTCTGAAGATGTCATCGATGTGGTCGATTACCGCAAAATTCGCTAGAACTTTTGGTTGCAAAGTGACGCGAAACCAGCCTGACGAGCAACTATAATTATCTGGCCTTGTGATTTTGCAAAACTGCAAAAGGACGTTTGTTGGTTTTACTCAACGAGTGGGAGTTATCTCTTATGTGCAAGCTTTCCATTGCGAAGATGTCGCTGGTTTTTGCATCTATTTTCGTTTTCGGGTGCTTGTCCAATCTAGTCGGGCAAGAGGCACCAGCTCCTGGAACACTCTTCCAAGACGACGCTAAGAAGGCCGAAGAGCCAAAGTCGGAGGCTAAGCCCGCCGCAGCGGCCAAACCAGCCCAAGACAAACCTGAAGAAGCTAAAGGTAACGAGGCCAAATCGAAGGATGCAGATGCCACTGAGAAAGACTCAAAGGACAAGGCAGATAAATCGGACAAATCAGAAAAGATCGAAAAGGCAGAGAAGGCTCCAGCAAAAAAACAGCTCCGACAACTTTCGCTCAGCGGTAACTATCAAGACCACATGCAGCCGATGGAGTTTGATCCAACAAGCCTGATTCTGGGAGCTAGTCCTGGAAAGTCAAAGTCCTTCTTCAGACTGTGTGAGTACATCGATGAACTTGGAAAGGACGAACTAGTATCGCACGTTTTGTTCGATCTGTCAGATGACAATCTGTCGTTGAACTCACCGCAGCTTGATGAACTGGTTCGACGAATGGCAATTCTGAAGTCGAAAGGCAAACGGATGATTGCTTGGCTAGAAAATGCTGGAAACGAACATCTATCGATTGCATCTCAGTGCGACGATATCATCATGGCAGATTTTGGTTCAGTCGATATGCCATCATCGGCCTTGTCGACAACCTTTTACCGCGACGCGATGGACTTGGTTGGTGTGAAAGCCTCAATCGTCCGAGCGGGTGATTTCAAAGGTGCTGTCGAACCCTTCATGAATTCGCAGATGAGCCCTCACTTGCGAGAACATTACGTCAAGATGCTGGAGTCGATCAATGCAGCACAAGTGTCACGCATCGCCAAAGGACGTGGCTTAACTACCGCGTCGATTCGTGAAATGCAAAAGAAGCGAATGCTATTGCCTGCGGACGCTTTGGCAGGCGGCTTGGTAACAAAGTTGGCTCCCTATGGTTCGATGAAGAAGACCATTCAAGAGATGGTCGGTAATGAAATTGAATGGACGACTCCAAAATCTAAGCCCAAAAAGGAAATGTCCTTCTTTGAACTGATGGGCAAGATTATGGGCGGGGCAGACGAATCTAAGGCCAAGATCAAAGACGATTCCATCGTCATTATGCATCTACAAGGTGCGATCGTTGACGGCAAGCAACCATCAG
The DNA here is from genome assembly GCA_046349795.1 of Pirellulales bacterium. Taxonomy (GTDB): domain Bacteria; phylum Planctomycetota; class Planctomycetia; order Pirellulales; family Pirellulaceae; genus Aureliella. The sequence continues at coordinate 34,025 of JAXMBP010000042.1, read as the reverse complement.
CAGGCTCCATCGTTTCAGGTCCAACGGTAAAGGCTATCGAAGAGTTGATCAAAGACGAAAAGGTCAAAGGCGTTGTCGTTCGCGTTAACTCGCCTGGCGGCAGTGCAACGGCCAGCGAGGCGATTCGCCAAGCACTCGATCAACTCGCCAAGAAGAAGCCAGTTGTCTATTCGATGGGCGAAATGGCCGCTTCGGGAGGATATTGGGTTACCTGTATTGGACAACCGATCTACGCCGAACACGGTACAATCACCGGATCGATCGGCGTGTTTTCCATGAAGATAAGTTTGGGCACCTTGATGCGACGCGTCGGTTTGCATGTCGAATCGGTGGCAATTGATTCCTCGGCCAGTATGAATGCGATGGATCGATCTTGGACCGATGAAGAGATCGGCAATTTCCAAAAGTTCATCGACGAGGTTTATCATCGCTTCTTGAACTTGGCCAGTGAATCTCGCAAGCTGCCCGTTGATAAGGTGAAGGAGCTAGCCGGTGGTCGAGTTTGGTCGGGCGAGCAAGCTAAGGCAGCGGGATTGGTCGACGAAATTGGTGGTGTGTATGACTGTATGGCGGTCGTAGCCAAGAAGGCAGGGATCGAAAAGTATAAGGTTGTTCATCGACCAGAACCTCACGCTGGCCTAGGACTGCTGTCGATGTTCGAAGAGCCTGACGATAGCCAAGTTCGTTCTGCTTTGTCAACTCTTGAAACAAATGTGCTTAAGAGTCTTGAAAGCCACGGCCTAAAGACCGATGGTCTGCGGGCTATCCTGAATGCCGCCGTTCGTGAACAAAAAGGTTTGCCAACCATTTGGGCATTGACTCCTGGCGAGATCAGTGTCAAGTAAGCTCAGTCTTCAATAACAAGTACGCCAGACCTTAAGCATCCATCAAAACCTTCCTGCATGATTCCAATCGTATGAATTCCAAATTCTCCACGATGGCTGTGATCATGCAGGTTGTCTTGCTTCTGACCGCCATACTTGCTGGTCGTTGGATTTGGCTGTTATTGCCTGAATCAAAGATTGTTGCTCTGTTGATTCCGATTGGTCACATGCTGGTGCCTGCGGTGTTTCTGCTAGGTGGCATAGCGATCATGCTCATAGCCAATCGCAAGAGTTTGCCGAGTCTTAGTGAAAGCTTGATGACCTGGCTAACGGATCTCATTGCAACGTGGCGAGTTGGGCTTTGGCTTTTGCCGTTTCGCTGGAATCAGATTAAAAACAGCCAAATACCGGAAGAGAAAAGTCCTGTTATCTTCGTACACGGATTTTTCTGCAATCGAGGGATGTGGAATCCTTGGTTGCAGCAACTGCAGCGTCAGAAAGTTCCTGTGATTGCAGTTAACTTACAGCCGATTTTTGGATCACTAGATCGTTATGTTGGAACGCTCGAAGCGGCCGTGAAGCAGGCCGAATCACTCTCCAGTTCCAAGCCAGTCTTTGTGTGTCACAGCATGGGTGGATTGGCGGTACGACGTTGGCTGGTTTCCAATCCATCGGCTCGCAGTCGTATCGCCAGGATCGTGACGATCGCAACACCTCATCATGGTACATGGCTGGGTAAGTTGGCTGCCTTCGTGAATGGCCGGCAGATGGGAATTCAAAGTCGTTGGCTAAACGAATTGAAAAAGTCAGAGGAAAGTCTGCGGCCTGAAAACACCTACGAAGGCTTCGTCTGCTGGCACTCAAACTCCGATAATGTCGTTATGCCTGCGTGGTCGGCTACCCTACCGGGAGCCGACAATCGACAGATTCGAGGCATTGGACATTTGGCCATCGCCTATCATCCGGAATTGATGAAGGCTGAAATCGACGAAATGACCTCGACCGGTGAAAGAGCCTCTACATCGGAAAAGGTCTGCACCAGCGATATAGCCTCTACTCGTCAGTGACGCATCCCTCGGAAGCACTCTTCACGTTCTTGATGTATTTGTAAAGCGTACCGCGAGTAGCTTTCAGTGCTGGAGCTTTCCAAGTCGCGCGACGTTTGTGAATCACTTCGTCGGTAACGTTGAAAGCTAATTGATTAGATTCAGCGTCGATAGTCACGATGTCCCCGTCTTGAACCAAAGCAATTGGTCCACCGACTTGAGCTTCAGGAGTAACGTGACCGACGATAAAGCCGTGCGAGCCACCCGAGAAGCGTCCATCGGTTAGCAGAGCAACATCATTGCCTAGTCCCGCACCCATGATGGCAGATGTTGGCGTCAACATCTCAGGCATACCTGGGCCACCTTGCGGACCTTCGTATCGAATGATGATGACGTCGCCCTTCTGAATCTTCTTCTGCTCAAGCGCGGCCAACATCAGCTCTTCGCTGTCGTAACATTTGGCTGGTCCCGAGAAACATAGGCCTTCTTTACCCGTGATCTTAGCCACCGCACCTTCGGGAGCTAAATTCCCGCGAAGGATTTGAATGTGTCCAGTCTTCTTGATCGGGTTTTCGACGGTTTGAACCACCTTTTGACCTGCCTCTAGACCAGGAACCGATTCTAAATTTTCGCCGAGAGTCTTCCCGGTAACCGTTAAGCAGTTTGGATTCATCAAGCCTTTTTCAAGCAGATACTTCATCGCGCCTGGTGTTCCGCCAACAGAGTGCAAATCCTCCTGGACAAACTTTCCGCTGGGCTTCAGATCGGCGATGTAAGGCACGCGATCACTCACGGCTTGGAAGTCGTCAATCGTTAGTGGAACTCCCACGCTGCGAGCCATAGCAATCAGGTGCAGAACCGCGTTGGTCGATCCACCCAACGCAACGACAACAACCATCGCATTTTCAAAGGCTTCGCGAGTCATGATGTCGCGAGGCTTGATGTCCTTCTCGAGCAAGTTCAGAATTGCCGCACCAGCTCGATGGCACTCATCAATCTTGCCTGGATCTTCCGCTGGAATCGACCCGCTGTACGGAAGGCTCATTCCCAGAGCTTCAATCGCTGAAGCCATCGTGTTGGCCGTGTACATACCACCACAAGCACCAGCACCTGGGCATGAGTTCCGCACGATCTGCTCGCGCTCCTCGTCGGTGATCTGACCTGCAAGATACTGGCCATAACACTGGAAAGCACTTACGATATCCAGCGTTTGACCGTTCCACTTTCCAGGTCGAATCGTACCTCCGTAAATCATCAAGGCTGGGCGATTCAATCTTCCCATCGCCATCAAACAGCCTGGCATGTTCTTGTCGCAACCCGGCAAGGCGATCAAGCCATCGTACCACTGCGCACCCATGATGGTTTCGATCGAGTCTGCGATCAAGTCGCGAGACTGCAAGGAATAGCTCATGCCATCGGTGCCCATCGAGATACCATCGCTAACGCCAATCGTGTTGAAACGCATTCCAATAAGGCCTGCTTTCGAAACGCCCTCCTTGACGGCTTCAGCCAGTTTCAGCAAGTGCATATTGCATGAGTTGCCTTCGTACCACACGCTGCCAATGCCCACCTGAGCCTTATTCATGTCCTCAGGCTTCATCCCAGTGGCGTAAAGCATCGCCTGTGATGCGCCCTGGCTCTTGGGTTGAGTAATTCGGCTGCTGTATTTGTTGAGTGCGGTCATGATCGTTTGCGGTGTTTGTTATGCTAGTGGATTACCGATAAGTTGAAGGGCCCTAAGTCTAATTAAGTGTACCGCTAGTGGATAGGATGCGGCAGAGTGAACAACCATCATCGTGACGATTCCGAGCTGATCGAATTGCTAGCCGATCTGGTTCGTATTAGAAGCGTTAATCCTAACTATGCCGATGGCGTGCCTGAGTTGGCCTGCGCAGAGTTCGTCGAGCAGTACTTGCGCGGCGCGGGATTGGAAGTTTGGCGGCAGGAGGTGTTCGAGAATCGTCCCAATATTTTGGCTCGACTGCCGGGTCGCGATCGTCAGCGTCAGATTATTTTCGAAGCTCACATGGATACGGTCTCGACGCAAGGTATGACGATCGATCCATTTCAGCCCACCATCGAGCTAGGCCGACTCTTTGGCCGAGGCTCGTGTGATACCAAAGCTGGTCTGGCTGCGATGATGCATGCGATCTGTGGCCTAGCGCGAGCTGGCATCCAGCCGCCGTGCGATATTCTTTTGGCTGCGACGATCGACGAGGAGTACTCGTATCGTGGTGTGTTGGCTCTGTGTGCAGGCGAGCACTGGCAGGCGAGCACTGACAGCTCGTCGACATCACTTGCCAGCTTGTCCGATCCAACCGATTTCATCCAGGCTGCTGCAAGTTCAGGTTTGCGAGGTCAACTAGCGGTGATAGCCGAGCCCACAAGTTTGCGATTGGTCGTGGCCAGCAAAGGTGTGTTACGTTGGCAGATCGAGACGATTGGCTTGGCCGCGCATTCGTCGAAGCCACATCTTGGTCGCAATGCGATCACCGCTATGTCTCGGGTGATTCAAGCTTTGGAAAAGGACTCGGACGAGCTAACTCAATCGAGACATCCATTGCTGGGAAGTCCCACTCTGAACATCGGAGTGATTCGTGGAGGCGTGCAGGTCAACTTCGTTCCTGATCGCTGCGTGATCGAAGTCGATCGGCGATTGATTCCCGGTGAGACATGGCGAACCGCCTTCGATCATTATCAACGATTGATGGATGAGTTGATGCGGCAAGTTCCTTCACTGAATATTGTCATGCATCCACCGATGTTAACCGACTGGCCACTGGATTGCCCAACAGACAGTCCTCAAGTTCAGCATCTGTCTGCGATACTCGGCCAGATGCAATTAGACGGCCAGCCCATTGGCGTCCCGTTTGGCAGCGACGCCAGCAAGCTTGCCGCGATTGGAATTCCAAGCGTAATCTATGGGCCCGGCAGTATCGATCAAGCTCACGCAGCCGTGGAGTTTGTCGATTGCCAGCAAGTAATCATCGCTGCCGAGTTCTACCGGCGAGTCATGCTAAGCCACTAGCGGTAGCTGGCTCAGTCTCGTAGTTACGCTCTGCAAAGCGGGTAGTCATGCAGTTTTCCGTAGCTATGCTCGCCAGAGCGTGGATGCCCTGCCGAGTTGTGCCTATTGTGGTTCAGAATTTGTGAACGACAGTCGTTCTACGTAGAGCGATTGTCCTCAATCGCTCATCCCCAATCGCTTTTGGCGAACCTCACTATTGTTTCAGCACTCTCGGGCTTTTGTGTTTATCAAGGCTCTTCAACCGGTGGTAGCTTCCACCTTGGCAGAGGTTACATCAGCCCTCCAAGCTTGTAACAAATCGAAACTGCCTACGCTTTCTGAAGAAGACGAGTTGTGAATGCTGGAAGGCTCGCCGAGCCATTTCCAGGCTGCCAACAGGAACTTCAAAAAACAAAGGCCTATCATGAGAAACTTCAACTTATTACTGATCGCTTTGGCAATAGTAGTTGGGGGTGCTAACATTTCTCAAGCTCAGTTGACTAGCGTATCGCAAACGAAATTATCGGCTTCGACGGCGACTCTTGCGGACTACGACAGAGACTATGACTTCGATGTCTATGCTCGCAGTCCAATTCCGACAACCAAGTACTTCATCGTCTACTTTCTGAGCGATGGAAGCACGATCGAGGATGGCCCGATTTCCAGCTACGACATGGCTACTCGCGAAGTGTTTTTCAATTTCGAGCATGATCTCTTTCCTGAGGGAACGATCGATGTTGAAGTTGAAGCTCGCCAAGTTCTTGAACCCTTCACGAAGTTCGCTCGCTACGACAAATACTCACAAGCGTCCAGTACGGCCTGGCAACTGGAGACATATGGACTTGAAACGGACATTCGATGGATTCGAATGCCAACGCTCAAGACTACCGTAACATCGACAATTCGTAGAGTGAAATAGCATCGCAGCTACGTTCGATGGAGCCTGGTTGCCCTGTTTGAGCCACTGCGCTACAACGAACACTAGCTCGCTTACTGATTGTTTGAGCAAGTGAAAGTTGGAATACTCGAGGCTGTCAACCTCGGCTCAGTTTGGCTTGGGAAACTTGCCATACTTAGGTTTCATCATCATGAATGTCTGTGGGTGAGGTTAGCTAAAGAGCTTCAAGCCTGGGTAAGATGTCCCAAATATCAAGGAGCTGTTGCCTTCAAACCACTGCTCGATAATGCTTGAGTAGACCTGTCGGAAGTCGATCTTAAACTTAATATCACCGTCATTCAGGTCGACCAAATTGGGAACCTCCCCAATAATCTGTGAAGGCATTCGCGGTCCAGCGAAAAAGATGGGTGCGGCCGCGCCATGGTCCGTTCCCTCGCTAGCATTTTCTGCTACTCTTCGACCAAATTCACTGAAGGTCATCACGGCTACTCGATCGGCATGTCCAGTGGTCTCCAATCGCTTCACGAATGCCGTAAGAGCTTCAGACCATTGCCTTAGCAAACCAGCATGAGCCAGCGACTGTTGCGAATGAGTGTCGAACCCGTCCAGCGTTACATAATATACTCGGGTCGACAGACCAGCCGAGATTAGACGGGAAATGATCTTTAGTTTTTCGCCAAGCGGACTACTAGGAAAGTCTTTTCCTCCGTCCGGATTTTTGAGGGCGGCATCAAGACGTTGGCTGGCTTCCAGAGCTGAGGCAGTGCTAGATTGAACGAAACCGAGGAGGTCATTCGATTGAATTCCTTCCTTCGTTTGTTTTTCCATTTCAAGTTCTTTACTGCTCTTCGCATCTCGCAGTGAACCCAATTGCTCTGGTGTTTGAATCTCAGTCAAATCGGCGGGTTGGACATTCCAACGAAATTGGTTGATCGATGCTACTGATGGAACTTGAACTCCTCGGCCAACCAGGGCCAACGGTTGCTGTTCGCTGCCAAGGTGCAACCCGAGAGAATCTTGTTTGGCCTCGCGCTGAGCATTGGCGATCCACCTTCCCAGCCAACCTTCAGGGGCCCTGTCTTTCTTGGTCTGACAAGTGTGCCAGATATCCATCGATTCGAAGTGCGATCGGTTGGGCTTGGGATAGCCCACGCCCTGCACGATGCTAAATCGACCGCCCTCCATCAACCGACTGACGCCCTCCAGAGCCGGATGGAAACCGATCTCACTGTTGATCTTTAGAACGTCAGTAGCCGGCACGCCCAACTTCGGACGCGCCTTTCGATAGGCTTCATCGCGGTACGGTACGACAGTGTTCAGTCCATCGTTTCCGCCGGACAGTTGAATCACCACCAGGACTCGATCTCCACTTGGCGCGGAATTGGCTAGCGCTTGCATCCAAGGACCAGGCATACCGGTTCCGATGGCCAACCCACAACCGACTGCCGAAGCGCTAGTCAAGAAATCTCGTCGAGCAAACTTACTTTGCGTCATGTTTCGATCCTTGGAATCTAAGACAATTGTACGATGGGGAGCGTGGCGAAGAGGCTAAGGATCTCGCGATACTTGGCATCGCCCTTTAGGGCGGCGGTTTTCTGTAGAATGAACGTTCGCCGCGATTCTTGGAGTGCCTGAGCAAGAAACTGCTCGTCCAGGCTGACCAGAAACTTTTCCGCATCCTGACCGCCAAATCGCGCAGCAAAATTCGATAGGGATCCACCTGCATACCGCGTAGTCTCGTGATGTACCAAAAGGTGAATTATGTTCGCGCGACCAACCAGTGTTGACGAATTGATCCAGGCTCTTCCCCCGTCCCAGCCTTTTACGTTTGGGGGAAAAAACAGCCCTTGACCAATTTCTCGTAGTCGCTCGACGATGCGATCCAAGCCTGTCGATGCTTCCAGTGTTCTTAGGAAACCAATGACTAGTTCGACGGGTGAACGGATCTTCCTTCCGATACTCCAATTCGACATCATCAATCGACTACTTACGATTGTTCTAACAAGCCCTTTCAGATTCAGCTTGTCACTGCGAAATCGCTCAGCCAACGGTTCCAGCAATGGATTTGGCGGTATCGGTTCGTCACATACGTAAAAGCGAAACAACTTACTACAGATGAAGTTAGCCATTGATGGTTGCTGTAGAATATGGTCAATCGCTTCTTCTCCCGATTCAATGGAGTGATTACCCAATACGGACTTACTACCTTCATCGTGCTGGTAACTGTTGAAGCGAAACTGCTTGCGTCGAATCTCCCATCCGGTAAAGCATCTAGCCAACTGCTGAACGTCGGCTTCTGTGTAGTTTCCTTCGCCAAGGCAGAATAGCTCCATCAACTCGCGAGCATAATTCTCGTTCGCATGCGCTTTGCGATTCGTTACGCTGTCTAAATAGATCAGCATGGCAGGGTCTTTGGAGATCGACTGAACCAGTTCTCGAAAATCCCCGAGAGCAAACTTGCGCAACAGTTCGTTCTGCTGGAACATCAATTCGGTGTCTAGCACTTTCTCCGCACCAGTTGCAAAATGTCCGTGCCAGAAAAGCGTCAACTTCTCTCGAATCGCATCTGGACTGTAGAGCATGCGATGAAGCCACCATCGGGCAAGTTGTTGAGCGTCACCCGTAGCCAAAACCGATTTGGCGATTGATGTGGATTGCGCTTCGAACTCTGCGAACTTCTCTTTCTCGAATACACTATCGACAAGTTCGCCGAACGAACCTTTAAGGGCTCGGTCAACTTCTGAGGCACTTGCTCCGAACCCGACGCGGCGAAAAAACAAAGCCGCTCGGCGACGATCCCACGGTTCCTCGGCAGATGGCGTCCAAGGTTGCCATGCCCAAGCCGGATCAATCGCATCCAATGGAGTGTCGCGATTGAGTTCAGTCGTACTCATGGCAACTCCTTCAAGTTGTCTCGAAGTGAGGCAGATATGTCGAGCGTTGCTGATTGGTGAAAGCTCAACTTCAACTTGGCGTTTTCTAACAGATCAACCAGCAGAAGCAGTGTATCGATTTCCTGTTCAGCTTCTTTCTTTGAATGACCTTTTTCGAGCATGTTCTGGGAGATCAAATGATTGCGATTGTCTTGCAGAATGCTCTTCACGGCCTGTGCGTCAACTTGCAGTACTGTATTGGCCCCAGTTGAGCGAGCTGTTGAGGTTTCAGATTCTTTTGAGTTGGAATTGTTCTGGCTCGGACTGCTTCGTGGAGCTGGGCTGCTGAGCGAGCCGGCCAGTTGCTTTGCCAAGTTGATGGTGCTTGAAAGAATCACAGCGTCATCAACAAAGGCTAAGCATGGACTAAAGTTGAATTGAATCGGAGCTTCTTCACGCTTCTTTCTATCGACTTCAAAGACATAGGAAGCTGTATAAAACTGCGCGCTGTCTTTTGTCTCCATGTCCAAATCAAACTGAGGTTGTCCATTCTGGGCGCCGACGACATTCAGAAATCCGATAAAGCTCTGGTAAATTCGCTTCAGTTCGGGCCGCATTTTGGAATCCTTGAGTTTTGCGACGAGAGCAAAACTGGGTAGCTTGATTGCTGGGATCGGTGCGGGATCATCGAAAACTTGTCGCGAGGCAACCAATCGCATCTCTGGCTCAAGCATTCCCAGAATATCTTCGCCAAAGTCGCGACCAGAAAACAAGGTAGTCAGGGTATTGTCGGCCGAAGCGAGTTGATCGTTGACTTGTTGGTCGAACAGATCACCAGCCCGCAACCACATCTGCGATACGTTACGATACGCGCTAAGACTTCCCAGAGTTCCGGTTGGCATCAACATTGGTAAAGCCTGTCCGCTGCCATCCGGTCCGGCAAAAAACTCGCGTGACTTCCCTAGCCATGCTTTATCGTGTGGAGTTGAAGCTTGAAAGGTTATCTCGTTTCCAAGCGTGTGCAAATTTCCGACTAAGTATGGGGTCTTATGCAGGTTTGCGAGTAGTCCACCGAAAAGTAGTTCGGCGCCAAAGTCTTTGGCCTTTCCTTCAAACAACTCCTTGGCGACTCCGGCTTGCCGCAGGCGATCCACGTCCACAAAAATTTTAGCGATGCTCTGCCTAGCGTCGTGGGACTGATTGTTAGATTGGTTACTTAGAGATTCGTTTGCACCGGTCGCCGAACCTGAAACCAGTTCGCCCCAAGCAGTTTGGAAGGCTGCTTGATGTGATAAGCTATCTGGCGTCTTATCGAGCCAGCGATCGATGATTGACTTGGCAAGCTCGGACTTGTTCGTAATCAATAAGCGATGATCCAGTTGCACGACGACTGCTTGCTCAACTTTATAGCCCTTCAAGCCTCGATAATCGGCTTCGTTGAGGTTACTTGGTCGATTGTTCTTTTGAGCATCATCCTTGGCAAGTTTAAGCAGCTTGGCGATGTAAGACTCAAGCCATTTCTGATTTTCAGTGCTAGCGATGATCACAGCACCTTGAGTCTTGGCATCAACGGCTAATTCGATACCACCATGGCTGATGCGTCGAAGAACCGACTCAAGCTTTTCCCCCATGGCGAATTCAGCAACACCAATTCCGAGTCGCAGTTGGACCAGCCCAGGGCTCTTCCAAATTTTCTGGAAGGCCTCCGAGGCTTCGATTCTCTTGCGTAAGGGGTGTTCGATCAAATTTTGCAGTGGATCCAAACGGATGTAGACAACTGTTTCTGCTGGCAAAATCAACGAAGAGGGCGCCGATTCTGCTTGAATGGCTTCTGCTTGAACAGCGAGAATCGCTGGGGCATTTAGGTAGATCGCTAAGCAGATTGGCAACCAAGCAGCGGCGTTGAAGCTAAGTACAAGTCGTCGCAACATGTGGACCTCGGGAGAGGATATCGAGGATGGGCAAGATGGAACGGGGCCGAAAGTATCGACGCGTATGCGATATGATCTTAGCAGATTGGCCTATGTTCCGGGAAGAAATTTTCGATACTTCCGATAGCTCTTGCATGCCATCACGGCCGAAAACTCGTCAACTGTTACGAGAGAGCCGCATACGCATACAAAAGCGCAAAACTGGAAAATACAACGGTTAAGAGATGGTAGCCTACTTTCAGCCACCAAGCGTTCAGGTGTGGACGAACGTCGAAAACCAGTTGCAGCAGCAGTCGGACTGCCCAGAAGATGGCAATGTAGCCGCAAAGGCCGCGAGCTAAACCTGAGCCGCTGGTTAGTTCTTCAGCGTGACAAATGCTAAGTACGCCAAATGCAACTATCGCAAGCACAATGTAGGCTCCGTACACCCAAAACAACTGCCTCATCAGCCTTGGCAGCTTTGCCAACTCGTCATTCCACTTCAGTTGCACAGGTACAAGTGCCGATGCGATCAAGACAAAGAAGTGAGCAATTCCGGCTGCAAACACCAACTCTGCTAAGTGTTCTTTCATCATATGTCTCCAATCCCAAGTGCATCAACAAACGGCAGAATTACGTTTACGATAAAGATCCCTGGGAAAAGCAAAGTTAATGGAGTGACAAGCACGAGCATTGCAAAGAGCCAGCCCGCCCATCCGCGTCGAAGCCCAAGAGTAGATCCAAACTTGCTTCGCTCGACATTCAATCCCAGAGCTTGGATTAAGAAGTAAGCAGTCGGACCTCCGTAACCGCCGCCCCCGGGAATCGTGATTGCTAACTCATGGATCAAACCGCTGACTAGGAAACCAATAAACATTGCAACGCGGACATTGAAATGTTTAGCCAAAGGTCGGAAAAGAAACTTGTGGGTGAGATCACGAAAGGCTAGATTCCACCGCTTCCCCCAAAACTCAGCGAGGCTGCACGAGAGGACTGGAAAGTTCATGATCGGTTGCGCGTCGATTCTAAACCTTTGGAAAATACTTGCTAATATCGCGAACATTCCAAAGTGCAAAACAAAGATGATTCCGATCATTGCCATCCAGCCCCTTGCGTTCACTTGAAGTACTTGAGTGGAAAGCCAGAGCAGAGTTACTCCGATGACGAAATTGACAATCGCAATCGGCAGGTTCCAACGACTTGATTGCCTTTCAGCGTTTTGCGTTAAGAATGCGTCTGCATTCATTCCAGGCCAAGCGATCAAGTAGGCGATGCTGCGAATGGTTGAACAATTACGCGAAGTCGCTTGACGCCACGAGAGCCACTTAAGCCCGCCGAACAAGGCGAAGGCTATCGTCCACATCCAAGTCCACCGAGGCCAATCATGATTCCAAAAGAAAATTGCCGCAGAGGGCAAGGCTATTAAAGGCAACCCATCCAGGAGTGTTGATAATCGACGGTTACGCTTCACCATTTGATTCGGTCCTCGCACTCAGTTTAAACCGAATTAGCTAGGGAACCGTTAACGGCAATAATAATGATTGATGAGACAATGAAGGAGAAAATAGAGAAACATCTAACTTCCTGGCGATTCAATCGTGTTCGGTGCTTTCGCCTTCGAAAATCCTACTCGTGGTCACAGATCAGGTGTTACATTGAAAATTTGATCGCATCGCAAGCTCACCTACTGCCGAAACTCTGAGATCGGTTAAGCTAAAGAGTTTTGGAACGGTACTCAATGCACTAGCAAGATCGATGGACTCTCGCGAAAAACTGTTTGACGCCTTTGTAAGTCACTCATCCAAGGATCGTACTTACGCAGAATTGGTTTGCCAGTCGTTGGAAAGCCATTCTTTGCGATGCTGGATCGCTCCTCGCGATATTCAGCCTGGGGTCGAATGGGGGGCTGCGATCATCGATGGTATTGACCGCAGCAAGGTCATGCTGGTTATCTTTTCTAATCATGCAAACGAATCAGCTCAAGTTCGTCGTGAAGTCGAACGAGCAATTGGCAAATCGATGCCAATTCTTCCCTTTCGCATTGAGGATGCAAATCCCAAAGGAGCTTTGGAGTTCGCGCTCTCGAACACGCATTGGCTCGATGCTTTCAAGCCGCCCATCGAGCCAACTCTGACGCAGCTCGTTCGATCAGTTAAGGCACTCTGTTCGGTCGATCAGAGTCCTACTGACTCGAATGCAACTTCTAAAGTGAGCCAGGATGATCAAAAGGAATCCCCGCAAACTCAACTGACTGAAGCGATTGAATCAAAAGGGGTAATTGCATCGGTGAGAAAGAGCTGTCGTTCTTTGTTGATAACCTCAGTGCTTGGTATAGCGACGATTCTCATTGCCGGATTTTGGTTGATGAGTCAACTTGGTGGTGGCGAAGAGGAGACCGGGGAGCCCGGATTAGTTGCCAAACAACCGTCGCGTCTGAGCAAGGAGGAGTTTCAGAAGCGTGAGGTAAAGAAATTTCTGGGGCGTTGGGTGGCTATTAATGAAAGTACCGCCGATGGTGGGAAGTTGCCTCAGAAGACCGTTATTGAGCGTTCATTTACTATCACAATTCGTCCCAACTACGTGACACATCGCCGAAATCCCAAACTCACCGAAACGGTCACGATTCGCGGGGATATACAATTCGAGGAAGGAACCGAGTTCGATAAGTTTATCTTCACTGGATTGGACCAGGATAAAGTGAAACAGACATTCATTGGTATCTATGACTTCGATGGCAACGTATGGAGGTGGTGCTTTCGACGTTCAGACGCAGGTGGCAAGCTTCAATCGCCGCTACGCATGAACACCGCTGGAGAACGCAACACCTATTACGTTGCCCTAAAGCAGGTCGTCGACAAAGGCGACTGATGGACTGATGGGGACACAGCACTTTGATGGGACTGATGGGGACACAGCACTTTGTTGAGGTGTTTGCGAATAGCATGAGAATGCTGTGTCACCGATTGGTTGAGAAGATTCAAGCTTTGGCTCTCTCAGTGCCTTTGAGTCTCTTTTGGTAAGCAATTTTGGATGTGAAAAATCCAATCGTTAACCGCTGAAACACTAATTCACAGAGGTCGACGGTCGAGGTGTGCAAAGCCCCGGGTACACAGCACTATGATGCAGCGCTCCCATCAGAAAGCAATGCCGTACTGTGTCCCCGATAGGTTTGCCTTCCCCGATAGGTTGAAGATTTTGCCCGCAGAGCTACCAGGTGGGCGGCATTTTTTCCAAGAAGAAGCTGCGAAGGCACCTGGGGAAAGGGCGGTCAACTCGTCGCCGTCGGGATGAGGGCGAGCGGTGGCAAACTCTCCTAAACGGCTGCCCCACATGATCTGCAGGCACTCGCCCGACTGAGTGTCCCACAGACGCAGCGTTTGTCAGACGACGCGCTGATCACGTGTCGGTCGTCGCTGGAAAACGCACAACTGCGTACCCAGTCCGTATGTCGGGTGGAGGTATGGGGACGGGTGGAGGTATGGGGACGGTGGAGGTATGGGGACGGGTGGAGGTATGGGGACGGGTGGAGGGGGACGGGGTGGAGGTATGGGGACGGGTGGAGGTATGGGGACGGGTGGAGGTATGGGGACGGGTGGAGGTATGGGGACAACAGCACTTTGATGAGGTGTGCGATTAATTCTGGCTAGCAAGAGGCCGGAGTCCGGCGACACAGCAAGTTGGTGGCCAGTGCGATTAAGTCTGAATGGTTCGAGGAAGGTAGCAAGGGACCTGAGAAAATGGTCAGAGGTTAGCTCGGCTGCAAGTGTTTAGCAGGAGTACTTTAGATATCGGTCCGCGGACGATGGTCTAGGCGGTGCCGATTGTGTTGAAGCCAAACCTTTGCACTTAGAATTTAGCTGCGAACGATTGTGAGAACAGTCTAGGCCTCCAGCAACTGGCGAGCTTGCGGGCTGAGCTTGAAGCGTTTAGGGCGACGGACGCCGCGATGAGCGTCGATGACATGTGGCTTGCCTGCCACAATCTTGAAAAGCTTTCCAAAGTTGGCAACCAGCTCGCAGAATGTTCCGGCTGACATGCCAAGCCCCAGTCGATCGAAAATCGCTGGCGTATTTTCTGGTGTTGATCCTCGCTTACCTGGTACAACTTGTCGAGCCAACCAATCAAGCAGCTCGATGTACTCAACAGCAGTCATGTTGAGGAAACCTCGGTCGCTGCATCGAAAGCACGATGTACTTGGCCGTATTTGCAGAGCATCCCGCAAATCGTGCAGGTGAATCGGAGCCAATGTTCGATCTCGCATTTGCGATGCCTTCTCTTTTCGCTGAGTATCCGTTGAAAAAGCATCGCTCTGTTTGTTTTCAATCGATGTGCTTGCACTCGCTTCAGATGCAGCCGGATTCAAGCACTCATCTTCAATCTGCTGCTTTACAGCCTGAATGCGGCGCTGGATCGATGTGTAGTCGCTCTGCTCAAGCGTCTCGGCCATGGCAGCTCGAATCGGGTTGAGATCAACATAGGCTGAACAGGCTAACAGCGCTGATTCATCAAGAAGTCGGACAGCTTTGAAACGGCTCTCCCACACCTTCCCGGTCGCCTCATCCTCGGCGTTAATTCGCTGAGCAATCGTCTGACACATCAGCCTCATCCACCATGAAATATCGCTCAGCCGCGAGCGGATTTCAGCAACCTGCACAGGATCGTTGCGAATCGAATTGAGCTGCGGCTCTGTAGGTTCCTTAGGCGAACCATCCTTATTCTTTTTCTTGGGGCAGATCATCAGCCAACGCCTAGCCACTTCCGTGTCATCCCACGTTTTAACCACATCCGGTCTTTGACGCAAAACAAGATGAAAGTGATTTGAGAGAATCGAATAGGTCAAGACATCGATGCCGAAGTATTTGGCTAGATGCTCGATGCGGCTCTCAATCCATGTTTTGCGATAGTCATAGTTTCGACCGGTGAATTGATCATGGCCCATTAGGAAGCAACGTCGAACTGCGCGATTCATCACATGCACGATCGCCTGTTCGTCTGGAGTGAAAAGCTGCTCTCGAGTTAGTCTGGTCATCTTCGCCACTTTTACCAATTTGAATACTCTGTGGATTCCCTAGGCCCAAACGCACCAAGTGCGCGAACGCTGCAGGGCAGGAATCAAGAACTGCACGAATTGGTAGACGGAGCTCGATTCAAAACCTTACAATAATTTTCCAAACTTTCGGGGAAATTCTTCCTCCCTCACGAAATTGCTTTGTCCCCGATAGGTCTCACTTAATTGCTTTGTCCCCGATAGGTCTCACTTCCCCGATAGGCCGATAGGTCTCAGACCAATCTACGCCCCCAGCGGCAAGTTATTGAAAACTACCGTGAAATACAGAATGCATAACTCGTTTCAGATTCGTTCGCTTTGGCCCTATGCAGCGGCATTGCTTGGCGGTGCCTTCACCTACTTGGCGACTTTGCTGTGGAGCCAAATGCATGCGCTAGCTGCCGCTGTAGCTGTCATCTTCGGCTTAACCGTCTACGTTTGCTCAAGACTAATTCAATCGCGAGGCAAGCTGTCTCTTAAAGTCACCATCATCATTTTGCCTTTGGTCACAGCTATAATTTGTGTCGGGCTTCAGCAAATGTATCCATATCGGTTGCGACAAAGGACCACGAGCGCCCTCGGGCGAGCTGGCATGATCGTAGAACTCGACCGTCCCGAAGTTGAAGGCGAATGGTTCCGTGACAAAGACTCTGGCATCCCATTGCCCTATTGGCTGGTGCGTCTTTGCGGCGAAGATGCGATGAGCGATGTCTATCATGTGAGTGGGGCGTTGGAAGCCTTTCAAAAAATTGACATCAGGCGACAGCACCTTCCACGGCTTTTCCAAGTCGATCTAGTTCGAGACGGCACAGATCCACCGTTGAGCGTCGAAATGATCGAGAATCTATCGAAGCTAAAGCTTGATCACATCGAGCTTAAACTCGAGGGGATCACCGATGCAGATATGCCTGGGCTTAAGGAGCTGAATAAGTTGAGCGGAATCAACTACATCTGCGTTTCTGCATTCACGCACAAGATCGAAACCGGTGTCGACCTATCCGTCTTACCCAAAAACTGTTGGCTGAAGTTCAGCGGACGAGAGTTAACCGTCCAGCAAGCAACGCAAATCCAACACGTGAAGTTTTGGAGAGAACTGAGCGTCGATACACTTACAGCGGAAGCTGTGTACGCATTGCATAGCAGTACCGAAGATGCTGGGCCATTGAGAATCATAGGCAGCACTCTTGATGAAGCGGCGACACGGGCAATAACACGATACACTGGCGGCTCGATAGTGCTGGTGAACTGCAAGTTTCCAGATGGATTCAAAATGGATTTACAGCCAGGTCGAATTCGTTCATTGACTTTGGCTGGCACAACGATTCCGGACGAGGAACTCATCCAATGGATTAAAGAGTCTAAGATGTCTGGATTCCAAACGGATCAAGTTCTCAAGCCCGAGAGCGTCGAGCCTTTCAAGAAGATTGAGACCCTGGAAAGGCTGTACTATGACCAGCCTGACGGAAAAAGAATCGGTGTTGAATTACGGTCGCCGATACCGCCAGGGTCCAGCAATTAGACTGTACAAACTAAGCGGCATTAATGTTGCGATCCTAGCCTTGGTTCTTGAAGCGCTTGGTTCAACTGCTGGGGTCACCCCACCTTGGTGAGATGTTTGCGAATAACATAAGCATGCTGTGTCTCCGATTGTTTGAGAAGTTTCAAGCTCTGGCTCTCTCAGTGCCTCTGAGTCTCTGTGGTTAAGCAATTTTGAGTCGTGAAAAATCCAATCGTTAACCGCTGAAACACTAAGTCACAGAGGTCAACGGTCGAGGTGTGCAAAGCCCTGGGTACGCAGCACTATGATGAAGCGCTCCCATCAGACAGCAACGCCGAACTGCTCAAGTATTGTACGAATTGGTAGACGGAGCTCGATTCAAAACCTTACAGTAAATATCCAAACTTCGGGGAAATTCTTCCTCCCTCACGAAAATGCTTTGTCCCCGTTAGGTTTAATCAGCAAGCTCGATCCTATTACCGGAACCTAAGCGCTCGATTTAGTCGAGCTCAACCGGCCGCGGCCAATGACAATAAGTAATACTACTGCCGCTTTTCCATCATCAAGTAAGTGACAAAAGTATTGATAAACACAATCACTACAATGCCAGCCCAGAAGGATATGCGCCAATTTCTATTACTTTCATTGCGAATTCTGCGCAGCCATACATGCGTACCGCTATCAATTCGCTGACCGATTTCAATCCGGGCCTTGGCAACAAGTTCTCCGAACCCACTTACTAACAATACTCCCATGATGATTGGGCCGGCCATTACGTGAAATAGAAAGTACTGAATTAGTAGGTTGCCGAAAAATGCCATGGGAATCGCGAGTATTGACTCAGGTTGAAGGTGGGAACTTTGCAGTGCTCCCGCAACGCAAAGGGAAATGGCCACGATGGCGTGGGTAGCCAAAAGAGACTTCCAAAACAGAGTCGAAAAACCCTGTTTTGGCATGATGAGGAACAGCAAACCTATTAATTGGCTGAGAAGCAAGTAGTAGATTGACATTCCCATGTAGCGAGTCACTCACTAATAACTAGCGTCCTTCTGGATCCCACAGTCAACAAATCGATATGAAATGACTCGAGGTCGCTTGCTGCACAGAGTCGTCGTCTTCGTCTTCAGTTACAAATTCAGAGAATGCAACCATCGTACGCCCAGCAGTTGCGACAGCTCCTAATTTGCCCCTATCCGCATTTTCTCCCAGAGTTTAACAAATTCAGACTGAGGATTGTTTTTGGTTCGCGTGGTATTGACCCAAAGTCAAGCGACTAATGGGGGCACAGCACTTTGATGAGGTGTGCGATTAACTCTGGCTGGTGGAAATCAAAATAGTGACTGAGACAGATCCGTGGCTAGCCCTTGCATTGGTTCTAGTAATGCAGTGGAACTGCGGAATCAGACATCGCGCAGGAATCGGTGGGGTCACGTCACTTTGGTGCAAGTGAAACCGATAAAGAGAACTGATTAACTCTGGCTAAAGCACGAGAATGCTGTGTCCCCGATAGGAGTTTAAGGCGATGATAGGCTAGCCCTGCGATTCGTTTTCAACTTCTTCTGGCAATTGCCCTGTCATGGCGAGATAACATCCGCAGGCAAATAAAATTGTGAACGGAACCGTTACGAACTGCCCGATGCAAAAGAATAATACACCGGACCACGGCAGAACAGAACAAATCAAGTAGATTAGAAACGAATTGATGTAGTTGATATCCGCGAATCTAGGTGCAAGCACTAGGGACTTCAAGACACTGGCCTTGCGGTCCACTACCAAGAAAATCGATGGCCAAACGTACAGCCCAGCTAGAAATGCGATCATGAGCCCTACCAGCAGGACAATCTCATTACCAATGTATGCCTCTAATCCAAGTATCGACACTGACGGAATGCACAATAACGCAACAACAAGGACTGCAGAAATAAAGCTGAATCCGCCCGAGAAAAACACTCTTACGCCAACAGGCTCCTCTCGCAGTAATCTCAAGCAAACTCGCATCTTCACAAATAAGAACCATACACAGGTGAAAACTGCCAGGCCGAAAACGAACGACGCGAGCGAACCAAACATTCGCGCTATATCCACGCCTTTCTCGCTCTTTTGCGCAGAAAGTAGAGCGCCTCGGATAACTTCAAGTACCCCAATAATTGCGGTCTGAGTTACCTCGATAACGAGCAGAGTTCCAAGATTCCGTTTGAATGTCCTAAGGCATCGCCCCATTACGGTTTTTATTTTAATTTTCGTCGGCGTCATGCCTGCGAATGATCTTGTTTGACTGAAGCTAACTGGACTAAATTTCACAGGTGCTACGTAGGGGCTGTCCGTTGAGTTTCCAGTTCTTCGTAGATTGCTGGTAACCCTATGCTGTGTCCCGCAATTTGGACAAGCAACCATAAGGCAAGCAGATTCATCGTTCACCTGAAATGGACGATGGCAAGAATGGCAGGTAGTCTTGATTGTCATCAGTCGTTCTAAGTAGAGAGATTGTCTTCAATCGCTCAGATGCCAAGATCCTTCACGGTGACCAACGTTTGTAATTGCAGTCCGGCGGCTTCGATGGCTTCGCGGCCGCCTTCTAAGCGATCGACGACAGCCAAAATCTTGGTGACGTTCAAGCCGAACTCGCGCACGGCTTCAACTGCCTTCAGCGCGCTGCCGCCGCTGGTTACTACGTCTTCAACAATCACTGCGGACATTCCGGCTGTGACTGGTCCTTCAACCTGACGACCTGTACCGTGCTGCTTGGCCTCTTTGCGAACGATGAAGCCCAACAAGTCGATTCCGCGCTGGCCAGCTAACGTGATCGTGGCAGCAGTGATTGGATCGGCCCCGATGGCCATGCCCCCAATCGATTGAGGCATCGAGCCAGCCAGCAGTTCAAGCATACCGGCGCCAATTTGATTGGCTCCCAAAGGATGGAGAGTTAGCTTGCGGCAGTCGAGGTAAAAGCTGGCCTTTTTTCCGCTAGCCAAAGTGAATTCGCCGAATTGAAGTGCGTGTTGTTTGATTAGGTCGATTAACTGTTGGCGATTGTAAGTAGTCATTGCTAGTTGGCTGTAATGAAGGTTCGGAATTGGCAACGAATTCGCACACTTGTCGCCCTCCTCGGAAAGATCGCATTAATCGCTTTCCGACCCTCCCGCAAAATGACGTAACTTCTGTAGTTTCGTCCGTGTATGGGAGGGTGCGTACACTCCGACGATCAGCGACAGGTGGCAGAATTGCTGGGCTGATTGTCGCTTGCTAGCAACATTACTCAACCCCTATTGATCTTGATTTCAGCCGCTCCCGTTTAGTAGGAACAATTCCAGGGTCCGACTGTACATAACCGACTTGATGAGCCATTTGATTTGTCAGCTTCCAAGCTGTTCGAACTGTGCTCGCCCTGAAAAATGTTGACCAAGGGTCGCAAAATGAAGTTAATTCAAGCACTAATCTGCATCACGACAATCGCGGCATGCTTCTCGGCGATGGCGGATGAGCCTCGGGCGAGTGAAAACAAAGACAAGGTTGTTTCGACCTCGAAGCAGCCTGAGGTAGGTTATGTAGCGGTTAGTCGAGCGTTGGTTTATAGCGGTCCCTCCGAAGACTACTATCCAACGCATCAACTGCAGCAAGGAACTTCGATTCAGATTTATCACTCAACCGATTCAGGTTGGCTAGCCATTCGTCCACCGGCGGGAAGTTTTAGTTGGATTCCAGCCACCGACGGATATCTGTTGCCAGGTGGAAAAAGTGTTGAGATCACTGCTAAGAACAGTGTGAGTTGGATAGGCAGTTCATTAGGCACAGCCAAACAATATCGCTGGCAGGTGCAACTGAATGTAGGCGAGCAACTGACCAAGTTGGGTGAAGAGACTATCAAAGACAAGGAGGGTAAAGAGACTCTTTGGTACAAGATTGCGCCACCCAACGGCGAGTTCCGCTGGATACAAAGCGGATCGATCAGTCGCCAGCCTCCAGAATGGATAGCTCAGCCCAATCAAGTGGCAGAGTCGAAGGTTGTGCCAGCCTCAGGCGAGAAAAAAACTGCGGCTAAGTCGAATGTAAAACCTGCAGGTCTACTCAGAAAGCAAGAACAGGTAGAAGGCGTCCCTATCGAGAGCGGCTCACGGCAAGGCGAAATCATCATCGACGATGGAACCATGAGTAGCGCAATGGTCGAGGGTGAGGTTGTGTACGACGGAGAGGTAGAAAGTGGAGAGTACATCGTTTCGGAAGGCGAAGAGCCAGAATACGATGCAAACTGGAATGATTGGCAGTTGTTTGAGTTCACCGATCAAGGATTGAGGTTGCCGTTCTTGGAGCGAGCGGCTGCTTGGCGAAACACACAGCCCGACACATTGGCTGCTGATCCATTTTCGTTGGATATGGCTCCAAAGAAGAAAGGTCATCAGCGACCAGGGCTGCCCGATCCAACTCCTGTAGTGCCCAATCGACGAAGAACTCCGTGGCGCGATCCTCGTGAATTGAGCGATCAGCGCATGATGGGTTATCCTCAATCTAGTGGCGAGCGAGGTTTGGGTACCACTATGTCAGCTTTGCGTGGAACATTGGATGATACTCGCGACACTTTTCGCAATAACTTTGGTGGATCAACCATTTTGGACTCTTCGAATAGTTCAAGACACTATGAATCGACGCCCTCGGGCTCCGGCGCATCAGGTGCTGGAGCGTCAGGTAGCGGAGCGCCGAAGACAGCTCCTCCGCTAGAATCGTCTACCTTTAGCAATCGATTTAGTGGTCGAGGCAGCGTGGACATGCCCAATTTGCCAACTGAACCTTTGGCTTCCAATAGCGGCTCTTCTTGGTCCAATCGAAACTGGTTTGGGTTGAGCAATCGATCGGGTGATACAGGTGACCGATCTGGTTTGGGCGTGCAGCCGATGCTTGAAGCTAGCGGCAATGCCGTAACTCAGTTGCAGCAGAGGTTGAGTGAGATGGTTACGCGGCCGATGCAGCATTGGAATTTTGGCGAGCTGAAAGAGCGCGTGCAGTACTATATCAACAACGGCTCATCGCCAACTGAGCGCGGTCAAGCTCGTTTGCTGATGGAGCGAATTGGCGAGTTCGAACGGCATGCCATGCGCTCAGGTCAATCCTTGTCGAGCGTACAGGGCTCGGGTGGCGCCTACAGTGGCCCCGCAGTCTCCTTAGCATCAGCATCAGCCACAGTCGGCAGTTCAGCGGGTGGCAGCTCAACTGGCGGTCCATTAGGTTCTGGAGTTAGCTCAACGGGATTCACTTCAGCGGGATACACTGTACCTGCAACAAATGCTGGCGGTGATACAATGGCTAGCAGAAACTTCGATGCGACGGGCTGGTTGGTCCCGCTTCATGCGGCTCAGCCTGGGCAGCCCACTCACGTGCTCCATTCTGACTCGGGGCTGGTCATAGCCTATGTTACGGCTATTCCTGGCCTAAAGCTGGATAGCTTTGTAAATGAACCCGTTGGTATCCAAGGCTTGCGAGGTTATTTGCAAGAGTTCCGAGCGGCACACATCGAGCTGCAAAACATAACTCGCTTACGATAGACAGCTTCGATGCCAGACTATTTATTGCGACGCACTCGTCTGCGGCAACTGCTCAGCGAAGCAGGTTGCAGCGGCATGCTTGTATCCAATGTCAACAATGTTCGATATCTCACCGGCTTCACTGGCGATGACAGCTTACTGCTGATTACAGATCGCGAAGAGCTACTACTGAGCGATCCTCGATACGAAATCCAGCTCGGCCAGGAATGTCCGGGGCTGCCTCTATTCATTCGAAAGCCTTCTGAGCTGACGATGACCGTAGTAGGTCAGCAGCTCAAAAATCGGAGCTTGACCAACTTGGTTGTTGAAACTGGGTCGATGACTGTGGATCAGTTCGACCAAATCGCGTGCGAGTTAGGGACTGAGAAGATCGTCAAAGGCAAGGTAAGGGTCGAAGCGCTCCGCGAGATCAAGGACTTGGACGAGATTGCGACGATTCGGCGGGCTATCGACGTGGCTGAACGGGTATTTACTTGTGTCAAAGCTCAGCTAACCAGCCGACAGACCGAGCTGGACGTTTCCAACGAACTGGAGCGTCTGGTCCGTCAATTGGGTGGAAGTGGCTGCAGTTTTGTACCTATTGTTGCGGTCGGACCGCGAGCCGCCCTGCCCCATGCCCGAGCCGGAAAATCCGAAATTGGCAGCGATTGCTTTGTTTTGATCGACTGGGGAGCCACGGTAGACGGGTACCGCAGCGACTTGACTCGTGTACTTTTGACTAGTAAAATCCCGCCCAAATTTTTGCTAGTCTACGAGAAGGTTTTGGCAGCTCAAAAGGCCGCCATTGCCGCCATGGCCCCTGGTGTGATGGTCAGCGAAGTTGACCGGATTGCCAGGAGTGTGATTGAAGCTGCTGGCATGGGTGAGCTGTTTAATCACGGATTGGGGCATGGAATCGGACTGGATATTCACGAAGCTCCAAGGCTTGGCAAAAATCATGATCGTCCGTTGCTTCCAGGAATGGTAGTGACCGTCGAGCCTGGGATTTACATTTCGGGCTGGGGAGGTGTGCGGATCGAGGATGATGTCTTGATCACCGAATCCGGATGTGAAGTGCTCAGCAGTTTGCCGTCGGATTTAGCCTCCAACACAGTCCAGTTGCTCAGCTAGGAATTCTGAAATTACGCGGCTATCACAGTCCGCAGCCATAGGTAAACGTTATGTCAAAAAAAGATGGTGACGTGTTTAGTGTCGACAAGCTTCGCGAATTGCTGGAGTTAATGAAGGAGTTCGACCTAACCGAAATTGACTTGGTCCAAGCCGACCAGGAGATCCGTTTTTCGCGCGGAGGTAAAGCTCCGGTGATGATGGCGCCAGCAGCGGCTCCACAACCTGTAATGGTTGCTCCTGCTCAGGCTGCTTCGGAAGCCGCCAAGCCAGTTGCCGATGGTGCTCATATCAAAGTCATTACAGCTCCCATGGTGGGCACTTTCTACAGCAAGCCAAAGCCGGAATCTGAGGATTTCGTAAAGGTTGGTGCTAAAGTTTCTGCGGATACGGTCATCTGCATTGTCGAAGCCATGAAGGTATTTAACGAAATCCCGGCTGAAGTCAGTGGAACGATCGTCGAAGTCATGGCTCGCAATGAAGATGCCGTCGACTTCGGGCGTCCCCTGTTCAAGGTCGACACGCGCGGTTAACTTCTGTCTGCATGTATAACCGAATTCTCATCGCAAATCGTGGCGAAATCGCCCTTCGTGTCATTCGTGCCTGCAAAGAACTGGGTATCGAGTCGGTGGCTGTATTCAGCGAAGCCGACCGGAATTCTGCCCATGTCCGCTTAGCAGACCAAGCTTTTTGCATTGGTCCGGCTAAGTCGAAGGACAGCTATCTTCGCATCGAAAACATCATCAGTGCCGCTGAGGTTAGCGGTGCAGAGGCTATCCACCCCGGTTACGGGTTCTTGGCCGAGAATGCCCATTTCAACGAAGTTTGCCGTAGCAGTGGTTTCAACTTCATTGGTCCCTCACCGGAAGCAATGGAAAAGCTGGGCGATAAGAACTCGGCTCGAGCCATGGCGATTGCGGCGAAGGTTCCAGTGGTTCCAGGTAGCGACGGACTGATCGATGACGAAGAGCACGCCGTCCGCACTGCCAAAGAGATTGGCTATCCAGTTCTCATCAAAGCGACTGCTGGTGGTGGTGGTAAAGGCATGCGAGTTGCCGAAAACGACCAGATGCTTCGCACAGCTCTGCAGCAGGCTCGCGCTGAAGCGCAAGCCGCATTCGGTAACGCTGGCGTCTACCTAGAAAAGTTCGTCCTACAACCTCGTCACGTAGAAGTTCAGGTAATTGCAGATAGCCACGGCAAGGTTTGTCACCTGTACGAACGCGACTGTTCGGTTCAGCGTCGGCATCAAAAGCTGATCGAAGAAAGTCCTTCGCCGCTGCTATCAACTAAGACTCGCAATGCGATTTGCGAAGCCGCAGCCAGATTGGTCTCAGCAGCCAAATATGAGAATGCTGGAACTGTCGAGTTCATCGTCGACAAAGACGACAACTTCTACTTCATTGAGGTCAACGCTCGAATTCAAGTAGAGCATCCGGTGTCAGAAATGGTTACTGGCATCGATCTAATTCAAACGCAGATCAAAGTTGCTGCGGGCGCTCCACTACCGTTTGATCAGAAAGATATCAAACTGCGGGGAGCTGCCATTGAGTGCCGCATCAATGCCGAAGATCCGTCCAAGGGTTTCCAGCCTTGTCCGGGGCATATCAAGGGACTGTTTGTTCCTGGCGGAATGGGAGTTCGCTGGGATTCGCACGTTCAGGCCGGTTACGTTGTTCCACCTTTCTACGATTCCATGATCGGCAAGTTGATTGTCTATAAGCCAACTCGAGAAGAAGCCATCGCTGGCATGATTCGATCGCTGCAAGAGTTGCAAGTCGACGGAATTCGTACGACTGCCGATTTCCAAATCAAAGTGCTGCAGCATCCTGCTTTTGCTTCAGGCACGGTCGACACCAAGTGGGTCGAACGCGAGTTGTTGCCAAACATGTAAATAGCCTCCGACTTGGTTGTCGGGAATTGGCTCAACAGCAACGCAGCTCAACAATAACGCACATGTTGAATTCAATTTTTCGAGGATAGTTACGATGTCGAAGATCAAACGAGTTGCCATGCTTTTTGCCGGTGGGCCCGCTCCTGGAGCTAACGCGGTCATCGCTTCGGCCGCAATGGCTTTTATCAATGACGACATCGAAGTTATTGGTATCAAACACGGATACTCGAGCCTAATCGATTTCGACTCTGCCAAGCCGCTGGTCGAAGGTAAAGACTACATTCGCATTACTCGAGCCGATCTGCCTCACCGTCGAAGTTCGCAAGGCATCATGATCGGAACAGCTCGAGCGAATCCAGGCAAGAGTGTCTCAAGTCCAGCTCACATCAAAGACCCAGAGCGAAGCGCACCGCTCAAGCGATCTTATGAAGCTCTTTGTTCGTTGAATGTCGATGCTCTGATTTCAATTGGCGGTGACGACACTCTCAAGACTGCCAACAAGATGAAGCTGTATCAGGATTCGCTTCCCGCTGGCAGTCGCAAGTTCCCAGTCGTCCACCTGCCAAAGACCATCGACAACGACTACATGGGTATCGATTTCACGTTCGGTTACTTCACTGCAGCAGAGTTTTTAGCCAACGAGATGCGCAATTTGAATTACGATGCGGCAGCAGCACGAGCCTATTTCGTGTGCGAGGCGATGGGCCGAAGTGCTGGCTGGTTGGCATATGGCGCAGCAATTGCCGGTGAAGCATGCATGGTGCTTAGTGTTGAAGACATCGAGGGGGCACTGGCTGGCGAAGAGTCAGTTACCGATGCGAGCGGCAACTCTAAGACTCGCAAGATCATGAACTTCGACAAGGTCATCGAACGCATCGTGCGAATGATGATTCGGCGCGAAGAACATGGCTTGTCCTACGGAGTGATCGTGATTGCCGAAGGTTTGGCCGAGTACTTGCCGCAAAAATATTTGGAAGGAATCGCTCGCGACGACCACGGACACATCGCTATTTCTTCTATCGACATTGGCAAGATGTTGGCGAAGTTGGTTACCAAAGCTTATGAAGCCAAGACAGGCAAGTCGCGCAAGGTGAATGGCTTGCAACTGGGGTACGAAAGTCGGTGTGCGGCTCCTCATGCTTTCGATATTATGTTGGGTTCGCAGATCGGGGTTGGAGCGTACCGGGCTCTCGTCGAAAAGGGCATTGGGGGCGTGATGATTTCTGTAGGCGGTCAAATGCAACTGAATTTCGTACCTTTCGAAGATCTGGTCGATCCTCAAACTCTGGTAACAAAGGTTCGTTACATTATTCCTGGAAGCGACTTCCATCGTCTGGCAAAGTTTATCGAAACCACAGATCAAGAGTAAACTATTGAACTGCGATGACCAGTATTGGTGTTGATGCCGCAATAGCCTGTTAGGTCTATGCTGGTTCAACTCTAAAGAACAGATCCAGTGCAAGCCAAGGAAGCATAATTTTTTCATTTTTTTTGGCTGGCAGGACAGCACTTGTTATAATTCGCGATTGCTCAGCTTTAACTTCTTTGCAACTGAGCAACGAACCTGTGTAAGCGAATCTGAATATGCTCGCCCGAATTATCAGCTCAGGTCGCACTGACATCGGAAAACGCCGAGACTCCAATCAGGATCATTTCTTGATTGCAGACCTGTACAACGCGATGTCGTTGGAATCTACCAGTCTCAAGCTCGACAGCAGGTTACATGGGACGAGTCATGGCAAGTTGTTAATGGTCGCAGATGGAATGGGTGGTCACGCTGGAGGTAGCCGAGCTAGTACGCTGGCGATCGATCTATTGGTCAAGCAGTTACTGGACTGCATGCACTGTTTTTTCCACTTGGATGCTCACTCTGAAGAGCGAGAGCAGTACTTTATCGAAGATCTCAAACGCATGATGCAGAAGACGCATGAAGCGATTGAGAAAGAGTCGAATGAAACAGAAAACAAGGGTATGGGCACGACACTAACCATGTCCTATGTTACATGGCCATGGATGTACGTGGTGCACGCTGGTGATAGTCGATGTTACCTAATGCGTGGCAATAGGATTCTTCAGTTGACCAATGACCACACAGTCACTCAGCAACTGATCGAAAACGGCATGCCGGCTGACGAGGCCGCTAGGTCGCCCTGGAACAATGTGCTTTACAATGCCCTGGGAGCTGGCGGGTCGAGTGTGCGGGCTGAGATTCAGAAGGTTCAGCTCAACCCCGGGGACTTTGTTCTGCTGTGTAGTGATGGCTTGAACCGTCACGTTTCCGATGGCGATATAACCAACGTGCTACAGCAGGTCAGTGAGCCTACCGTAGCCTGTCAGCAGTTGATTGACTTAGCCAACGAGCGCGGTGGTCAAGATAATGTCACGGTTGTTGTGGCTAAAGTGCTAGAGCCAGAATCGAGCGATTCGTCAACTGCTATTACTGCTGAAATTACGCGTGAATACGCAGGTACCGATACAACAAAATCATCGCCAGCACGTGAGCGAGCTCATGATACCGACGAGCATCCTATTCATGATACTCTCGAGTTCAAATAAGTAGCGTCTATGCTACCCAGCGGTAGGACTGGGTTGGAAGACCACCCAGGATGTTAGCGCGGCCAAATCTCTTTGCGATCGCTTGGGCTTCATGCGATTGGCTTACGGCCGCAACATACGTAGTAGCTGCCAGATTCGAAGATGGCGATGTCTTCAAGCTTGTTTTCAAAGTAAGCGTGATACCACCGCGGGCTCTTGGTCACCACCAGCAACGCTCCTACTGGAGTCATGTGTTCAGTACAGACATCAACAAAGTGTTGGGAAATTGCATCGTCACCAAAGTAAGGCGGGTTTGCCAAAGCGACATCGACTGGCTGAGGCAGATCCAATTGCCCATCGGCATTCAAATGTCCGACAATATTGGTCAAACCGTTCAAGGCGGCAGACCGCTGAACACAATCGATGGCTCGAGCGTTGGAATCCACAGAATGAACCAGCCCTTGAGTTCGCAGAGCCGCAGCCAATGAAATGGTACCAACGCCGCAACCCATATCCAGCACATGATCGGTCGTTCCAATCTCTGCGGATTCGATCAACTGCCTAGCGCCTCCGTCGACTCTACGATGAGCGAAAACTCCAGGACGACTGATGGCCTTGATTAGGTGTTGACCATCGCGGAAAACAAACTCAGCATCAAAACACTTCAGCTTCTTGAGCGGCTCCGTCTTTTTGGACCAATAGACGCAGCCGCTGCTGGAGCGGTCGCAGCTTACCTTTGGAAACAGACTCTGCATCTGCTCGTGGACCCATTTGTCGCCAGCATGATCGACTGACATCGCCAAGTAGCCACCAACCTTGAGTAGTTGATGGGCTTGTTGCATCATGTCACGTGTGAGTTCCGATTCGCTCTTTTTGAGCACCGGAATGGCAACCAAATCCAGATCGCCTTGAGGTAGGTCTGCCGCACAGACTACATTCACTTTAGGGCTGACGGACTGCGAGGCCATCGCCGCAGAGAATAGGTCGATGTAGAAGGCTGTAACCTGTTGATAACCACGCGATTCCAGCAACGCATCTGCCATCTGAGATCGTCCTGGCGAGATGACCAGAGCTGAATTGCCCGGAAGTTCGGGCAACTTATCGATCATCAGTTGTTCAGTAGGTAGCGGTGGCAGATTTTCCATTTGGCTGAATCGATTATTGAATCGCAAGAAGTGAAATCGAGTTGACTATGTTAGTTGCCAAATGGAATGAATCGGCTTTGAGATCGCGAAAAATTTGCGTTGAACATTGAAGTTCAAAATCGCGCTTAGCTACCGTGGTTCTAGAGTGCAGGTTTGGGTGGAGTTACGGGGGCTTCAAAGCTCTTGACGCCCTTAATCTTTAGTTTGCGAGCGTAGATAGCCTGTCCATCACTCACGTAAAGCGTGTCACGCGTGGCTTTACCGATCACCATGCTGGTTATCGCGGCTCGAGAGGGCTTGGAAAGTATCACGTGGACTCGGCCCAATTGATCCATGATCTGTACACCCAATGACGATGACACGTAGACGCGTCCTTGATCATCCATCGCCATCGAAGCTACTCCGCTTGATGACTCGAGGTAAGGCATATGAAGGTAGCCCATGCGCTGGCGATTGGTCAGCGTAAAGTCTTCGGCAATCTGCAGATGCAAAGTTGTGGGCTGATTCTGAAGTGCGACATGCATGAAGGCATGGTCGGGAGTAGGAATTAGCGCCAGGGGTCGCTCTGGCAAGACCTGAGCTTGAGTTGGTTGTCCCATGAAAGGCAACCAATGAATCGAGTTCTTGATATCGTCGGTATAATACAAACCTTGAGGCAATGTTACCAACCGATGGCAACGTTGATCATTTAACACCACCTCTTCCGCGCCGGAGGCATCCAATCGAACGATCTGCTTGTTGTCCTTGATTAGGTACAGCTTTTCATCAGGACCGAACTGCATCGAGGTGATTCGCCCTTGAAGCTCTTTGAAAACACGAACCTTACCATCATCATCGACTCGATAGATTCGGCTGGCACGCGAGTCGCTGAAGTAGAGTGTGCCACTAGCGTTACAAGCGATGGCATCGATAAGTTCGTGTCCAGAGCTGATCGATTGCCAATCGCTGCCTTGAAGCAGAACATCGATGCGCTGCTCTCCGCGAGCATTAGGAGCGGCCTTGATGGGCTCAGGAAAGTCTCGCCATAACCATCGAATTGCGTTTGGCATGATCGAGGCCGAGTATTTTGAGTTATGCCCGCCTCCCTCAATCCAACTGTGTTCGACGTCATAGCCAGCCCATTGCAAAGCCGACAACATATCCTGGTTGGCGACCCACCAATCTCCCGCGTAGATGTTCAAATCCGAGCTGCCGTCCTGAAGAAAGATGCGCAGCGGCTTGGGCTCCATTTTTCGGATCAAAATTGGAAACTCGTTTGCCCCACGTAGGCCGACATAGGTTCCAATGGTGCTAAGAACTCGACGGAATGCGTCGGGGCGTTCCCAAGCTGCATTGAATGCGCAAATGGCCCCCGAGCTGGCTCCAGCTAAAGCGCGATGATTTGGATCATTACTCAGGGTGTATTTTGATCCGACTTCGGGCAGCAATTCTTCGATCAAGAACCTTGCGTAGGTGTCACCCAGCGAATCGTATTCGAAGCTTCGATTGAATCGCGGTTGAGAACCTTCCTTGTTTGAAGGAACGACTCCAGGGTTGACGAAGATGCCAATCATCACTGGCATTTCACCCTTATGAATCAGGTTGTCGAAAATCTCGGGCAATTTCCATTGTTGAGCTCGGTTCAGTCCGTCCTGAACCACCATGACGGCTGCGGGTTTGTCGACTTTGTATTGGGCTGGAACATAAACCCAATAGTCTCGCTCGGTGCCAGGATAGATCTTGCTCTTAAATGGAAATGGCCCCTCAATCTTCCCCTGCGGTACGTCTGTGCCGCGAATGGCTTCGGGCGGAGGCGGATAGTCGGGCTCCTGGGCGGACAGATAGATTGGAGCGCTGGCAAGGGACAACGCAGCGAACAAAAATGCAACAAAAGAGCCAAAAAAACGCATGCCAGGCCACAAAGTTGGAAGGTTAACAGGTCGTGGAAGGCCTCCAGCAGGACTCGCTTCTGCGAATTCTAAACCAAAGCAACCCCATCGATAAGTCGTACGCGGCAGCTTCGAGCAAAGATCACCAAATCAATGAAAAAACCTCAGCCAGATCGACTGAGGTTTTCGCGTTTTCGGAGCATTACCTGAGTTGCTTAGAACACGTCGGTAATGAAATGGTGGCCCCAGTGGTAGCGTCGTTCGCTGGGGTATTCATTGTGCCACTGGCGATTGTAAACTGGAATCTGCATTTCGGCTGGGTATCGATAGTACATGCTATCGCTGCTGCGGTAATACTCGCTTCCGTAGAAGTTCTGTGGATAGAAAACATAAGGATAGTGATAAAAACGCGAGCAATCCCGGTTGCCTGTGGCTGGCCAC
Organism: Pirellulales bacterium; assembly: GCA_046349795.1. Lineage (GTDB taxonomy): Bacteria > Planctomycetota > Planctomycetia > Pirellulales > Pirellulaceae > Aureliella. The sequence goes on along the minus strand of JAXMBP010000042.1, from coordinate 2,398 downwards.
ATTGGACCATAGGCCATTGGCTTTGGGCCATTGGGATTGGAGTAGCCACCATCGGAGTAGCATTGCTTGTATGCAGCCAACTCTGCTCGAGTTTCGGCAGAGGCTGTTTGCACATTGGACGTACGAGAGCGGTCATTGGTCTGTGCAAAGGCGCTGCTGGATACAGCGACTGCAATGCAGCAAACTGCCAAAGATCGAAACATGTTTTACCCCCTGGGTCTTATTGCTTGCTTTAGTTCAGCTTAGGTATGCGGTGAACCCTTCGGAGTCTTGCATCGGCATCCATCATTTGCGGAGTTGAAGGAAATATCATCACATTCATCACTAGTCGAACTTGCCGAAAAGCTGCGCAAAGTTTGCGGCCTGTACTCCCCAAAATCGTTGTGATTACAACAATTAAGCCGGTCGCGACATGGGCTGATCGCATTCGGACGTAGGCTGCACGAAGGTAAATTAGGCCCAATCGTCTATTGAGCGTAATGGAAATGTTTCTGGTCGAAGGATGAACTATTGAGAATCTTACTAACTAATGATGACGGTGTTTATGCTCCAGGTATCTCGGCTTTTCATCATGAACTGAAGGCACTTGGGCAGGTGTCAATGGTTGCACCGGCAACGGAACAGAGTGGAGTGGGTCACTCCATTACGTTTCTTGAACCGTTGGTCTGCAAACGTATCTACGACGGAGATCAATTGCGAGCGATTGCCGTGGAGGGAAGTCCGGCAGATTGCGTGAAGCTGGGAGTGTCGGTGTTACTTGATTGGAAAGTGGACGCTGTCGTTAGTGGCATTAATGGAGGGCTCAATGCTGGCATCAATGTCCTTTATAGTGGAACAGTTGCGGCAGCCATCGAAGGAGCTTTCTTCCGTTTGAACAGTTTCGCAATCTCCCTCGAATACGATCCCCATGCGGACTTTTCTACGGCGGCGAAGATTGCTGTTCCAATCATCAAGCAAATCCTAGATCGCAATACCGAGCAACCACATCTTTACAACATCAATATCCCAACTGCGGCCATTGAACAGTATCGCAACGGCCTGGATCCACAAATCAAGATCGTGCCAATGGGAGTGGAAAGATATGGCGAACACTTTATCTGTAGGCAAGATCCAAAGGGTCGCGACTACTATTGGGCAACCAATGATCCGCCTCCAATGAGAACCGAACATCTAACGGACCTAACCGCATTAGCTGATGGCCACATTACAATAACGCCATTGAAGTTCGACCTGACCGACGCTTCGTTGCTGGCGAAGCTTGAGAAGTGGGATCTACAGATTTCCCGATGACCCAATAAAAATAGTGTTTTTTCAGAGGATTCTTTCCTGGTTAGCATCACGGGGCGAGTTTGCGGAGTGTCCGAATAGGGCCGAAAGACGTTGTTTCGATCTGTCCAAAAGCATGATTTTTAGCTATCTTAAAGGGCAAACTCCGCATAGCACCATTGCTGAATTCACGTGGGTTTGTTGCTACTCAAAAATTTCTTACTCGCCCATTTATTTTTTCAAATTTTTTTTCTGGCAAGTAAGCTATCGGGAATGGCGTAGGATTCCACTCAAAATAGAGCGAGAAACGCGAAAAATTTTGCGTTAAACCTACCCGGATATTTGAGCATGCAGAGTTGCGTGAGATCAGCAAAGCAAGCGAAGAATGGTACTTGTTTGGGTTATCACCTAAGCCGTAAGTGCCCTCAATTCTAGCACTGTTACTATCCGCTTCGATGTGAGATGGGGGTTGCTAGCAGAGCGAAATCAGTTGCGTTCATTACCACATACTTACGGGGGTGTAGTGAAGTCGGTTATCATTTCACTACACTCAAGTGATCAGTAATGAGTGCTTGGCACAATGTTGAATTTTCATGCACTACATTTTCACTACCTAGCACGAGAACTCTTATCATGGCTACTGTTCTACGAAGTGACAATTCCCACAATGTGTCGTATCCACACACCCCTGATAGTCGCGGAACTGCACGGATCTACTATCTTCGCAAGCCCTACTATCTGGGAAACCATGATTCCCCTCTCTCTTACGTTATGTTCGGTATTTGGAAGCATTACCTTACATCCGAAGGTAAAGTTCCACCGACCGCACAGATCAGGGAGCAAGCTGAAGCACTGCTCAATGCAGACCAAGCAGATTCAAAGCAATGGCATCGAAATTGGATAATGGGGCTTGCTCTCACATTAGCGATGCTAGTTGGCGGAATGGTGGGGGCGAATTTTCGCTCAACTCAAGATTCCAGTCATGTCGATGGCATAGCCCTGACAGAGAACGAATTATCTTTCGTTCGCAATTACCGAGCGGTTGCGGAAAAGCGAGCAGCTCGTCGAAAAGCCGCCGAGGCAGAAGCGCCTGAGCTATTCGCTGCAATTCAGGAAGGCCGACTGACTAAAG